>JBKQNQ010000441.1:0-8113 GCA_052145875.1 Thiobacillaceae bacterium
CAGGTTCAAGTTCTAATCGGACCGCGACGATCGCGGATTGTTAGCTAACTAGGAGATTTGATAATGCCAACCTACGTTCGTACAGACAAGTGCGACGGCTGCAAAGGTCAGGACAAGACCGCTTGCATGTACATCTGCCCGCACGACCTGATGAAGCTGGACAAGGACGGTTCTGAAACTGGCCATGCCATGAAGGCATTCAACCAAGAACCCGAGCAATGCTGGGAATGCTATTCCTGCGTGAAGATCTGCCCGCAACAGGCCATTGAAGTCCGCCATTATGCCGACATCGTGCCCTTGGGCGGCTCCGTTCAGCCCCTGCGCGGCACCGACTCTATCATGTGGACCATCAAATTCCGTAACGGCACCCTGAAGCGCTTCAAGTTCCCGATCCGCACCACGCCCGAGGGCTCGATTGATCCGTACGGCGGCAAGCCAAATGCCACGATGGCAAACGTTGCTAAGACTGGCTTCTTTGTTCAGTCGGGCGGCTACCGCGCCGGCAATCCTGCCGAACTAATCCGCAAGTAATTTCGTGTAGCACAACTATTCATAGTTAATGGAGTAACGCAAAATGGCTGGTGAATTTGGAAATCCTGAAGTAGTTGAAGAGGACCTGGACGTTCTCTTGATCGGCGGCGGCATGGCATGCTGTGGCGCTGGTTATGAAATCATGCGCTGGGCTGAGGCCGCCAAGGTTGAAGCCGGTGTCGATCTCAAAATCAAATTGGTGGACAAGGCCGCGATGGACCGCTCTGGCGCCGTGGCTCAGGGCCTGTCTGCAATCAACACCTACATTGGTTCCGAGCAGGATCCCGCTGACTATGCCCGGATGGTCTCCAACGACCTCATGGGTATCACCCGCGATGACCTCGCCTATGACTTGGGCCGCCACGTCGATGAGT
Source organism: Thiobacillaceae bacterium (assembly GCA_052145875.1). Taxonomy (GTDB): domain Bacteria; phylum Pseudomonadota; class Gammaproteobacteria; order Burkholderiales; family Thiobacillaceae; genus DASQBT01. Next base: position 906 of record JBKQNQ010000441.1, read on the forward strand.
CCGTCCACCTGTTCGAAGAATGGGGCCTGCCGATTTGGAAGACCGACGAAAACGGCGAACGGCATGACGGCTCCAAAGGGATGCCCGCACTGAAGGACGGTGGCAAGCCGGTACGTTCAGGCAAATGGCAGATCATGATCAACGGGGAATCCTACAAATGGATCGTGGCTGAAGCGTCCAAGAAGGCCCTTGGTATGGACCGCATCGACGAACGCGTATTCATCGTCAAGCTGGTCAACGACAAGAATGACCCCAACCGCATCGCCGGTGCTGTGGGCTTCTCCACGCGTGAGCACAAGGTGTTTGTATACAAGGCCAAGGCGATTCTTCTGGCTGCAGGCGGTTGCGTAAACATCTTCCGTCCCCGTTCTGTGGGCGAGGGTACGGGCCGCGCGTGGTACCCGGTGTGGAACGCGGGCTCCACCTACGCAATGGCCGCTGAAGCGGGTGCCGAACTGACCATGATGGAAAACCGCTTCGTGCCTGCCCGCTTCAAGGACGGATACGGGCCCGTCGGCGCATGGTTCCTCCTGTTCAAGGCCCAAGCCACTAACGCGAACGGCGAAGTGTACATGGTGAAGAACAAGGAACTGCTGAATGACTACCCCCCATATGGGCAGGCCGCCGTTCCTGCCTCTTGCCTGCGCAACCACCTGATGCTCAAGGAAATGAAGGAAGGCCGCGGTCCGATTTATATGGATACCGTGACTGCGCTGGCAAAACTGCGTGAGACTCTGTCCCCGCGTGAAGTGAAGCACCTCGAAGCGGAAGCATGGGAAGACTTTCTTGACATGTGCATCGGCCAGTGCGGCATTTGGGTCGGCGAAAATATTTAGCCCGAGAAAAAGAACTCCGAGTTAATGCCGACCGAGCCCTACTTGCTTGGCTCCCACTCCGGTTGCTGCGGAATTTGGGTGTCGGGTCCGGAGGATTTGGGGGCACCGACGACCGAAGATCATGCCGATGCTGGCAAGATCCCCGCCCACCTGCCCAAGGGCTGGAACTGGGGCTACCGTTCCATGACCACGGTCAAGGGCCTGTTCACCGCCGGTGACGGCGTGGGCGCGTCCGGCCACAAGTTCTCTTCCGGCTCTCATGCCGAAGGGCGCCTGTGCGCCAAGTCGATGGTCAAGTACTGCATCGACAACAAGGACATGAAGCCTGAGTTGGATACCTCCGTGGAGCAACTGGTGGAAGACATCTACCGTCCAGTGCGCACCTACCTGGAATTCAAGGACTACACCACAGCAATCGACATGAACCCCCACTACATTACGCCCAAGATGCTGCAGTTCCGTCTGCAGAAGATCATGGACGAGTATGTTGCTGGCGTGGCCACCTACTACACCACCAACGACAAGATGCTTGGTGTCGCCGAAGAGAAGTTGGAAATGCTCAAGGAAGACGCTCTGAAGATGCGCGCCAAGGACTTGCATGAACTGCTGCGTGCCTGGGAGAACTACCATCGCATCCTGACCGCGGAAGCCCACATGAAGCACATCCAGTTCCGTGAAGAAAGCCGTTATCCCGGGTTCTACTATCGCATGGACAAGAATTTCGTGGACGAAGAGAATTGGAAATGTTTCGTCAACTCCGTGTATGACAGGGACTCCAAGAAGTGGAATTGCTTCAAGCGCAAGCACTACGATCTGGTGGATAAATCCAAGCTGTTCAAGGCCGCCGCGCATTAAACTGCGTTAAGGCCTACAATAGAACCGGGCGTCGCAAGGCGTCCGGTTTTTTCATTTTAAGCGTAGTCGCAGAAATCGCCGCGCTGCCCAAAGGGCAGGACAGCGAAGGGACCGCGGTGTGCAGGTGGACGCGTTGCACGGCAGCACCCGACATCCGGTTGCGAGCTAGATTTTAGGCGCTATGTTTAGTTAAGGTGTGTTGAGGAATTATGAGTGACGACTTCAAAGAGCTAATCGGCGACTCGCCGTTTATCGCCAGCCCCGTTATGCCCGAAACCATGGAAGGCAACAAGGTCATCCAGTTTCAGTGCCGCAAGGGTATCGAGTGCTGGAACGCGTGCTGCAGCAATATCGATATCATCCTTACCCCCTATGACATCATTCGGCTAAAAAAACGACTGGGAATATCTTCCACCGAATTCTTGCAGAAGTATACGTTCCCATTCGAATTTGGCCGCGGTGACATCGCTGGCGTCAAATTCAAGCCAGTGGAAAATGGTATGGCCTGCCAGTTCATGGTGCCCGAAGGCTGCAGCGTATATGAAGACCGTCCCACCGCTTGCCGATACTATCCCATCGCGCTGCTATCCATGCGCCGCGCGGACGAATCTTCCGACCGTGCCCAGTACGCACTGGTCAAGGAAGATCATTGCAAGGGCCATTTCGAACCGCGTTCCCTGACCATAGAAGACTACCGCACCGAACAGGGCATCCAGGAATACGACGATTATGGCCGCGGCTGGCGCCAGCTTGTGTTGAAAAAGAAATCGGCCGGCCCGACCGTTGGCAATGCCTCGCAGCGCAGTCTGCAATTATTTTTCATGGCGTGTTACGACGTGGACCAATTTCGCGCCTTCGTTACTTCCCCGTCATTTGAAGATGTCTATGATGTTGCGGAAGCAGACAAGGCGAAGTGGAGTGACGATCTCGAATTGATGAACTTCGGCTTCCGCCTCGTGCGCCACGTCCTGTTTAACGAGATCACCATTCCCGTGCGACCCGACGCACTGGAGCGGCGAATGGCACGCAAGAAGGAACGCGAAGGAATCCTCGACAAAATCGTGGAGAAACTTCCGACCGAAACGTTCGTCAAACCGCTTCCCGACGATGCGATTTACGACAAATACAAGATCGGTGACGCCTGACAGGGAAAGACGGTGCGCTCGACCCTTTTGCTAATCAGCATCTTCGCCCTGCCCGCGCAGGCCGAAGAGCTTTACAAGTGCGTCGATGCCGCGATGGATGTGACGTATTCCAATATTCCATGTCGCAAGTTCCCGGGCCTGAAGGAAGCCAAAGCCATTGACCCTGATGTCGGGCCGGAAGTTTCTGAGACGGGCGGACCCTCTCCAGGAAAAGGTGACAGCACGCAGGCGCATGTGCCCGGCCTGCCACCGCGCGCAGCGGCAGGAGGCAAACGCGTACTCAAAGCCGAACGTACGCAGAAAAGCCCGTGCGACGCGCTCTCCGATCAGATTAGCGGATTAATGGACAAAATGGATAGCGCCCGTGACAAGGCCTATTCCGCCCAGCAGGAAAGCGAATGGGACAAGAAGATCAAGGAGCTCAACGTCAAGAAGAATAGCCTGAATTGCTTCTGACCTGGCCACAACACTCATGAATAACCCACTCGACGCCAGTTCATACGTCGTCAGCAACGAGCCCTACTATGAGCCGGTCGCCAACGAAGTTGGACTGTTTGAGGCCGCCTACTCGGCCCGGATTCCCATCTTGCTCAAGGGCCCAACCGGATGTGGTAAAACGCGTTTTATAGAATACATGGCATGGCGGCTTAAGCGCCCTCTGGTTACCGTCTCGTGCCACGATGATCTGACCGCCTCCGATCTGGTGGGGCGATATCTCGTCAAAGGCGGAGAGACGACCTGGGTTGATGGGCCCCTTGCCCGATCAGTCCGCATGGGCGCGATTTGCTACCTGGATGAAATCGTCGAGGCGCGCAAGGACACCATGGTGGTCATTCACCCGCTTGCGGACGATCGTCGCCTGTTGCCCATGGAAAAATTGGGCACGACCCTGTCCGCAGGGCCGGAGTTCTGTCTCGCCATTTCTTATAATCCAGGCTACCAGAGCGTGCTAAAGGAACTGAAGCAGTCCACACGCCAGCGCTTCATTGCAATCGAATTCAATTACCCGCGACCAGATCTCGAACGCAGGGTTATCGTCAAGGAAACGGGCGTGGATGAACTCGTTGCCGACAAACTCGTTAAACTCGCGGAAATGACCCGCAATTTGAAGGGCAACGGGCTTGATGAAGGTGCCTCCACACGGCTGCTGGTACATGCCGGCAAATTAGTTGCACAAGGCGTCGAGGCACGCACCGCTTGCCAAGGCGCCATCGCGCAGGCCTTGACCGATGACAGCGACCTGATCCAGGCGGTCAACGAACTGATCGCGGCGATGTTCTGATTCAGCGCGCATATCACCCCTTGGCTCATGACAGATTCCCGGATTCGCGTCGGCCACTACTACAGCAACGGCGCCTACGGCCGCACTTGGGGCGTGCGTAGGGTGAGCGCCCGTGCTATTGATCCTCATACTGGAACGGAAGTTGTCGCATTCAAAGGTGTGGCGGGGTCCACACGCGGCCGTTATGGCAGCGTGCCCATAGAGGAGTTCCTACGTTGGGTCAAATACGAAGTCCAGTTAAACGAAAACGACTGGATTCGGATCGGCACCCCTGCGAATGACGGGCCGCCCCCCGCGGCCAAATAGCGTCATGGCAATTGCACCGCTTAGTGCCGATGAGATTACGCGCCTGCTCGAAGTGTGGCTGGACGTGGAATTTAGCTTTCACAAGGTCGACGGCCTTGCAAGCACGATTGCGCGGGCAGACCGCGACGTGCAGGACTTCGTCCTGGATTGGGTGCGGCGGATTGCCACCACCAATATTCAGGTAAGCTATGAATTTGCCGGACGTGCCGTTGCAGCACTCGATCAATTCGATCGCCGCGTCATCGAAGCCTGGGCACTTCACGCGGTGGACAACTTCGACCGTAGCGGGCTCGCCGCTGCGCTCAAGGTCATTCGCGAAGTGGAGAACTTTGAGTCCCTGCGGCACAAGGAGGTCAATGGCGTTCATCTGGACCAGCACAAAGCTGTCCTGGCCAATTTTCTCAAGGGCCTGTCGGGGCGTCAGCTCAAACTGGAGCGCGGTGATGGTGCATACACAGACAGTGAAACCCTTTATCTTCCCGACATACTCGCGCCCCTCGGTAATGCGGAAGATAATTTTATCCTTGCCAAGGGGCTTGTCGCGCTCATGTGGGCGCAAACCCGCTTCGGTAGCTTCCGGCCCGATTTCGCCATCTTTAATGAGTTTGCCGACCCGCACCGGGCACGCGACGCCTTTCACACGCTCGAGCTTTTTCGGCTAGAGGCTAGACTCGCTGACATGTTGCCGGGGTTGCACCGTGACCTGCAGCATCTTAAGCGGAAATACAAAATTGGCAGCGGGTCCCCAAAATGGACCTCATTGGCCGAGACGCTCTCCCACAAGACGGCCACGGCAAGCGATACCCTGTCGCTCCTTGAACTGGCCTATGCGCTTGAACCTGCTTCACCATCCTGGTTCCGCCCCGAGCTCCGTGTTGAAGCCGTCACCGCCTGCACCGAGGCACGCAAATCACGGGAAAAAATGCTGCTCAGAATCAAGCTAGCAGAACTGGCTGATGAGCATCGGAAGGGCGCGTCCACCCTCGCAGCCGCTCCGCCTCCCGAATTCAGGACGAAGCCCGTGGAAGAAGACCGGCAACCCGGTCTTGCCATGGAGCTGGTACTCGACGACGCGCCGATCGACCCACCCGTGGAGGTGAAACAGCTGCTGACGTCCATCGCGCTCGATTGGGGGGAGGTGCCCCCGGAATTTCTCAAGCCGGCAGGCGACGGCGAATACGACCCTACCCTCTATGCCCGAGCGGAGAAGGATCCCGATGCGGTCTGGCAGGGGACCTACCATGAAGAAGGCGCCCACCTCTATCATGAGTGGGATCATGGACGCCAGCATTATCGAAAGAATTGGTGCGTTTTGCGGGAGCGAGCCGTGCACCCCGTATATGACGATTTCGTTGATCAAACTCGGCAAAAATACAAGGGGCTGCTGAAACACCTGCGTCGCACGTTTGAAATTATGCGCGACGAAAACCGTCTCGAAAAACGCCTGCCATATGGCGATGAAGTGGATATTGACGCACTGGTGGAAGCGCTGGCTGACACACGCGATGGCTCAGAGATGAGCGACCGGCTGTTGATGCACAAGCACCGCGCCGATCGCAATGTCGCGGTGATGTTTATGGTTGACATGAGTGGATCAACCAAAGGCTGGATTAACGAGGCGGAACGCGAATCGCTGGTGCTGCTGTGCGAAACTCTGGAAACGCTCGGTGATCGCTACGCCATTTATGGTTTTTCGGGCACCACGCGCAAACGCTGCGAGATCTTTCGCGTCAAGACCTTTGCGGAACCTTATGATAGAGAGGTTCGCGGCCGCATATCTGGCATCATCCCACAGGACTATACGCGCATGGGCGTCGCGATCCGTCACCTGTCCGGCCTGCTAAATGAAGTCGACGCCAAGACCAAACTGCTGATTACCCTCTCGGATGGCAAGCCGGACGACTACTTCGATATCTACCGCGGCGAATATGGCATCGAGGACACGCGTCAGGCCCTGTTCGAAGCCCGCCGCAGCGGGATCCACCCTTTTTGCATCACCATTGACCGCGAAGGCAAAGAATACCTGCCGCACATGTACGGCCACGCCAATTTTGTGGAAATCGATGAAGTGCGCAAATTGCCGCTGAAGGTGGCTGATATCTATCGAAGGCTGACAACCTGATTTCAGTCGGCCGGCGCGCTTTTGATTGAAGCGCGCGAGAAGACGAGCGCGATAAAATGGGGCAGGTCCATCGCAATGCCCTTCAGATGAAGTCTACGCTGATGTGCCCGTCCCATCCGGCAGATCCAACGATTCGCTCTCGGCGACAACCTCCGGCCTGACTACGGTATCCAGGTAATCCTGAATGGCGTAGGTGAGCGTGTCGCACCCTTCTCCCGTCAATGCTGAGATCGCAAACGCCGGGCCGCTCCAGCCAAGGGTCTGAAGAAATTCGGCGACAGTCCTGTGTCGTTCTGTCTCATCCAACATGTCCACCTTGTTTAGCACTAACCAACGGGGCTTCTGGTAAAGCGCTTCATCGTATTTGCGCAGTTCCGCCATGATCGCCCGTGCATCGCGCACTGGATCGGCCTCGACCCAGCTCGGTGACACATCGACCAGATGCAGCAACAGCCGGGTGCGCTGCAGATGGCGCAAGAATTGGTGGCCCAGGCCCGCGCCCTCTGCGGCGCCTTCGATCAAGCCGGGGATGTCAGCTATGACAAAGCTCCTATCATGGGATACGCGCACCACTCCCAAGTTGGGATGCAAGGTTGTAAAGGGATAATCCGCCACCTTTGGTCGGGCTGCCGATACGGCGCGAATGAACGTCGACTTCCCCG
>JBKQNQ010000442.1:0-3309 GCA_052145875.1 Thiobacillaceae bacterium
GCAGAATTACGCCATTGCGCAATTCAATCTGGGCTGCATCTACCGTGATGGCCAAGGTGTGGCGAAGGATCCAGTAGAGGCGGTGAAATGGTTTCGGATGGCTGCCGAACAGAATGACATCAATGCACAAATGGATTTGGGCGTCTGCTATGCCAATGGTGATGCCGTGCCGAAGGATTCGGTTGAGATGGTTAAGTGGTATCGCAATGCCGCCGAGCAGAATTACGCCATTGCGCAATTCAATCTGGGCTGCTTCTACCGCGATGGCCAAGGTGTGCGGAAGAATGAAGAGGAGGCGGCGAAGTGGTTTTATAGGGCCACCAATCAAAATTACGCTATGGCTCAACTCAATTTAGGCATCTGCTGTTACAATGGACAAGGAATGGAGGAGAATATTGTGGAGGCTTACAAATGGTTCAACTTGGCTTCGTTGCAAGACGTGGCCGACGCCAAAAAAAAATCTAGCTATTATTGAGAGAAACATGACTACGGAGCAAATAGTCGAAGCACAACGTATGGTTCGTGAATTTAAGCCTAGAAAATAAATTAAGGCGTTTGATTCAAGGTGGGGAATTGTCTGCCCCAATTTAGGCCGCACCGGCACGGTGTTTTTCATCACGGGCGATGATTATTTGATTTCCAATTATTTATGCTGAGTGCTGGATTATCCCAAGTTGGTGACGGCCCGGTGTGCGATTTAGGGTAAAAACCGCGCAGCTACCTGATGGGAACTTGGGATAATTATTGGGCCTCCAGAAATGATAGCAGCCGGGAGAACCGCATAGGGTCGCGTTTGCGTCTTGGTTTGCTGGGTTGTTCAAGAAGCTTCATGCATTCCTGCTTCATTTTGATGTCGGCCTGCACGTAGGTATGCGTCACCGCCGGTTGCTCGTGGCCGAGCCAGAGAGCGATGACTTCCAGCGGCACGCCGGCTTGCAGCAGGTGCATCGCAGTTGAGTGACGCCAAGTATGCGGGGTGATTCGGCGTCCCCGCAATGATGGACAAGTCTGCTCCGCTTTGCGCACTGCAAGATCAAGACGGAGCGCGATGCCTTCGCGGGACAGCGCGGCACCCTGCCGGTTTGCGAATATTGGGTGGTCTGGCGACACCTTGTTTGTCTTCACCCACACGTGCAGCCGGGCCATCAAATCTTTTGCGATTGGAATCGCCCGCTCCTTTCGGCCCTTGCCGTGCAGCCGCACAAACCGATCCCGAACGTCACCGGGGCAAAGTTGTGACGCCTCCGAGATGCGAGCCCCGGTTTGATAAAGGAGACTGAAAAACAGATGATCCCGTCGGCCGGAGTTCGTCGTGATATCGATGGCGGCGAGCACCGCCATAACCTCTTCGCGGTTCATGAAACTCAGCACTGGCTTCGTGGTGCGCTTACATGGGATCGCCAGAATCCGCTGGTTGGCGACCGCAAAAGCAGGACCGGAATAGGCCAAGGCAAAATGCGCGAAGGCCCGGATGGCAGCCAAACGTGCGTTGCGGGAACGCACGCAATTACCACGCACGCGTTCGAGATGGTCGAGAAAAGCCAGAATATCGTCGGCCCCAAACTCACGGAAGGTGAGCCGATCAATTGTCTGGCGATGCTTTTCGGCGAGGTATTTCAGCAGAATACGAAAGGTGTCGCTGTAAGCCTCAATCGTCAGCGGGCTGACGTTGCGTTGTGTGCGAAGATGATCGGTAAAGAAACGTTCGATGAGGATGGGGAATGGATTGGAAGTCATAGCGGGGAATGGTTGGATGTTTGATTTTGTTGGAATCGTCGAAAGAGCTGCATCGCGCTCTTGAGCGACGAGCAGTCAGGTGATACATACCACCAAGTGGCGTTGAATTGTTTGTGCCCCATATAGCGCGATAACAGTGCCAAGTAGTGAGGCGTCGGTTCGCCTTGGCGGCTCCAGCCAGAGATCAGGCGGGTGGCAAAAGTGTGTCGCAGATCGCCAAAGCGAACCATGGGCCGCGCGCCATTGGGTTCGATGCCACGGGCGAGCAAGTGGAAGTAATAGCCAATCTTCTCGGGTGTGAAAGGCCCCCCGCGCCGGCTGACAAAGAAATGATCACCGAATGGAATGATCCGTCGTCGCGCCTTCTGGTAACGTTCCAGCGCCCGCACGACGGTTGAATGTAATGGCAAGGTTCGCTGCGGACTAAACTTCGTTTGAGTAATCACTATCGTGTGCGCCCGAGGGTCGAAGTCGATGAGCCGCAACTTGCACACCTCTGCCGGGCGAAGTCCCGTGCAGAACGCCAACCCGATCATTGTTTCAAGAGTCAATGACCGGAGTGCAGCATAGGAGGTCCGATGCGGGAGCTGCCGCGACCGCTTCATCATGAGACGAACCTGCTCAGGCGTGTAAATGTGCGGCTGCCGCCGAATGCACGTTGAACCGAGCATCCGCGCTGGCGGCACCTCCGTCCGCGAATCGAGGGCCGCGAGATAGCGCGCCAGACCGCGCACCGACTGATAACGCATGGCGTGATAACCGCACCGATTGTGACCGACCGAGGTTGCCCACTGCAGTGCGAGAGCGGCGGTGAGCGGCTGCCCCGGCGCCGTCTTGTCAGCGAAGGAAGCGAACTTGCGCAAGTGATAGGCTTGTATGCTCAATACGAATCCGAGCTTGCGACGGTGCGCGAGATACGCGCGCACCCGGGAATGCATGGTGATGGGTTTCATACGAGGGGCCAGGGTTGAACGAGCACGCGCATGTCGGAGACGGTGACATCGGCGTAGAGACTGGTGGTCATCGGGTCCTGGTGGCCAAGGAGATCGCCGATCTCACGCAGGTCCGCTCCGCGCGCGTGTAGCCGGGTAGCGAAAGTCCGCCGCAAGACGTGCGTCCCGCCGTAGGCTCCGGGAAACCCACAACGACGGTAACCACGCCGCATTGCCATCCGCACGCAATGCGTGCTGACCGGGTTTCCGGACATTTTGGCGTGCCGCAGAAATACCCGGTCACTCTGGCTGGCTCCACGGAAACGTTTAAGATAATGGCGCAGAACGTCGCCCACTGTCGCTGGTAGCGGGACGATGCGGGCGACTCCGGTTTTCATTACCGGCACACGAACTATGCCCAACTCCCAGTCGATGTCTTGCAGCCGAAGATGAACCACCTCGCAGTTGCGCAGCCCCAACTCGATCATGCAGAGCGCCTCGGCGTGTTCACAGCAGCCTTGTGCCGTCTGCCGAACAAATGATCGGAGCAGCTTCTTCCATTGAGTGTCCGTCAGCCCGCCGGAACTGTAGCGTTGGCGAAAGTTAGGTATCTTCGGGATCGCCCGCACCAGTTGCCCTG
>JBKQNQ010000443.1:0-3036 GCA_052145875.1 Thiobacillaceae bacterium
AATATGGTAGCCCTGCAGGTATTCAACGCCGATTTCGCGCAGCAGTGTCGCGGTTTGTTCATCCTCCACATGCTCGGCCACGGAACGTAAGCCGAAATCCTTGGACAGCTGAATGATCGAGCGCACGATTGCCTGATCTTGCTTGTCATCGACCATGTGATGCACGAAGCTGCCGTCGATCTTAATGAAATCCGCCGGTAAGTGTTTGAGATACGAAAACGAGGATGCTTCGCGTCCAAAATCGTCCAGGCCGAAACGGCAACCGAGCTCACGCAAGCCTTCAATCAGGCCGCGGGCACTGCTTAAATTGGCCACTGCTGCGGTCTCCGTGATTTCAAAGCCGATTCGGCTTGGGGGCATTTGGTACTGCTCCAAGAGGTCACGGGCGGTCGCGAGAAAGGATTCGTCGGCGAGTGTCTTGCCCGATAGATTGATGAAATAGACGGCGTGATCCTCGGGCTGATAGGAGAGATAGGCGAGCACATTTTGCAGCATCCATCGATCCAGAATGGGGGCTTGGCCATAGCGTTCGAGCGCGGGAAGCAGTTTCCCCGGACCGTCGACTTCGCCCGTCGGTCGTTTGACACGCACTAGAATTTCATAATGTGATTGGGCAGTCGGGTCGACTGCCTGAATGAGCTGGCGGTAGGGCAGGAAACGGCCGGACTCGAGCGCCTGGGTAAAGTCAGCAGCCAGACCCATTTCTTCCTGAAGCCGGCGGAATCCGATCTCGTCTGCTTCAAAGACCCGCATTAATCCAGGCCCCTCTGCTTTGGCCCGATAGCAAGCCATATCCGCCTGAATCATGACTTCCTCCAGTGACCGTGAGCTTTGGTCAATGCGAGTGATGCCGGCGCACGCACCCACCGAAAAACTCCGACCAATGTGAGTAAAGCGGAAAGCCTGAATGCACCGGATCAATCGGTGGCAGACAGCCTTGGCATGTGCCGCCTGGGCGTCAAACAGGATAAGTCCGAACTCATCCCCACCCAGGCGACCCAGATAGGCATTGGCGGGAAGCTCGGTAGTCATCTGCTTCGCAAGGTTTGCAAGCAGCAAGTCACCGGCGGAATGGCCGCACGTGTCGTTGATCAGCTTGAAATGATCCAGGTCGATATAGCAGAACATGTGTTGGACTCCGTCCTTCTTGGCTGTTCGCAGGGCGCGCTCCAGACGTCCTTCCACGGCCCGTCTGTTTGGAAGGGTTGTGAGACTGTCGTGGAAAGCCATGAGTCGCAGATTGTCCATGAGCCGCTTCTTCTCGGTTTCATCACGTAGCACGTAAATGGCGCCGCGCTGATGCCGGTGATTGAACGGCGAGCAACTGCAGCTCAGAGATACCTTTTGCTCGTGGGAGCAGGAGAGCATAAGGGTGCCGGTAACGGGGAGATTGGGAACGGTCGTTGCCTGGACAAACTGATGGAGATCCTCTTGCTCGTGGTCATCAATTGGCAGTAGCCGTGAGATCGGATTCGAGTATGCAACCTCCTGCGGTGTTTCTAACAGAACTTCGGCGGCCGGATTCATATAGATTACGCAGTTGGCGGCATCAGTGACCACGACGCCATCGTTGATCGAGGAGAGCGTAATCTGCCAACGATCCTTTTCCCGATTAATCGCAAGTTGCTGGCTATGTAAGGTGTCACGCATGCCTTGCAGGGTCTCAGCCAGGTGCTGGAAGGCTTCGAACGTCTCCCGCAGTTCGGGAGGCTGATCGGGGTTGTCGGCTGTTTTCAGGGAAGCCGCACCGCTTTGAACCTGACGTGCGGCTAGCCGCAACCTGAGTAGATTTTTCACGTTGAGCCGGAGAAGGTGGGCGACGACACCACTAGCCAGTGCCAGCCCGACGAGCGACCCAATTGCCCACCAGCACATTAAATGCCACAGATAATCTTCCTGAACGCGTGATGAGAGCGATAGGCTCAACGTCCCGGAGGCCGGGCTGTTTTTCCAGAGAATTTGGGCGGCCGGGGGAACGTGTAAATCCAGTAGCCGTGAAAACCATTCCGGTCGGTCTGCTGGCAGATATGGGATGGCGGCTGAGAGCACGTGCCCATCGTTCGTGGTGAACGTCAGTTGCTTCAGGTCTTGGGCACTTGCCGCGACGTTCAAGTTCGCTTCAATCGTCGTGTGGCTCGGCTGCGAGATGTCACCGGAAATATCTTTAATGATCGCGCCCAGGTGCAACGCTTGTTGCTGCTTAAGGGCATCCGAAATATCGTGGCTCGCTCGATGGATGAGCGCAGACCCCGCCACAACGAAATTCAGCACCACCATGATGCATAGGGCAGACACGAGCCGGCATGGTGTGCGGCAGTCGCGCAGCCACCCCCTTGCCAGCCTGTGCGCCTTCTCTGATGAAGGGCATTCCTGGTCTTCTGCTTCGATGGAAATTGGGCCCATGCATGGGCAATCGACCGAAAACGATGTTTATTGAGTGCGGTCTTTGGTCACTGGGAGACGGGAGTTGTCCTGGGCTTGGGCTATTTTTTGCGTGCGCGCGGGTGCGCCTGGTCGTAGACCTTGGCCAGGTGCTGATAGTCCAAATGCGTGTAGACCTGGGTCGTGGAAATGCTTGCGTGACCCAGCATTTCCTGCACTGCGCGAAGGTCCCCCGACGATTGCAAGACATGGCTTGCAAACGAATGGCGCAGCATGTGTGGATGGACATGAAATGGCAAGCCGGCTTTGATGGCGGCACGTTCCAGCCGCATCCCCACGCTGCGCGGCGTGAGTCGTTTTCCGTGGCGGTTGAGAAATAGGGCGGGCTCGTTTGCGGCAACCCAAGAATGACGTATGTCTAGCCACGATTGCAGTGCATCGAAGGCTTTCCCACCGATAGGCACGATCCGTGTTTTAGCGCCCTTACCCGTTACAGTTGCCTCGCGCGTGTTCAAGTCCAGGTTCATCACGTTCATTCCAGTGAGTTCAGACAAGCGCAGTCCAGAAGAATAGAACAGTTCAAACATGGCGGTATCGCGCGTGTCGAGGGGGTGGCTTGTGGGCTGATCGAGCAACTGGGTGCACTGTTCGGGG
>JBKQNQ010000444.1:0-14016 GCA_052145875.1 Thiobacillaceae bacterium
GAATGACCTGCGCGCGAGCTTTGCGCTCAGCAGTCCGGATGGGACCCGGGAACGGCATTCCTTCGATCTCAAGGCAAAGGCGCATGAGGGCCGCCGGTATTTTTCCGGAAAGATCGAGCGCGAGGGTCAGGCCACCCTGCTGGTACGCATAGTGGGTGTTGACGGCAAGGACGGGCGTTTCGCCGCCATGCGCGTGGCGGAGTTCGCGAAGGACGCCCAGGGCCAGAGTGAGTTCATTCCGATCACGGGCCAGGGCGGGATCGTTCGCATGAATGAGGCCATGGCAGATCTTGCCAGGGTCAAGGACCCGTACGAAGTTGCGGTCATCGAGCATCAGCTTGACGTCAAGGTGCACGCGCTCGCTCCGAAGGAGAAAGAAGCCAATCTCACGCCCCCCGCGCCGGCGATCCATTCCCCCGACATCGAACTGGGCATCTGAAGGTCTTCGGCCCGACCTTGAGTCCAGGTCGGGTTCCCCGGGTGCCGATTACCGGTAACCAAGCTCAAGGACCCCGGTCATGCCCGTCAGCAAGAAAAACCTCCTCGAACGCTTCAGTGCTCGCCTACAGCAGATGCTGGACAGCGGAAACATCCCGCCCTGGCAGAAGCCCTGGACACCGCAATTCGGCGTCACCAGCTCGCGGCCTCACAATGCGGTCACCGGGCAGCCGTATCGCGGATTCAACCGGCTTGACCTGAACCTGAGCGCGGCGCTCGCGGGATATGTCGATCCGCGCTGGATGGGATACCGGCAGGCGATTCAGCACGGTTGGCAGGTGCGCAAAGGAGAGACCGCCAGCCTCATCCACTTGCCCGTGGAGGTCATCCGGGAGGACAGGGGGGCCCACGACGACCCCAGGGTCGAAAACACGCGCAATAAGATCCTGGTGTTCAAGCGCGTGGCCGTATTCAACGCCGAGCAAGTCGACGGGATCCCCGCCATGCAAGCCAGCGGCGCAGATATCCTCCTGCCCAGGACCCGGGAATTGGAGGCCTTGGCAAGCAGCCTCGGCGTGCAGGTGGTGGAAGTCCCGGGCAGTGATAAGGCCTATTACGCTCCGGCAAGCGATCGTGTCCATATTCCGTCCCGGTCTTCGTTTCACACCCAATACGGCTACGACTCCACGCTCGCCCATGAGCTGACGCATGCAAGCGGCCATCCCTCCCGCCTCGCCCGCGAGCTGGGCGGCAGCTTCGGCAGCCTGTCCTACGCGGCGGAAGAAATCGCGGCGGAAGTCGGCTCCTATCTGCTGTGTCAGGAACTGGGGGTGCCTTATGCCGGCGACAATCCCGACATGACCCAGGAACAACACGCGGCGTACACCGCCGATTGGGCCAAACTCCTGAGAGCGGATCCGCTGCGAATTGCTCGGGCCGTGGATGCAGGCGTCAAGGCCTCGCTCTACCTCAGCGACGAACTGGATCTCGCCCTCGAACACCAAGTTGCAAAGGAAGGTGGCCTCACCCACTGGGGTCAAGCCACCCTGGAAGTCGCCGACCTCCGTTTTTGACCCCGCCGCAAGCGCCCTTTCATGTACAGTGGACCCGCCTTCGGCGACAAGCGCCCCAAGCCCGCGCGGACCAGACCCGTGATTGTCCAAGTACATTCGGCAACGGTCGCCCGATCAAATATGTGGGACCTCTTGGACGCCTGCGGCTACCCCCGCGTAAGTGATACCGAACTTGAAATCCCCGGAAGAGTCTGGATGGCGGCGCGCCACACGCTTGCGACCAATCCGCACCTGGGTGATGCCCTGGAAGCGGTGAACATCGGTGGATTCACAGCAATATCGACCACGCAACGCGCGGCGCTGATTGAGGCCGCGCTGTATTGCGACGCCGGCGAGATCACGCCGTGGGGCCTGACTACCCTGCTGGTTCAGCAACGCCTGATTGAGCTGGAACGCGCAAAGGAGCCCGGGCGCGACCTTGAGCGCGATACGCAGGGCGCGGTGCAGACCCAGACTGAAGCCGAGCGGGATGCCCAAGCACTCCGTGCCCGTAATGTCAGCCTCAGGCTGGACGCGGCTCACGCGACAACGCGAGCCAGGCACGATGCGCACATTGAAGCGCGGCGCGATCCAGATGCGCGATGGAACCCGGGTCAGCAGAGCGGCGAGCGCATCCTTGCCGCCAAGGCAATTGCCGGCCCCGAGTTGCGCTCCGGGACAATCCGCGTAGATCTGGCTTGAAGCCTTCAACACCGCCTCAACCCCATGACTCAGGAAGTCCTCTACCAGATACCCAAGGCGCAGCGCGATCTTACGCGCATCGTTTGGCCCGCCCTCGGATTGTTCCTCATGATCTCGCTCGCAGCATTCGGGGTGGCAACGGAATACGCGGCGTGGAAATTGCACTGGTCGCCACACCTGGGCACGCCCATGTACCGGCGCATCTATGCGCCCTGGATGATCGTGGTCTGGTCGCTTAAGTACGACAATCCGTTCTATGGCGAGGCGGTACTAAACCTCTTCGTCCGCGCTCATGTTTTGATGGAACTGGGCGGCCTCGCTGCATTGCTCGTCCCGGTGGGCTACGCATACGCTCGAACCCGCAAGGCGGCTGTCGAGCGCAATGACCTGCACGGGTCGGCCCACTGGGCAAGCGATGCAGAAACGGAAAGCACCGGCCTGCCGCCCCGCGCCGACAACGCCGGCGGCGTCTACCTAGGCGCCGTAGCGCCCCACCGCAAGGGGATCCATTATCTGCGCCATTCTGGCCCCGAACACATCATGGTGTTTGCGCCCACGCGCAGTGGCAAGGGGGTGGGCATCGTGATCCCGACGCTGCTCAGTTGGCAGGAGTCGGTACTGGTGCATGACATCAAGGGCGAGAACTGGCACTTGACCAGCGGCTTCCGTAGCCGGGTGCTCGGCCAGCGCGTCATCAAGTTTGATCCCACCAGCCCCGATTCGGCGCATTTCAACCCGCTATCGGAAATTCGCACGCGCAGCGAGTTTGAGACGCGTGACGTGCAGAACATCGCCACCATGATCGTTGATCCGGACGGCAAGGGTCTGAATGACCACTGGGCCAAGACCGGCTTCGACTTGCTGGTCGGCGTGATCCTGCATGTGCTCTACGCGGAGGCCGACAAAAGCCTCGCGCGGGTGCAAAGTCTGCTGTCCACCCCCGGCAAGAGCATTCAGGAGGTAATGAAGGACATCCAGACGACGAATCATCTGGGGAATCATCCCCATCCGGTCGTCGCCCAATCCGCCCAGTCCTTCCTCAACAAGGCCGCAAACGAGGCCTCGGGCGTGCTCTCCACTGCGCTGTCCTTCCTTTCCCTCTACAAGGATGAGGTCGTCGCGCAAAACACCTGCCATTCTGACTTCTCGCTCAGGAGCCTCATGGAACGGCCGACCAGTCTGTATCTGGTGGTGCCACCGTCGGACAAGGACAGGCTAAAGCCCCTCACCCGGTTGATCATCAACCAGGTTGTGCGGCGGCTTACCGAAGGCATGGACTTCGAGGCCGGAGGAAAAAGCCGGAGCCGCTATCCGCGTCGGTTGCTGCTGCTGTTGGATGAATTTCCCAGCCTGGGCAGGCTGGATATCTTTCAGGAGGCCCTGGCCTTCATTGCCGGTTATGGCCTTAAAGCCCTGCTCATCGTGCAGGACCTGTCGCAACTCTATGCCGCGTATGGCAAGGACGAATCGATCACCGGGAACTGCCATATCCGGGTAGCGTTCGCGCCGAACAAGATCGAGACCGCGGAGCTGCTCTCCAAAATGTCTGGTCAAGGCACGTTCAGCCACACCCAACGGCAATACTCGGGCGGCCGCTTCGCCATGGTGCTCAGTCACGTCAACACCAATGAACAAATCATTCAGCGCCCCCTGCTCACGCCCGACGAGGCCATGCGCCTGCCTCCCGACGACGAGATCATCTTCGTCGCCGGACATAGTCCGATCTACTGCCGCAAGATCAAATACTATACGGATGCAGGGTTCCTGAGGCGGCTTTTGCCCGTATCGGCAGACACGGGACGCTCACCCGCGGTCCAAATCCCGCCCCATCCAGACGAGCACGCGCCCCATGACTGACGCGCCGCCCACGGTGGATCAGCGGCCCCAGTGGGCAATATTGCGTTGGCCGCTTGGAATCGGCGGCGCGGCGGCGGCGCTGTTGCTCGCGGCTGGCGCGTTGGGGTACCGCGTCAACGTCTCCGCGTCGGAACCGCTGGGCGTGTGGCGCGCGCGCTCGCCCTCGCGACCTCTCCAGCGCGGTGACTACGTGAGCTTCTGCGCCCCGGTGCGCTGGTATGCGTTCCTGGAGAAGGGCAATTGTCCCAACGGTGCAACACCCTTCCTGAAGCAGGTCGCTGGCGTGCCCGGAGATCAGATTAGGGTCAGCGCCTTCGGCGTCTCAATCAACGGCAAGACGTTGCCAGGGAGCGTCCCCCGCTCGTGCGCCCTGAACGAGAACATCCTCCTCCCGCAGTGGCGCGGCGCCGTCACCTTACCCCCAGGCAGCTACTGGCTCTATGGCACCGGTTGGCCGAGCCTGTCGTTCGATTCCCGCTACTGGGGTCCGATACGGGGCACCCAGATTATTTCCTTGGTCAGGCCCGTCTGGGTCTGGCCTTCCCACGACTCGAGGAAAACGTCCAATGCTGACACAGCTCAAGGTTCTGCAAAAATATCGATCCCACGATTACCGGATCCGCGATCTGGACGAAGGGGTGGAACCGGGGAAGGCGCCGGAGCCGGATACCGTCTTTGCCTTGGAGCGTGGGCCGGTGATGGGCGACGGTCTGTGCTGCGATCCCCTGCACCGTCCCCTGCTGTTCCACACTGAGGAACAGGTCACCGCGCATCGCAGCGCGCTCCAGCTGGCGGGGCCGGTGCTCGCCTTTCATGCCAGACCACAAGCGGAGCCAGACCTTGAAGCCGCGGCGGGCAACACCCTGGACCGGTGCGCGCATGCTGCGGTCGCCGCCCACTTGGGCAAATGAAATGAGCGTCACCAATTCGCAGATTTTTCATGGTCGCCAGTTGGAGGCCCTGCGTCGTCAACTTGGGGACGCAGTACTCGGCTACCTGGACGATCCCGCCATCGTCGAAATCATGCTCAATCCGGACGGCTATCTTTGGGTCGACGTGCTGGGCCGGGGCATGGAGCGCCGCGAGACCATGGATTCGGTACGCGGACAGATGGTCATGGACACCGTCGCCGCGATGTTGGGCACCGTGGTCAATGCGCTCACCCCGATTCTGGAGTGTGAACTGCCGCTCGACGGCAGTCGTTTCGAGGGTTTGATGCCGCCGGTGGTGGAACGACCGGTGTTCACCATCCGCAAGCGAGCGATCTTGATCTTCACTTTGGATGACTACGTCGTCCAGGGGATCCTTACGCGGTCCCAGCTCGATGCCTTGCGTGAGGCGGTGCGAAACCGGCACAACATCCTGATCGCCGGAGGCACCGGAACGGGCAAGACCACGCTCGCCAATGCCATTCTTCATGCCATGGGGCAGCAGACGCCGGAGCATCGGCTGGTGATCATTGAGGACACCCGGGAGCTCCAGTGTGCGGCACCCAACGTGGTCTTTCTGCGCACATCGGAAGGGGTGGATATAACGCGCCTGCTGCGTGCCACCTTGCGTATGAGGCCGGATCGCATCGCGGTCGGCGAGGTGCGGGGTGCCGAGGCACTGGCACTGCTCAAGGCTTGGAACACCGGGCACCCCGGCGGCATCGGCACGGTGCACGCCAACGACGCCCAGGCCGCGCTGATCCGGGTCGGCCAGCTCATCCAGGAGGCCAATGTCCCCGCCAACCCCGCGTTGCTCGCCGAAGCCGTGAATGTGGTGGTCTCGATCAAGCGCACCGCGGCTGGCCGCAAGGTCGAACAGGTGACTCGCGTCTTGGGGTACAACGCCGATGGCTTTGTGCTGGAGCCGGCGGATTGATGACCCGTTGGAGTCTCCCAGATCGACGTGCGCCCGCGCATCGGGCCCGAATCCACGCCACCGCAGTACTGGGTCCCGGCAAGCACTAAAACCCCGCGACGCAGAAAGGGGGCCGACGCCCCCCTTGATCACGTGGCACCGTCATCAGCGGCCCGCCTGGACCGCGCTGTCTTGAACTCCGGCAAGGCGGCAGAACCCAGTGGCGCCCTCGCCGGGAGTCGTGCCCCGTATTACGCGGCGCTCCGCTTCTTGCGGCGCGCAATTGCGCCGATCATGCCAAGACCACAGAGCATCATCGTGTAGCTATCGGCTTCGGGAACCGGGGCGGCGGAGGTGGAAGTCATGTCCGCGATGGTGATGGGATAAGCTCCGGCGCTCGTGATCGCGATCGAGGAGAACGCCGTGGCACTTGTGAGGGTAAACGTGCCCTCGGGATAATAATCACTCCCAACCAGCGAGGCGGTGGCGGTCGACGCGCTGCCGACGTTCGGCGTCACGGTCAAGGTGTCGGGCCCATTGCTTGCGCTCGAGAAGAAATCGCCTAAGGAGAAGTCGAAGCTGACCGCTGTTTGCGGCGCCGAAAAGGCAATGTTAAGTGTCGCGCCGCCGAAGCCTGCCTCGGACAGGACATAGGCTCCAAGGTTGGTGTAGAGCCCAGCGTTTGGCCCGAATGTGAAGGCGCCCGGATCACTCGGTGAACTAAACGTCGCCAGCCCGATCGTCACCGGCGTCACCACCCCTTGAACCGTGGAGAAATCGTAAGTGTTGACATCGGCGAAGGCCGACGCTTGAGCGAAGGTCAAGGCACACGCGGCAAGCGCGGAGAGGGTGTGAATACGACGGACCATGGTGTTTAGCTCCTAGAGATGATATGGGTCAACATGACCGGGGCATCACGCCAAATCAGGCAAAATCCAGGCCCGGCGTTTGGACGTGACAGTTTGTAAATGATTGGGGTTCGATCCATGATCACTGAACCGGCAGCGGATGAATCAGTCCGCCGTTTAGCCAAAGCGCGTTCGGCCCGCGGGGCAACTGAAGCGAGCCATGCGAACCGATGGTGTGATCGTAAATCTCGCCATAGTTGCCGACTGACGCGATCACCTGTGCCGCCCAGTCATGGGCTTCAATACCCAGAGCGCGACTGGTTGCCCAATCGACGCCCAGAAGTCGCTGCACCACGGGGTCTTCGCTGTTGCGGTGCGCACCAACATTGGCTTGGGTGACACCGCTTGCCTCAGCCTGAACCAGGGCGTAGAGGGTCCAATCGACGATCATGCTCCATTGCGGATCGTCCCGCCGATAGGCCGGCGCCACCGGTGACAGGGTGAGCAAGTCGGGCAGGATTCGGTCGTGGCCCACCTGCTTCGCATAACTGACTTTTAGCTGCGCCAGTCGCGACGTGTACGCACTGATCGCGTCGCAGTGCCGCACGGCCAGCCCGTCATCCATTTCGCCCTCTTCCTGGAACGGCAGCGGGTTGATCGCGATTCCCCGCGCTATCGTGCGTGCCAGAAGCACCTTCTCGTTATCCGTCCCCTCGACAACGCACACTTTGAGGCCGGCAAGATCCGTGATGGAATTTACCCGAGCGTCGTGCCGTACTAAAAAGCCTTGGCCGTCGTAGAAAAAGGGCGGTCCAAAGGCGATATTCCAGTGCCACATCGAAGTCGCGTCGGGGCTGACCCCGACGGCCAAATCGACGACGCCCTTGCTCAAGGCCTCCTCCGCCTGAAGCTCCGAATCAAAGGCCCTTAGGTCCAGCCTGCCCTTGGGCCCGAGCACCGCGACGGCGACCGCCTTACAGATTTCCACATCCATGGCAGTAAGTGGGCCGTGCAGATCGGTCTTGTTCCAGTCCTCCGGCGTTGCGACCACACCGCATTTCAGCGCGCCTAACGCACGCACCTTGTCCAGGGTCGCAGAGCCCCAGGCCGGGACCACCCACGAAGCGGTCAGACAAGCCAGTAACAGCAATCTTGAAAACATGTGAATTCGCCCTGCTGAAGTTGGAAAGGCCAGGGAGCGCGTCCCCGTCCTTTCCTTTAACAGACGTGCCTTAAGGTCAGTTCGGCCAGACCGTGCCGGTGCCAGTGAGTGACCCCGGCGTCGTGTTGTTGTTGGTGTTGTAGTACGGACTACCCGGACTCTCGATCGGCCTTGGGTTGAAGTCCAGCGGCGGCGGGTCGTTCTCAAGTCCCGTCCCGTAACCACTGGGATAGTCGGTGGGTGTAATCCCGATCGTCGTGCAGCCCAGGCCGCTGTAATGAGGCAGCGTTGTCGTGTTGGAGATCACTGCGTAGCTCGCAGGCAGTGGCGGGGCATTACCCTGCAGGCGATCGTTGTCGAAGGCCTCCAGCAGATCGCCCATGCCCGCGGCCGTATCCCCGGGCCCGAGGTTCGTCTGTGCCGTGTTGCCCGGCGCGCAGAATGTCGGGTTCGTGGCGCACAATGCCGCGCCAGCAGTTGTCGCGGCAGCCTCGTCCGGCAAGTTGCCAAGCGCCGTCAGGCCGAACAATTCGTTGATGAATTTGATCACCGAACTGTGCTCGCTATAGACGTGGCTCACCGTGTGGGCCGCGGCGAACGGCGAGATCACGATGGTCGGGATGCGCGGCCCGCCGGTTTCCGGCTGGCCGTCCGGACCGTAGGTGCGAAACGCCTCGGGCTGGTGGTCGTACAGACCGTCGCTCTCGTCATAGGTGATGATGATGGCGCTCTGGCTCCAATAGGGGCTGTTGGCGATCGCGTTGACCGAGTCGGCGACCATGGTCTCCGATATCTGCGCGTCGGAGTAGTTCGGATGGTCGTCGTTGCCGGGCGTGGCCCCTTGGACGTTCGGATTCGGATCAATCGGAGTCTGCCCGTCGTTGTTGTAATAGCCGCCGCGGACATAGAACACGCCGCCTGCCGCCGGTAACGCATTATTGGCAACGTCGGTATAGAACTGCCCCAATGCATGCATCTTTCCCTGCTCGATCGTGTTGTCGCCCAGGTAGCCGAAGTACTGCGGCCCATTGTGATGCACGATGTAGGACGCATGCTGCGGCGCCCCTTGAGCGTTCGTGTTGGTGTTGCACGAGGAACTTGTCACCGTGTTGCTGCCCGGATAGTTGAGGCCGAAGCAGCCATTGGGGAGACCGCTGGCAGTCGCATCGCCGTTCTCGGTGATCGCTGCGCCATCAAACGGTTCCGGTCCGTAACCCTGCTGGTACCAGCCCCAGCCGACGTTAGGGTTCTTCACCGCGATGTTCAGGATGTCATGCTGGACATCGATCAGGTCGGTGGACGGATGCTGGTCCGCGCGAATAATGGTGCCGATCTGATTGCCCATGAACGACAGCGGCAGTGAGGCGAACGTCAGCGTGATCTGCGGGGTGCCGGACGTGAAGATCGGCGCGGCTGCATTGGGAGCGCTTGCGTTGCTTGCCTCGTCAGGACCGTATGGCGGCAGCGTCGCGGCCGTGTCATTGATGCTGCCAGGGAACGGCGCTGAATCGGTGAGGTTGGGCAGCGTCAACGCGACGCCCGTGGCGCCGTTGCCCGGCCCATAGGCTTTCGTCGTGTTCTTGCTGTTGACATTGCTTGGGTGCTTAACCCACTGCGTGTCGCCGGTCTGGCCCGCGATCATGGCGATCGCGTTGGGCGTCGAGGGACCGGTCGCGGTCTGGTGGAAGTTGTCGAACAGCACGAAGCGGTCGGCATACTGCCACAGGAACGGGATCGTATCGCAGTCGACGTGCGATATCACCACTTCGCCCTTCTGTTTGGTCTGCAGGGTCGGATTGGAGGTTGGGGTCAGACCGCTCGCGTTGACAACCGTGCTGCTGGTGGATGCGTCCGTGGAGAAGTGCAGGCCTTCCTGATCGAGCGGGTAGCCGTCATTCTGCGTGACCGACTTCGTGGCTGCGTCGGCATGGAAGTCGTTGATATAGCCACTGTGGCTATGATCGACCGAGTAAGTATCCTCGGGGTACAGTTGAACCGTCGCGCCGGCCTGGTTCACGATGCTGCGCGGGATCAGGAAGGGGGAAATCGTGCTGTAGGTGCCATCGACGTTCGCAATCAACGAGTTGGAGCTGCCGAACGCACTCGCCGGCTGCGCATAGGGGTCCGCAGGGTTCGCGCCAGGATAGGTCGAGTTAAGCCCGTTCGCGCCCGGGTAGGTGCCAAAATAATGATCGTACGAGCGATTCTCTTGAAACAGCACGAACACATATTTCACCTTCTGCCGCAACAACGCGATTTTTTGCTGCAAGGTGAGCGATCCCTGTGCGGCCGGATCACGCGCCTGGCCTGCGCCAGCGGTTCCTGTCGACGTCGCCAAGGTGAGTGCCGGCTCGGGGGTTGAAACGGTGGCAGCAAATGCCGCCGAGAAACACAACTGGTTCACAAGTGCCACCGTTGTGACCCACACTGTGCTGGTCTTCAGAAACGATCGCTTCATTAATGCACCTCTTTCAAGTCATCGTGAAAATGCACCTAATAAAACCTTGGAGGGAAAATTTTCCCGCAGAGGTCTGCCCTGTTTCACGCGCGGCTTTACCGGAAAGGTGTCAAGAAGTGTCGGATCTATCGTCTGACTGTTTGGACACGAGACCTACATTAGTCCTTGAATATTTCAACGCAGCGTCTGGCCGCCACGAATTTGATAAGCCAAACGGACTAGTCGTTTTGGATGATGCGATAGAAATCCGGCGCTTAGGTCAACCTGCCAATCTCGCAGGCGGGGCGCCCTTGCGGTTGCGTTGCGCCCTACACAACGCGAGACGCCGGTCGCCTTGACCTGTCACTGACGGCCTTGATGCGGAATCTCGCGTGTTACAGGTGTTGGGGCGGCGGCGCACAGCGCTTTATGCAGTTGGCCTAAAGGGCCACTGCTGGGCCTCAGGCAGTCGCCCAGAATCGGCTTCCGACGGATGGAATTGGCGCAAGTATCGGCTCCTGGCGGGAACTCCGCCACGATCGGCTGCGTTAAGGTGGTATCATCGAAACTCGATGTGCCGCGCACGCGGCGCATGTGTGGCCAAGCGGAACTTGCATTTTCTTAAGGACGCGTAGGCCAAGACAGGATTTTCTGGCGGCAGTGGGCTTGCACTGCTTGAGCCGCACCGGTTGCATCACACCCCGGAATCCGCGGAATGGGCGGGCACCGGTAAAGTACGTACCATACCAACCCTCGAGGAGATTTAATGAAAGCCTATGTCCTACCCATTTTCACGCTCATCCTGGCAAGCAGTTCTGTCCAGGCTCAAACGGGTCCTGAAGCAACGGTGAGCCCCATGACCTTTATGAATCCGGCTGCCATGATGAACCCGATGGCCATGATGGCGCCGATGATGGCCGCGCCCACGGGCATGATGAATCCGGCAACCATGATGGCTCCCATGAACATGATGGGACCGATGATGATGGCACCCATGAACATGATGGGGCCGATGATGATGGCACCCATGAACATGATGGGGCCAATGATGGCGGCACCCATGAACATGATGGGACCGATGATGGCTGCCCCAATGGGCATGATGAATCCAGCTACCATGATGAATCCCATGATGGGCATGATGAATCCCATGATGGGCATGATGGGAGGAGCGCAACCGGTTCCCCTACCCGGTGCTTCCGTTCCAGGCATCGGGCCAGCCGTAGCTCCGGCTCCGGGCGCATTCATGCCGTTCTTCTTCGCGCCCCCCGCCCCTCAAGCGGGCCCCGGCTCAGCCTCACCCGCGGAAGCAGCACCTGCAGCCGCGCCCATGGGCCACGAACCGGCGAAAAAAGCGCGCCATCATCGCCCTGTACATCACCCCAAACATCCGCATGTCAAGAAAGCCCCGGATCAGCCTGCTGTAAGCAAGTAAGCCAGTCACGCGCGTCTGCGCGGCACGGAAGAGGCTCCCGTTACGGGGCCTCTTTCTTTTGATTGGGCGTCACGACGCAAGTGACACGTATCGATTGGTACGTATTTAGTCGATTTTGCCTTGAATTCCGCCCAACCGTTCCAAAGGGGGTCGTCGATGAGGTATCCGCCTCGGTTAGCCCCGCCAGACTATTTCTTCGGCTACCAGGCCATCCAATAAATTTTGGAGTGTGGCCGCGCTTACCTCCTGCCCCGCTTCGTCCGCATCGTGCTCCAGCGACTGCGCATCGTAAGCGCAGAAGTCATTACCTGTAGCCACGATTCGGCGGAACACAGCTTGTTGAACTGCGGTTAGTGATTTGAACTGTCGATCCAATTCCTGCAACGGCGTGCCTTGCGCGCTGATTTGGACAGGTTATCAACACAATGCGCGAACCGAGCCTAATTTAATTTAAACGGCCAATGATCGTTAACGAGTGGCCGATGCAACCGGCTACATCAATAGCATATTGATTTAACATTCTTTGTGTCGCTTGCGCCGTGACGCCCAATCAAAAAAAACGGCCCCTTAACGTGGGGCCGCCTCTGTGCCGCAAAGCCGCTGAGAATCGCTAACGCGTTTTTGGCAGGTTCATCCCGGACGATCTCGACGCGCTAAGCTCCGGGGTGATGCGCGTCGCGACGCGGGCGAATCTTTCTCAAGCACTCACGGCGCTGGAGCAGCTGAAGGGGCTGAAGCGTCCGGAGCGGCTGCAGCGGCTGGAACGACTGCGGGAGCTGGAGCAACTGCAGCGGCTGGAGCAACTTGCGCCGCAGTAGCGGCTGCTGCGTCTGGCGCAACGCCGGAATTTTCTGCGGGACCCTGTTGCGCGAGGGTCATTGGGACCATCGTGCTTGCGGATTTCATCATGCTCGTAGGCATGGCCATCATCTGACCCATCATATTCATGGGGATCGCCATCATCTGTGCCATCATGGTCATGGGAAGCGTCATCATCTGTTCGATCATGTTCATGGGCGCCGCCATCGCCGCCGAATTCGCGTCGGATACAGGACTCATCGCCGGATTCATCGTCGCTTCAGGATTATCTTGTGCCTGGGCTGAATTGCATGCCAGAACGAGGGTAATGATGGGTAGGGCATAGACTTTCATGATATTTCCTCGAGGGTTGGTGTGCTACATACACTACCGTTACCCGCCCATTTCGCGGGTGACGGGGGGAGTGATGCAACCGGTGCAGCTCACGCAGTGCATGCCACCCGTTGCAAGTAAATCCTGTCTCAACTGAAGACTTACGATCAGGCGCGGGTATCGCTGTGCCTAACGATGCGCCTAAGGTTTTCTTGCAGTTTTTGCTCAAATCAGCTTAACACAGGCCGTTACGCTCGCGCTACCGCCACACAACCCAGCTTGACGGGTGTGAGGTACGTGGCGCACCCCGGGCCACCCAGCGAAACCGTCTTGCGGCGCGGCAAAGCACGGGTTTTTGGCCGAGTCCAGCAATTCAACGCGGGCCTCAACGCTGCAATGCCCGAGCGATAGAAACTGGAATGTCAGGCCGCGCTTCCAGTCCCAGACGCGACGATCATCGATCGTATCGAAAGCCGTTCATGCGGCGCAACGAGCCATCCCGTTCCCGGCGCAACGAGCCATCCCGTTCCCGACGCATCGGCATGCCTTCAATGCGGATTCAACCGGGGGACGCAACAGATTGGCCAAAACGTTCCGCGGATGATGATCCCACTTGGAACTTGCCAATCAATTCATGTTTTCCCGCTCCTGGCGCGCGGCCCCGTGATCGCGTCCGACCCCATACAGCAATGCGACAAGTCCCGCGAAAGGCAGCAGCGACAACGCGTCCGCATGGGGTCCGGTGGCAAAGGGGTTGGACTTCGCCCAATCGCCAAACAGGGCGTCCAACCCGCTGAACACGCCTGCGCTGAGGGCGACAAAAATTCCGGCGATTGCGCCACCGGCAATGAGTCCAGAAGCGAGCAAAATGCCGGGACTGTGCTCGCGAGCGTCATCCCTGCCCCGCTGCACGAGTGCACGAAGCATCCCGCCAACAAATATGGGGGCTGAGGTGGAGAGTGGCAGATAGACGCCCACAGCAAACGGCAGCGACGACACGCCGACCATCTCAAGGCAGACCGCAATGCCAGCGCCAAACAGAACCAGCCCCCAAGGCAGCTTCTGGTCCAGTATGCCCTTGATGATGTAGGCCATCAGGGTCGCCTTGG
>JBKQNQ010000445.1:0-4048 GCA_052145875.1 Thiobacillaceae bacterium
ATCCATGTTTAGCGTGGGTTCATCAATCTTCAGCATGGGCAGCGGCGTGGGATTGTCCCGATCGGTCAGGGTGACCCCAATTCCGATATCCTCAAGCCCGTTGATCAGCACGATGTCGCCCGCTTCAGCACTATCGACCGGAATGCGCTCCAGCCCGCGAAAACCCAATACCTGGTTGATCCTGCCGGTCTTGACCTCGCCTTCGGGGCCAGCCACCACCGCCACGATCTGGCCCGATTTTATCCGGCCATTGCGGATGCGCCCGACTCCAATACGCCCCACGTAGGACGAATAGTCGAGGGCGGCAATCTGAAATTGCAAAGGCGCGTCGGGACTCCCATCAGGCTCGCGTACATGGGAAATTACCGTTTCAAACAAGGGCACCATGTTGGCGGCTCCACCGCCTGAAGACGGCGCATCCTTGATGTCCATGCAGGCCCAGCCATTCAGGCCGGAAGCATAGACGATTGGAAAATCGAGCTGCTCATCCGTCGCCCCCAACTTATCGAATAAATCAAAGGTGGCGTTAATGGCATAATCGGGACGCGCGCCGTGACGATCCACCTTATTCACCACGACGATGGGGCGCAGGCCCAGCGCCAACGCTTTTTTTGTCACAAAGCGCGTTTGGGGCATGGGGCCTTCCACCGCGTCCACGAGGAGCAACACGCCATCGACCATGCCGAGGACGCGTTCGACCTCGCCGCCAAAATCGGCATGTCCAGGCGTATCGACGATGTTAATGTGGTAGTCGCCGTAGTCGATGGCTGTGTTCTTGGCCAAAATTGTGATGCCGCGTTCCTTCTCCAGATCGTTGGAGTCCATGATGCGGTCATCCATCTGCTGGTTTTCGCGAAAGGTGCCAGACTGTCTCAGCAGTTGGTCAACGAGCGTCGTTTTGCCGTGATCGACATGGGCGATAATGGCAATGTTGCGAAGATTGCGGGACATGCGTCTTACCCAGTTCGGGAAAACCCGGTATTTTAGCAGATTCTTATGGTTATTCTCTTACGGCCCACACCGATCAGGACGCCATGCGCAGGTTGGTATATGAATTGCGACGTCGCGCGGTGCATGGCTTTTCGTTTACCCAAGCCCAGGGCCGTATCCCCCTCGGCCATAAGTCGAGGTCAATTCGCAACTCGCTTGTGCATCGCCCGTAACTGTGGCCCTGACGCAAGCAAGAGCGACATACCCTTATCCACCGGACGTTGTCCGCACCTTGCTCGCCGCGGCTCTTGCACGCACCCGCGCTTCCTCAACGGTCCGGCCCGTTGCAAGCGCCACGCCCATTCTGCGGTGCACAAATGCGGTCGGTTTTCCAAACAGCCGCAGATCGGTACCGGGCCCCCTCAGTGCTTCGGCCACGCCCTCATAGGCGATTCCATGGCCTTCCATGCCACCATAGATCACCGCCGATGCGCCGGGTTCTCGCAAACGCGCGTCCACCGGCAAACCTAGAATGGCACGCGCATGCAGTTCGAATTCCGACAGGCGCTGGGTGCACATGGTCACCATGCCGGTGTCATGCGGACGCGGCGAAACCTCGGAAAACCAGACCGTGTCGCCGCGTATAAACAGCTCCACACCGAAGATGCCTCGGCCATCGAGATTATCGGTCACGGTCTTGGCCATTTCACGTGCCGCTTGCAGTGCGGTCGGGCTCATGGCTTGCGGCTGCCAGGATTCAACATAGTCCCCCTTCACCTGAAGGTGCCCGATGGGTTCACAGTAATGGGTTTCGACCTCGCCCGATGCGCCCAAGGCGCGCACCGTGAGCTGGGTAATTTCATAGTCGAAATCAATGAACCCTTCCACGATCACGCGACGCGAAAAGACGCGGCCGCCGCGGCTCGCATAATCCCACGCCCCTTTCACGTCGGCTGGGCCGTTGATTCGGCTCTGCCCTTTCCCTGAAGACGACATGACCGGCTTGATGATGCACGGGTAACCAATGTGTTCGTCGATAACCTGCTGCAGATCCGGCAGTGAATCGGCAAAGGCATACGGAGAAGTGGGCAGTCCCAATGTCTCTGCCGCGAGGCGACGAATCCCTTCACGGTTCATGGTCAGGCGTGCCGCGCGCGCAGTGGGAATCACATGCGCAAGCCCTTGTGCTTCTATTCTTTCGAGTTCCTCAGTGGCGATCGCCTCGATCTCCGGCACGATAAGATGCGGCTTCTCCCGCTCGACCAGTGTGCGCAAGGCATGCGCATCGGTCATATCAATGACATGGGCGCGGTGGGCAACCTGATGGCCGGGTGCATGCTCGTAGCGATCCACTGCGATGACTTCGACCCCGAGACGCTGCAGCGCAATGATCACTTCCTTGCCCAGTTCGCCCGCGCCGAGCAGCATGACCTTAAGTGCCGATGGGCATAGGGGGGTACCAAGTTTCATAGGAGGCGGGGGACAAGTAGGCATTGGGAGAATTGTAAGCCGAGTTGGTCTATTGCCCTTGGGAACCCTAACGTTGAACATCGCCTGGGATCGAGAACCAGAGTAAAATGCTCGGCTATAGGCCCCTGATCCAAGAACTCTGATTTCCGCTTTATGAGACCTGCGCAACTTATTGCCATCATGGAACGTGAATTCCTCAGCACCGAGGACGGCCATCACACTCCGGTCATGCTCTGGGGCCCGCCCGGCGTGGGCAAATCCCAAATGGTCGCCCAAACCGCGGCACGCCATGCTGCGCCAGTGATCGATATTCGCTTATCGCAGATGGAACCGTCCGATTTGCGTGGCATCCCGTTCCGCACGGGTGAATCGGTAGATTGGGCCATACCAGCCATACTGCCGAACGCCAAGCGCCATGGACCAAAGGGGATCCTATTCCTGGATGAGATCACCTCGGCGCCGCCCTCCGTTTCTGCCGCCGCCTACCAACTGATTCTCGATCGCAGATTGGGCGCGTATGAAGTCCCCCCTGGATGGGCCATCTTTGCGGCAGGGAATCGGCAGGGCGACCGCGGTGTCACGTATGCCATGCCGGCACCGCTGGCCAACCGCTTTTCCCATTTCGAAGTGGAAGCCAATCTGGAAGACTGGGCGCAGTGGGCCTACGACAGTCATATTGACGACAGACTCATCGGCTTTTTGCGCTTTCGTCCGGAACTGCTGTTTGAATTCGACCCCGCGCGCAACCCTGCCGCTTTCCCTACGCCACGCTCCTGGGAATTTGCTCATCGGGCACTGCAAAAATTCAGCGACAGGTCCGATTTATTAGGCCCGTGCCTGTCCGCTTGCGTTGGCCAAGCCGCCGGCATTGAACTGATGGCATATCTTAACAATCTTGCGCGTATGCCGGACTTGGACGCCATCGTCGAAGGTCGAAACGTGGAAGCGCCGAAGGACGTTGACCTGCAATATGCAGTGGCGTCGGCCCTTGTAACCCGGGCGATCCGTTCCAAGGATCAGCCCGACGCGCCGATCAAGCTGGGCCATATTCTCGATTTTGCCGGCAAGTTTCCGCTCCGTGAAATGGGCGTAATGCTGGTATCCGACATGCACCGGAATGTGGGTCAGCAATTATTTACCATCCCCCAGTTCGCGCAATGGGCGAACCAGGTCGCAGACATCGTGCTGTACGAGTAAGACTTACGAAATGCCGAGGACCCAGGGTTAAGTCTCGATACGCCAAGCCCGGCAGCTCTCTACCAAGCCATTCATGCCACGCAGTGTTGATCGCCCCCCCTCAAGCAAAGACGCCGCCACCAAACTGGCGGCCGCCCGTACCCGTCTAATCTTGGACACACCTTTTCTGGGCGCGCTCGTTCTGCGCCTGCCAATGCAGGAGGCAAGTGCCAACTGGTGCCGCACGACGGCAACGGACATGCGCACCTTTTATTACAACCCCGCCTACATTGACTCGCTGTCGCTGTCGCAAACGGAATTTGTTCTCGCCCATGAGGCGTTGCACTGCGCGCTCAGCCACTTTGTTCGTCGCGGGCACCGGGTCCAAGCCAAATGGGATCTCGCGTGTGATTTTGCTGTAAATCCGTTGCTCTATCAGGCTGGCCTGGGGGGGGCGGGGGGGGGGGGGGGG
>JBKQNQ010000446.1:0-3680 GCA_052145875.1 Thiobacillaceae bacterium
TCATGAGTCGTTCCTTGCAGCTTAGATAAATACCCCGTGCCTACACCTGGCACGGATGATTGGCTCGAGTGGTTGAAGGCAACGGTCTACGAAACCGTACTCGGAGTAATCCGAGCGGGAGTTCGAATCCCTCATCATCCGCCACTTTAGAACAGAACTGCGAACGCCGGGCGTAGCCAACTTTGCGCCCGAGGCGGCGGCGAGCGTCTGAAGCAGGTTGCTTTTCGAGCCGACGATGCGGACGCCGCCCACCGCACGATTTGCTGATTTCCACAGGAAAGAGCGCCATTTATCGGAAAACACAGCATGGTTCGCGCATCCGAAGGTTTTCCATGCTTACGGACTCAGACTTGGGTCAATTCCATTTTCGTGATCATCGCGAGAAGTATGGACGCGCAATTCTCCATCGGCGATGACGTTGGCTACTCGTGTGTTTTCTTGAGCCGGAGGTGAACAACCACGCGGCAAGTTTTGCTGGCGGCCCATTTGATTGAAGATTATGGCACTGAGCATGCGGCGGCACCAAGAATGCGATTCGCGACGTTGTCTTCCGCTCGCTCATTTGGAGCAGGAAGCATAGTGGTTTCGGCGCGTGGACACAGCCGCGAAAATTGTCTGAGATTCGTGGAATGATGCTACAGCGGCGATTGGTACGGTAAAGAAGAATCCAACAGTGCAGAATCGAGCGAAGTTATGGGTGATTATCGAAGGGTAGGGGGCCATTGTGTCGATCATTATCGAGCCGCCATTTTCTTGTAGCTCTGCGGAGTGGATTTGGAAAAGACCTGAGATTCGCCCAAGTGGGCCCACCAAGATTTGCCGACAACGGACAGAATTGTTGTCTATGTCCACCAAGAATCAAGGTCTTGCGAGGGGCCCGGAAAGGTGAAATCGGTCGGACTGGCACCAGAGTGTCACTTTTCCTTCCGCTGGGTGTCATTTCGTCTTCGCTTCACGGAGGCGGAGGGCAATACCAACTGCGTGGCGCATGCTGCCGTGAGCAGCACGAACGCGCCCAAGATGAAGCGATTCAGTTTCACGATTGCACCCCCTTAACACACTGCGCCGGCTCGCTACTGTGATCCAAACCGGCGCTCACGGCGGCGCTGGCGATGGCGATGGTGGTCGTGATGCCCAGGGGAATGGCGATGGCCCTGGCGCGCACGACCCTCAAGCGGCTAGCGCTAGCGGCTTGATCTTCGGACGCTTCCTCTTGCCAGCCTGCCAAAGGTCATACGCGACCTGCATGCGCAGCCACGACTCGGCGGACGTGCCCAGCGCCGCGGCCAAGCGGATCGCGAGCTCGGCGCTGACCGCCGCGCGGCCATTGAGCACGCGCGAGAGCGCGACGCGCGAGACGCCCAGGCGCTTCGCGAACGCGGTCACCGTCAAGCCGCCATCGGCTCGCAGGACGGTGTCCTGGAGTACTTCGCCAGGGTGCGGCGGGTTGTGCATGCGCGTCATAGTCATCTCTCCTCAGTGATAGTCCCGGTAATCGACCAGGACCGCGTCCGTACCCTCAAACGTGAAGGTAAGGCGCCAGTTCTCATCGACCCACACGGCCCAATGGCCCGCCAGATCGCTCCCCAGCGGGTGCCAGCGCCAGCCCGGCAGATTCATATCCACCGCGCTGTTGGCTGAATCGAGCGTTCCCAGCTGTAGCCGCAACTTCTTCGCGTGCTTCGGCTGAATTCCAGCCTTTGAGCCCTCGCGGAAAAACCGCTCCAATCCATCGTGCCGAAAACTCTTGATCACGGCACAGTGTATCGCGTAGAGATACACATGACAAGGCAAGCAGCTTGAATGGTCCAAAGCGTGCCAGATGTCACAGAATCCACCCAGGGCAGCGCGGGGCCCCCCAGGCGGCTGAGAACGGCACCTACCCCTTGGCCCAAGGTAAGGGGGTCGGCTCTGCGCGGCTGTGGCAAGCCCCCCTTCGAAGCTCGTTACGGGGCCATTTCGTGTACTAATCGGACCAGTTTTGGTCGCTGATGCCCTTTTAGTTCGGCTCGATGGTGCCGGGACAGACTTACTATTCTTCCCATTTTGAGCGCCCGAGGTGGGCGTGTTCAGCGGGGCGCGTCATCCGGCGGCGGACGGCCAGAAGCGGCTAGACGGCCAACTGGATGAGCCCACCAAAGACGCGGTTCCTTCCTCCCGCCCGTTTATCGAAAGCCAGCGGCTGCCAGCAAAACCGCGCGTCGGGAAGGGTGCATATGGTGCGGACCTCGTGGTCATCACCGACACTTAGCGATTTGGTCACTATGCCGAGTGCCAACCTGTGATTTGTAGCACGGTACGCTCCTCGAGCGTAGCGAGATACTTAACGTCGATGTCCCCCGGATGAGGTCGCCATGAAGAGCCTGCTCGCTGTCGCGTTCTTGCTTATCAGCGCGCAGGCGTTCGCCTACGACCAGACGTTCGAAAGCTGTTCGCTTACCGCGTGGAGCATCTTCGAGAACCTTCAGCAGTACCAGTTGCACGTGCCACTGGAGAAGCTAAAGGCCACCAAGTGCAAGGACGGTGTTCCCAAGTACGCGACCGAATGCACCAACGTCGATACGGCATACTCGATGGCGAAGTCCGAGGGAATCGACACCGCTTATATCGCGGCGCACGTGCACTACATCAAGTGCAGTGGCGAGGTGCAAAGCCGCGTTGGCAGAGGCCCGCTGCCGCAGCTAGAAAGCGGCTACCGAGAATGCGCCCGAAGCAGCGGGGCACGCGCGAATATTCTGGCCGCAATCAAGCACGGCACGCCGATTGAAGTGACCAGGGACAAAATGGGTGCGCCCTATTACGACTTGATCGACACGTTGTTTCGAAAGGCCCGCGACATTAACCTTACCAGCGTACTCGATGAATCAGCGCGGGCCGCCATGGCGTGTATTGAAGCCGTTGAAGCCACCGGAAGGTCCAGCAGCGAGCAGCCACCCGACAACATTCAAGAGGTCACGAACGCGGCGCTGCGGCTCAAGCAACCGGCGCCGTACGTCTCGCCGTACTCGCCTCCCGACCCTGCCCGAGCGAATGAGCAATGGTGCGAGGGGCACGTAATTCCCCGGTTCGATGCTCAGGGCAAGCCGGTTTCTTGCGACCCGATAGGCAAGATGACTGATGACTCGTACCGGAACATGCTGGAGGCACTCGAAGGGTGCAACACGGTCGCCTGCCAGCATGAGAAAGGGTGTCTGCGGGCACGCATCGCGCACGAGTTTACCCCCGATCCGTGGTGCGCATTGCCACCATCATCGCCGTCGAATAGCATCGAGCAGCAGCAGCAGAACCTAGAGAACCGGATCGATTCGCTGGAGAATAAGCAGTGAGCGCTCCGAAATGCCCTCGCAGGCTGACGGGTGTCCGCTCTATGGCCGATGTGCTGCATTTGCTGGCGCTAGGCTATTCTGCACTTTTGCCAGCAATTGAATCATCGCGCGTGCACGCATCCGCGCACCTTGTGGCATTTGGGCCGCTGAGCGCCTGACAAAACTCTCTACCGTGGGTATGGCTAAACCCCCCAGGGTGCCTCGCAAAATTGGGGCTGATCGACCCGCTGGACACCCGACTGATCCTCTGACAAAACCCCTCTGAGGGCCGCCGGCTGATGGTGATTGCGGGGACGGTGCCGCCCTCGCAAATCTGTCCCCCCCTTCGCGCGGGCGTACTGCGCGTGAAATTAG
>JBKQNQ010000447.1:0-5770 GCA_052145875.1 Thiobacillaceae bacterium
GCCGCTATATCCTCACCAGAGAAAACTCATTGGCCGGTTTTTTAACGCGCCTGTAGCAAATGAATTCGGCAGTCGAGACATCGGCTTCACCGCCCATGAGGCACCGGGGGGACAAATGTTGCTCATGAGCGAGAGCCATATTTTGGAAGTACTGGACCCCAACGGTGAGGCTGTAGCCTTGGGGGAAACGGGGGAAGCCGTCATCACGGGATTGACTTCGGAGGCCCAGCCGTTCATCCGTTATCGGACGGGGGACATGGTACGCCTATCGGCTCTGCCCGAGTGCACAGGTCGAGGCCTGCACGTCATCGAGGAAGTGCTCGGACGGCAGACCGACTTTGTCGTTCGAGAAGATGGCACCATCATGCATGCACTTGCGGTGATCTACGTGCTTCGGGGCGCAGCTGGCGTGGCCCAATTCAAGTGTATCCAGCACAGCACGCTGCAAATGGAAGTGCAAATCGTACCTGGCCCAACGTGGGACGCCCTGGCTGAGCAAGGAGTGATAGAAGGCCTTCGAGCACGATTCGGCCAAAATCTGAAAGTGAGCGTGACCTTGATGGATGACATCCCGCCAGAGGCTTCGGGTAAGCATCGGTATGTGGTGAGCCATGTTGGTGTGGCGCCTGAACTTAAGCAGGCGGCGGCCGGATAAGAGTGTCGGAACAGAATGAATCTCACGAAACTACTTAAGGTCCCCCTGCGCTATAAGCCCTGGCGCGGGCGCCACCTACGCCTGGTTATGGGTGACATTTCAGGTACCGCAAAGCAGGTCGAGCATGATCATCGGACCCATTTGAGTGCGGCCATTGATTGGTTATGTCGCGCTCAAAACGTACGCAACGGTAAGCCCGATGAAGGTGGTGTGGCAGCAGGGTGGAGTTTTGAGGATGGCTGGTTGCCCAGTTATCCCGAAACCACCGGGTACATTATTGAGACGTTCCTTGCCGCTGCTCAACACCTCGACAGTCCGGATCTGATTGAAAGAGCCCAGCGGATGATTGACTGGGAAATTTCATTGCAGGATTCAGACGGTGCTTTCCCGGGGCACTTTGGTGAAAAAGGGAGCCACCCCGTGATTTTTAATCAAGGACAAATCATGCATGGGCTCGTTGCAGGCTATACGCAGCTGCAGCGGCAAGATTGTCTGGAGGCAGGCGTAAGAGCGGGGCGCTGGCTGGCAGCACAACAGGATGAAGACGGGTGCTACCGAAAATGTGAGCATAATGGCGTGCCCCATGTGTATAACACCCGGGCGGTCTGGCCGCTTGTCAGCATCGGTTTGATGGCCAACGAGCGCGAATTGGTCGCTGCGGCGCGTCGCAATCTTGATTGGGCTCTTTTGCAACAGACCCCCTCCGGTTGGTACCTGACTAATGCCTTTACCCCTGAACGTCACCCCTATACCCACACGATTGCCTATGCCATCCGGGGCTTTATCGAATCGGCCGTTTTGCTGGGTGACGAGCGCTACCTGAAATCGGCTGAACGTGCAGCTCGAGGCCTGATGGCGAGACAACGCAGCGATGGCTGGCTGGCGGGGACCTACGATGATGGTTGGACGCCAACCGCCGCGTATGCCTGTGTAACGGGCGTGGCCCAGATGGCGCTTTGCTGGCTGCGCCTGTTTCAGATTACCGGGGTGGTGGATTACCGGGACGCGGCGAGTAACGCGATTGGCTACGTCAAACGCACGCAGCGCATCGACGAAGGTGATGACACCATTCGAGGCGCGGTCCCAGGCTCGATGCCAATCTGGGGAGCTTATTCCAGGTTCGAGTTTCCTAACTGGGCCGCCAAGTTCTTTGCTGATGTCCTGATGATGGCAATGACAAACCGGGTGGTGCCGCCCGTTCCTCGCGCGGCAAAGGGACTAATCCCGTGAGCGCGCTTTCGCTGCTGATTCTGTGTGGCCGTAGCCCGCGTCATCTATATGTGGCTAACGCGCTATGTCAGGTTGGCCGGCCCCTCGCTATCGTGCAGGAAACCGGAGGCGACTGGAACCTGCGCAAGACCCTAAAGAAATTGCGGCCCGACAATCTTTTCCGCAAGGCTTGGCGCTGGCTACGCGATCGACGTCGTTACGGAGGGGGGGAAGAGGCCCAATTCTTTTTTGGAGGTCAATCGCCTCACCTGGATCGTCCAGAGCTTGTGAGGGAGGTCCCTCATATCAATCACCCCGATGTTTTGCGTGTTGTTCGCCAACTCAAGCCGGACCTGATTTGCGTATTTGGGACCTCACTCATTCGAGGCGAGCTTTTGCGGGAAGGACGTCTAGGCATAATAAATCTTCATGGCGGCCTATCCCCCGAGTATCGGGGCGCCGATTGCACGTTTTGGGCGCTCTATAATGGAGAGCCTGAGAAAGTGGGGTGCACGCTGCACTCCATCAATGAAGGCATTGATACCGGTAATCTTATCGCCCATATCCGTCCTGCGGTTTCCGACGGTGACACGGAGCTCCCGCTGTTTTGGCAGGCGGTAAAAGACAGTGCGACGATTTATGCGGAATTTGTTCGTCGCGTCGAGAAAGGTGAACGATTCGGCGTACCGCAGTCCGAAAGAGGCCGCCTGTATCAGGTGAGACAACGCGGCCTGCGGCAGGAGCGGAGTCTGGAACAACGGTTACGAGGCGGCATGCTCAAAGAGACTAACCTGCCCCTACGTGTCTCGTGGTATGAGCGGAGCCCATCTGACGGGGAGAAAGTGCATTGAGAGATCTGATTGTTACCGCCATGATCTTTGGCGGTCTGATGTTTGTGTTCCGGCGGCCCCATTACGGGATCTATCTGTGGTCCTGGATTGCCTATATGAACCCTCATCGGCTGTGTTGGGGGTTCGCTTATAACTTCCCGTTCGCCCTGATCATTGCCGTCGTTACGCTATTAGCCTATGCATTTTCGAAAGAGCCCAAGCGAATTCCCTGGACGGGGGAAATCATTGTCCTACTGCTGTTTAACGCCTGGATCATCTTCAGTAATTTCTTTGCGTTTTATCCCGACCTGGCTTGGGTGGAATGGGACAAGATCTGGAAAATTCAGCTCATGACATTGGTGACGATTATGCTCATCACGGACCGGCAGCGGCTCCATTGGCTGGTGTGGGCGATCGCACTGTCCCTGGGTTTCTTTGGTGTCAAGGGCGGGATCTTCACGATTGTTCATGGTGGCGTCTACCGAGTTCAAGGACCCGATGCAAGCTTTATTGCCGGGAACAACGAATTGGCGCTCGCGCTCATCATCACCATACCGCTGATTCGCTATCTGCATTTGCAGGCCACCCGGAACTGGGTGCGGTGGGGGTTGGCGGCGGCCATGTTGCTCACGGCCGTAGCGGCAATTGGCAGCCAATCCCGCGGTGCGTTGCTGGCGGCGCTCGCCATGGGTGTCTTTCTGTGGCTGAAAAGTCGAGGCAAATTAATTACCGGGATCTACTTGGCCGTAGCCATCGCGATTATGGCCATCGTCATGCCCCAAGCCTGGTACGATCGGATGAATACGATCCAGGACTACCAGACGGATGAATCCGCCCAAGGGCGAATCAACGCCTGGTACACTGCCGTAAGCGTAGCCAAAGATCGGGTAACGGGAGGTGGTTTGATGATGTTTCAGCCGGCCACGTTCCGCCACTATGCGCCCGATCCCGAAAACGTGCATGATGTGCACAGTATCTATTTCGAAGTCATAGGGGAGCAGGGCTTCATTGGTTTCGGCCTGTTTGTTCTTCTCGGATTCTTGACTTGGTGGAAGGCAAACAAGATCATCAAGCGTTGCAAGAAGCACCCCGATGACAAGTGGGCGTCGGATCTCGCGTCCATGGTTCAGGTGAGCATGATCGGATTTGCCACCGGGGGCGCTTTCCTGGGCTTGGCCTACTTTGATCTTTATTACGACCTGATTGCCATCGTGGTCATCCTTCATCTCCTGACCCAGGGCCAAATGGCTACCCAGGCGCTACCAAGCGGGGTGCGGCGACCGACAGCCTCAGGCGTGCGCTTGCTTCGTCCTGAACCTGGTCGAGATAGGGCATAGGGATATCGGGGTTGACCCGCTCGGTAACGCCATTTTGAAATGTTTATGACGAAAGGCGCCCAATTCTGGTGACGGATCGGTGGTTCACCCGACAGGCCCGCTTCGGCACATGGGGTCAATCGCACACCATTCCCGAATCACAATTGAAGGGCGTTTGGGGCCAGATATCTGTGGGAGTCCCAGGGGCATCATGCCCATCTGAATGCCGAGTCAATGCTCCAACTGAAGTGAAGCAAGATGCTTCTTGCCGACCAGGTTGGCAAGCCCATCTCACTTGAGCTACAGAGCCAGGGTTGCGATGCCCGCGTGATGAAGGACTGCCGATGGAACCGTCTGTCGAAGCAGCTTCGCGTGTATTGCATCTCTGATCTCAATCAGGACGCGGTGTTACTTGCGGATGCGACTGGCAGGTTGGTGTTCAATAGAACCGACGCATCTCATCTGGGTTGGGCGAACCGGGTGCGAAGCATCATCAAGCGCCATTCCGTGTCCTTCATGCTGGGCCTATCCAGCTGCTTTGGCGATGCCGCTATGATCAACTTCATTGATGCGGATGATCAGCGCGTTCCCCGTACAGAGGTTGTCGCGCAAATTGGAATTGGAAATGCGCACCGTACTGAAATCGTGGCGCCAGTTGCTTTGTTTTCTTCAGCCGAATGTATGCTCATCAGCGCGATAATTCAGCCTGGCTGAATGGGTATCACACCATTTTGGATGAGGGCCAGGCGGGCTTCAGGTCCGTCAGGTGCAGCATGTCGCCAGGCCTACCTTCGCGATGACCGTGGCAACGATCGCTGGGAGGAAATCAAACCCAGAGCACTCGAAATAACCATATTGCCGGCCAGTCAGTTTGGCGATGACGGGGATGAGAAACTCGATGACGATCAGTGCGATCTGGCAACGCGATATTTCCAAGCCGTGCAGTATCTGTCGACCCCGCTTGATTTTATAAACGTTAGGGTGGGTGGGCAAGACAACTTCAGTACGCTGATCGATCGCAATTACAATCGCGGCGTGACCTTTGAGGCCCCACCCAACGCACAGATGACCGCTATCAAATATGAAGTGTGTGAGGACATGGGCATCGCCAATTTCATGAAGACCGCGTTGCACGGCGACTCGGGCCCATCGCACTTCTGCCCCAACTTCACTCCTTATGTCGCCACATCGCTCGACAATGGCCTCGCGAAGAGGCAGGCGGAACTCGCTCACTACTTCAAGACCTACCGGGACCGCACCGCGCTGGATTATCTTAAGAGGCGATTTGAAGGGCAGGCGAAGGGCACTTATCGCAAGTATGTCCCAGATGAGTCCCTGCTGCACAAATCGGCCAAGCAAGCCTACGGATATTGCAAGAAAACCTTGCGTTAAGCTGAGCTAGTGGTTGTGGGCTTCAAGCCACTGCTCCAATATCATCGCGACCCAGATCATGATGCCGTAATAGCCGGCGTGCGTGTATTGCTGGTGGTGCAGGATGTTGTCAAGATAGTCCTTGCGTACCCAACCGCGGCGCGTCAGGGCAGACAGGCTGTCGCCGACTAACTCGCGCAGCGGGGCGTGCGAGACACTCCATGGGCCAAATGGCAGGCCAAAGCCATGCTTTTTCTTGTTAATGATTTCCTCTGGAAGAAGATCGCGCAGCGCTTCCTTGAAAAACCAGCGAAGTTTCAAACCCTTGACCAGGTAATCGGCGGGCAAATGTCCGGAAAACCGGACCAGGTCATCTTCCAGCAGGGGGA
>JBKQNQ010000448.1:0-3531 GCA_052145875.1 Thiobacillaceae bacterium
ACCGCCTGAACAACAACGGGGATCGACGCCAGTCGACCGACGGTATCGGTCGCCGAGAGAAGCTTGTCGCGAAATCTTGCCTCACCCTTCTTGAACTTGATCGCCTTGGCCCGCAGCATGGTATGCGGGAAATCCAAGTTCCATGGGTGCGGCGGCACATATGGACACTTGGTCATGTAGCACAGGTCGCAGAGATAACACTGATCAACCACCTTCCCGTAATCGGACTTCTTCACCCCGTCGACTTCCATGGA
Source organism: Thiobacillaceae bacterium (assembly GCA_052145875.1). Classification (GTDB taxonomy): domain Bacteria; phylum Pseudomonadota; class Gammaproteobacteria; order Burkholderiales; family Thiobacillaceae; genus DASQBT01. Next base: position 255 of record JBKQNQ010000448.1, read on the forward strand.
CTCGGAATTGTCGATCAGATCAAACAACGTGGGAAAGCTTGTGCAGAGCGACACGCAGCGACGGCAGCCGTGGCAGATCTCGTAGACACGCTCCAGCTCCTGCTCGAGCGCAGCCTCATTCCAAAAATCTGGACTTTTCCAGTTCAGAGGATGGCGCGTCGGTGCTTCCAGATTGCCTTCGCGTGTGCTCATAGCGTTACCTGTCCGTCAAAAAAAAGCGTTAACCCCAAAAAACTCCACCCGCACAATCAGCCTATGGGACCGGCAAACGCGCCATGTTGTCCCACTTGCCCCCTTTGCCGCGCGCCCCGCGCAAGCCCCCGTTCCGGCTTCCCGCATGGCCGTCCAGTCCATTCCGTGAGCTTGGTTTACCGGTGCCCCCGCGGGTTTACTTATGCATAGCGCAAAACCCTAGGCCATGCATGGTCAACCGCGCCCCGCGCGTGCAGAAACCACCCTGCACCGAGTGCACGCCTGAATCTGCGAGCACTGAGTGAGCGGGTAGCTCTGCGCGCCACAGCGTACCGCCTTGCTCAACTGCCCATGCTGTCCAGAGTCCTCTGGAACTTGTTGGCATGGGAGCGCTCGGCCTTTGCCAGGGTTTCGAACCAATCGGCGATTTCGTCAAAACCTTCACTGCGAGCGGTCTTCGCCATGCCCGGGTACATATCGGTATATTCGTGCGTTTCACCTGCGATCGCGGTCTTAAGATTGTCGGCCGTTGGACCGAACATCATGCCCGTGGCGGGATCGCCGCACGCCTCCAGGTATTCGAGGTGACCGTGTGCATGGCCGGTTTCGCCTTCAGCAGTGGAGCGGAACACGGCGGCCACATCGTTGTAGCCTTCAATGTCCGCCTTAGCTGCGAAATACAGATACCGGCGGTTTGCCTGGGATTCACCGGCGAACGCCGCCTTTAGATTGCCCTCGGTTTGGGAACCTTTTAGTGCTGCCATTTACTTCTCCTTACGGTTAATGAAGGACCCGGACCTAGTGGCTTTCCCGGTCCTTCCATCTGGAAAGCCACTCGTGATCTAAATTTAGACTAAGTCTAATTTGTATAAGCAATATAAACGTGCCCATGTTGCCTGTCAACCTGAAATCCGGGCACAGGCATGGCGCGCGACCGGTTGGTTAGGACGCGCCTCTGATTCGCTCATGTGTCCCGCAAGGAGGCCATTGGACCAGGAGTCTACTGGTGCAGTGGGCCGTTCTGAGCCGGCCCCTCATGCAAAAGCGCTTCCCGTGGTGCCATAAACGCATTGATGGCAACAGGGTCTATATATAGCCGTTTCGGCTAAACTATCAAGATAGTCAACACGTCGTCCAACGAGCCAAGGAGGCCCATGAGCGAGAAGATCACGAAGTCCGATGCTGAGTGGCGCGCAACCCTCAGTTCTGAGCAATATGCTGTTTGTCGGCAGAAAGGCACGGAAATCGCCTTTACGGGGAAATATTGGAACCACCACGATGATGGCATCTACCGCTGCGCGTGTTGTGGTACCGCCTTGTTCGATTCCAGCACCAAGTTCGATTCGGGCACCGGGTGGCCGAGCTTCTTCAAGCCGTTGAGCGGCGAGGTGATTGGGACGAAACAGGACGTGAGCCATGGGATGATTCGCACCGAGGTGGTATGTGATTCCTGTGGTGCCCATCTGGGTCATCTTTTTCCGGATGGCCCCGCACCCACGGGTCAGCGCTATTGCGTCAATTCGGCATCGCTGGAATTCGACAAGAAGAAGTCCTGAACGTAACGTAGGCTGACTCAAACCGGGAGCTTCATTGGCGCAAACCTTTATCGCCCGCATCCGCCGTATTTTACAAGCCACTCCCACAATCAAGGCGTTTGAATTTGACGTTGACGATCCGGCGTTCGGCTTTCTGCCCGGCCAATGGATCGAAGTCTCGATTGAACTCGCGGGCCAGAGCGTGACTGCGGGGTACTCCGCAACGACTTCGCCTTCACAAAAAGGCCAGGTCGGCATGGCAATCAAGACCAGCTCCAAACACGTCGTCACACGCTGGCTACATGAGCACGCCCAAGAGGGCGACAGCCTGAACATTTCACGGGGTCAGGGACCGTTTGTTTTCCTGCCCGAAATGGGCGAAGACATCGTGCTCGTTGGCGGCGGCGTCGGTGTCACTCCGCTACTCTCGATTTTCCGCCATGTGCGCGACACTTCGCCGGAAACGCATGCGAACCTGTATTACAGCGTAAGCCAGCCCGAGGAAATCCTGTTCAGAGAAGAACTCGAGCAATCTGCACGCAAGCATACCCATCTGAGCCTGGAAATTACCGTGACCCAGGCGTGCGAAAACTGGCACGGTGAGACTGGACGCATCGACAAACACAAGCTTGCCGCGCTTAACGCGCCACCCAACACACTCTTCTATTTGTGCGGCCCTCAGGGCATGGTCGAAGACATGAGCGCGCTGCTAAAGGAACTTGGCGTCCCATCCAGCCGCGTGATATTCGAAAAATGGTGGTGAATGGCCCTCGGAAGTGAATCGCAGCCATGCGCGTCGGATCTTTCCTGCTGGCGTGGATTGTTATGCAGTGTTTCCAGCGGCCATATGGAATTACACCACCTGAGTCGCAAACCTTCGGGATCGCAGTCAAGCTGGACGTGGCACGTCTCGATGCCTAAGCTCCCGTTTTGCAAGGAAAACTAGCATGGCATTGCGCGCCACAATCTACAAAGCGGATTTGCAAATCGCCGACGTGGATCGGCATGTCTATGCTGATTACTCACTAACCATTGCCCGCCATCCCTCCGAAACCGACGAGCGTATGATGGCGCGGGTACTCGCCTACGCAATCAATGCGCAGGAGGGAATCGCCTTCACTAAGGGACTGTTCGACGTCGACGAACCCGATGTGTGGGTCAAGAATCTGTCCGGCGAAATCACCCTGTGGGTCGAACTCGGCCAGCCCGACGAAGCGCGCGTCCGGCGTGCGTGCGGCCGTGCGGAGCAGGTCGCGATCCTCTGTTACGGTCCCAGCTGCGCGGTGTGGTGGCGGCAGATTGCGAGCAAGCTTGTCAGGTTTGGCAACCTAACCGTGCTGCAGCTGCCAGTCGAGACCACCCACGCGCTTGCAGCCTTGGCCGCGCGCACCATGCACCTGCAATGTATGGTGCAGGATGGCGACATCTGGATGAACACAAATACCCAAAGCGTGCATGTGAGCTTAATTCCCCTTCAGTCAGCAAGTTAACCGCCAATTTTTGTGGGAACCATCCCCGACGCAGCTTGTGGCCCACCAAGAAATCGCCCC
>JBKQNQ010000449.1:0-11281 GCA_052145875.1 Thiobacillaceae bacterium
TTGAACGGTTGGCCGATCAAACACGTGGAATTGCAGTTTTTCATCCGTTGCGTGGCTTTGGAGAGCGCACCAGGCGTGCCAATGCCCACGCGGCCAGTCTCGCCCAACTCTGCTTCGGCGGCCGTGACCAGTGCGGCGACGGCGCGAACCGTCGCTGCGTAATCAGCCTTTGGGGTGGGGGTACGGCGGCGCAAGAGTTCACTGCCTGAGGTGTCCAATGCAATGATTTCGATCTTGGTCCCACCAAGATCGATGCCGAGACGGAGGGCCGAAGTGCTAGAATTTTGCATTTATTTGAGCGGGAATACGCAACATGGCTGGACATTCCAAATGGGCCAACATCCAGCACCGCAAGGGTCGCCAGGACGCCAAACGGGGCAAGATTTTCACCAAGCTTATCAAGGAAATCACGGTTGCGGCCAAATTGGGTGGCGGCGACCCCACAATGAACCCGCGGCTTCGCCTTGCGGTTGAAAAGGCCAAGGCCGAGTCGATGCCCAAGGACAACATTGAAAGCGCGATTAAGCGGGGCACTGGCCAGTTGGAGGGCGTGGTGTATGAGGAGATCCGCTACGAGGGCTACGGGATCGGTGGCGTCGCCGTGATGGTCGATTGCCTGACTGACAACAAGACGCGGACCGCGGCTGATGTGCGCCACGCGTTTGCAAAACATGGGGGCAACATGGGCACGGACGGCTGCGTGGCCTTCCAGTTTAAGCATTGCGGGCAGATCATTCTTGAACCCGGCGTCTCTGAAGACGCGGTGATGGAAGCCTCCTTGGAAGCCGGCGCCGAAGACGTCATCAGTAACGACGATGGTTCCATTGAGGTCATTACCCCGCCCGACGCCAAGCAATTCGCCGCTGTGAAAGAAGCACTGGAGCACGCTGGCTTCAAGCCCGCCTTCGCGGAAATTACCATGAAGCCAGAAGGTGAAATTGACCTTGTGGGCGACGATGCGGCAAAAATGCATAAGATCCTCGATGCGCTGGAATCCCTGGATGACGTACAGGACGTATATACCAACGCTGTGTTGCCCGAATAGTCGGCGCCTGTGCTAAAGTGGCGCTAATCGAATGAACATATTCCGTGGCGGATCCTGGATTTGCCCGCAGTACCATTCAAAGCCAATTCCCGGGCTTTTCTCCGACAGGTCGCACCGACCCGAGCCGGGATTCCCGCAGTTGCTTGACAGGCCGCAGGGCGACGCGATTAGCCGGTTGGTGATTGCACGTGGGGTCGGCCACAACCTGGATAAAGTGACGCAGAATGCGCAGCTCAATCGGCATGCGGGATTGGGACACTTAAGATTGGTTAGGCTTTGAGCGCGATACGCATCCTTGGCATTGATCCTGGACTGCGAATGACCGGCTTCGGCCTAATCGACCACTCGGGTCAAAGACTTTCATATGTCGCAAGCGGCGTAATCAAGAGCGGAGAAGGTGCATTGCCGGACAGGCTGGGAGTCCTATTTGCCGGCTTGAATGAACTCATTGCCACACACCGCCCGGACGCTTGCGCCGTGGAAATTGTTTTCGTCAACGTCAATCCGCAGTCCACGCTTTTGCTCGGCCAGGCCCGTGGCGCCGCCATCTGCGCCGCGGTTGCTGCCGCGTTGCCCGTCTCTGAGTATACGGCACTGCAGGTCAAGCAGGCCGTGGTCGGTCAGGGCAAGGCCGCCAAGGAGCAAGTCCAAGAAATGGTCAAACGATTGCTGAACTTGCCCGCGGCGCCTCAGGCCGATGCAGCCGATGCACTTGCCTGTGCAATCTGCCACGCGCACGCGCGGAAGCTTGGCACCCTGTGCACGACAGGATTCAAGGTGCGTGGCGGCCGACTGACATGAGTACCCAACGCGCAGCGGGACAGGGGGTTGCCAGGTGATTGGACGGATTACCGGCATTCTCATTGAAAAGCACCCACCTCAAATTGTGCTGGATGTGAATGGGGTGGGCTATGAACTCAACGTTTCAATGGCGACGTTCTACAACCTGCCCGCGTTGGGGGAAAAAGTGTCCCTGCACACTCAATTGGTCATTCGCGAGGACGCCCACCTACTCTTTGGCTTTGGTTCGGAAATGGAGCGGCGCGCGTTTCGCGAATTGGTCAAAGTCACCGGCATTGGCGCAAAGACTGCGCTCTCGGTTTTATCCGGGCTTTCGGTGGAAGATCTTGCTTCAGCGGTGGCGGCGCAGGAGACGCGGCGTCTTGTCATGACACCGGGGATCGGAAAGAAGACCGCCGAGCGGCTGCTGTTAGAACTCAGGGGCAAGCTGGATTTCGCGGTCGTCTCCCACCCAGGCATGCCCGAGCGACCGTCTGATGATGTGCGACAGGCGCTCTTAGCCCTAGGCTACAGCGACAAGGAGGCTGAGCTTGCCATTCGGCAACTGCCGCCTGATTTGAACGTTTCTGAAGCCATACGGCAGGCGCTCAAATTATTATCGAAAGCTTGAGCCGTTTTAGGATACCGCCATGATAGAAACCGACCGCCTTATCGCTCCAGAGACCGAGAACGTCCAGGAAGGCCAGTTTGAGCGTGCCTTGCGGCCGCGTCAGCTCGACGAATACATTGGCCAGGAAAAGGCACGCGGCCAGTTGTCGATTTTTATCGAAGCGGCCCGAGGGCGAAGCGAGGCGCTGGACCATGTGCTGCTGTTTGGCCCGCCTGGGCTGGGTAAAACCACGTTGGCACACATCATTGCGCGCGAAATGGGCGTTAACCTGCGTCAGACATCGGGGCCGGTATTGGAGCGGGCCGGCGACTTGGCGGCGTTGCTGACCAATCTCGATCCTCACGACGTGCTGTTCATCGACGAGATTCACCGGCTGTCGCCGGTGGTCGAGGAGGTGCTCTATCCCGCGCTGGAGGATTTTCAGCTCGATATCATGATCGGTGAAGGTCCCGCAGCGCGATCGGTCAAACTAGATTTGCCCCCTTTCACCCTGGTGGGAGCGACGACACGCGCGGGCATGCTTACGAATCCGCTGCGGGACCGGTTCGGCATCGTTGCGCGATTGGAGTTTTACACGCCGGCGGAGCTCTCACGCATTGTTGTGCGCTCGGCGGGGCTGCTTAACATTCACCTGGACCATGAAGGGGCCGTGGAAATTGCAAAGCGCTCACGCGGTACGCCGCGCATTGCCAACCGGTTGCTGCGGCGAGTCCGCGACTATGCCGAGGTCAGGGCCAATGGCAGCGCGACCCGGGAAGTGGCCGATGCCGCGCTAACGATGTTGGATGTCGACCATGCCGGATTCGACATGATGGATAGAAAGCTGCTGCTGGCGATCATCGAGAAGTTCTCTGGGGGGCCGGTAGGATTGGACAATCTGGCGGCAGCCATTGGGGAGGAGCGGGATACAATAGAAGACGTCCTGGAGCCTTATCTCATTCAGCAAGGCTTTCTACAGCGTACGCCACGCGGTCGGACAGCGACGCCTCACGCATATCGGCATCTGGGGTTTGCGTCGCCCGTTAACGCTCCGGAGCTGTTTGACAGGCAATAATGGGCGCGTTTACCTGGCCCCTACGCGTTTATTGGGAGGACACTGATGCCGGCGGTGTGGTGTATTACGCTAACTACCTCAAGTTTATGGAGCGTGCGCGTTCGGAGTGGCTGCGCGCCTTGGGCTTTGACCAGAATCGGCTGAGGGATGAAAGGGGCATCGTGTTTGTGGTGCGACAGGCCAACATTGACTATCTTGAACCAGCACGGCTGGACGATGCGCTGATGGTTTCCGTGACGCTCAAGGCTGCGGGCGGCGCACGGTTAGTGATGAGCCAGACTATCGAGCGCGAGGAGCCTTTGGCGAGAGCGGAAATCATTCTTGCCACGGTCAACGCGCGCAGCTTCAAACCCGTTAGAATTCCGCAGGAACTACTGCAACTCATTCAAGAGTGAATATGCAAGTCACGCAAGATCTTTCCCTGATAACGCTGGTCACCGAGGCAAGCATTCCGGTCAAGGTCGTATTGGCCCTGCTGGCGGGTGCATCGCTTATGTCCTGGTGGTACATCTTCATCAAGATGTTTGCGCTCAAGCGGGCCTCCAAGCTGACGGGCAGCTTTGAAAAGGAATTTTGGGGCGGCGGCGACATCAATGTCATGTTCCAGCGCATTGCCGCCGAACGCAGCACCTCGGGTGAATTGGAATTGATCTTTGAGGCGGGCTTTCGCGAATTTCTTAAATTGCGGAAGCAGGCGGGGCCATCCGTTCAAGTCATTATGGACGGCGCACGACGGGCGATGCGCGCCACCTATCAGAGGGAAATGGATGGTCTGGAGGCGCATTTAGCGTTTCTCGCCACGGTAGGGTCGGTTTCTCCCTACGTCGGCTTGTTTGGCACCGTATGGGGCATCATGCTCGCGTTCACCAGTCTATCTTCTGTGGCCCAGGCAACATTGGCCCAGGTCGCGCCCGGCATCGCAGAGGCGTTGATTGCGACTGCGATGGGCCTGTTCTCGGCGATCCCCGCGGTGGTGGCGTATAACCGTTATACCCATGACATCGACCGGCTGAGCAATCGTATGGAAAGTTTCATGGAAGAATTCTCCAACATTTTGCAACGTCAGGCCGCCAAGATCTAGGACATCAGAGATGGCTCGCGTCCGCAAACAGGTTGCGCAGATTAACATGGTCCCGCTGATTGACGTGATGCTCGTGTTGCTTGTGATATTCATGATCACTGCGCCGTTCATCAATCCAGGCCAAGTCAAGTTGCCCAGTGTCGGCAAGACGTCGACCGCGCCCAATCTGCCGATTCAAGTCACCCTGAAAGAGGATGGATCGCTAACGGTGAAGGACCGCGGCCAAAATGACATCGAACGCTCGATCAATCAACGGGAGCTGGGTGCGATCGTCAAGCAAATCCAGCACAATCGGCCCGATGCGCCCGTGGTGATCGCAGCGGACAAAAGTGTGCGGTACGAGGCGGTCATGAACCTCATGTCTGCGTTGCAACAGGCCAACGTGGCTCGAATCGGACTACTCGCCACACCCGCTCCATGAGTGCCGCGGCCCAGCACCGTCCCGAGATTGCGGCCGGGGTGCTGGCCATCGCGGTCCATGTGTTCTTTCTGGTCCTGCTGGTGTTTGGGGTGTCTTGGCAGATTGAAAATCCGGCACCGGTGATGGTTGATCTGTGGTCAGCGCTTCCTGTGGAACCGGCTCCGGTGCCAAAGCCCGAGGCCGTCCCAAAACCCGAGCCGGTGCCGCCCAAGGTCGTCGAACCGCCGACCGTTCGGGCACCCGATATTTCGCTTGAGAAAAAGAAGAAGGCAGCGGAGGTCCTAAAGAAGGAGGAGGCGCTTCGCAAAGAGGAGGACGCGCGTCAGCTTGAATTGGAGACCGAGCGGGAAGAGGCGCGACTGGAAGGGGTGCAGCGGCAGCTTGAGATAGAGAAGAAAATCGCGGAAAAGAAGCGCCTCCAACAGCTCAAGCGTGAAGAGGACGACATGCAAAAGCGCATGCTTGCTGAGGATATGGCCGCCGACACCCGTCAGATAACGGCGATGGAAACCAAGGCCGCCGCGGATCGGCGCTCAGCTGAGTTGGGTCGAATCGTAGCTGATTTTCGCGAAAAAATTCGTGCCAAGATACGCGGCAATACGCGGATACCTGATAATGTGACGGGCAACCCGCAGGCAAGCTTTGAGGTAAATGTGTTGCCCACGGGTGAAATTGTGGGCGCGAAACTGATCAAGTCGAGCGGAAACGTGGCATATGACCAGGCGGTTGAGCGCGCGATTTACGAGTCATCGCCCCTTCCGACCCCGACTGATAAAGACGCACTTGCCTTGTTTCGCAAGCTCGAGCTGAAGTTTCAGCCTAAGGAGAACTAATTCGCGCTGCCAGAATCGTAGCCTGGATCAAGGGTGCCCTGTGATAAACTCAGGCCTCAATTTTTCAGTCGGTTTTGGGATGGTTTTGAGTTCTCTTCGCAGTTTCTTCCGTTGGTGTGTCGCGTTAGTGCTTCTTGCATCCGCTGTGTCAGCGCAGGCTGTCATGGAAATCCAGATCATCGGCGGCTCGGCCAATAGAATCCCGGTCGCATTGGTTCCCTTTGTCGGGCCGGGAGATGAGCCCCGCCCGGCATTGACCGAAATTGTTGGACAGGACCTCCTGCGCAGCGGGCAATTCAAGCTGATTGATGCTTCGGGGGGGCCGCAACCCTCGGAGCCCAACCAGGTGGACTATAGAGTCTGGAAAGGCAGAGGGGCCGAGGCACTCGCTATCGGGAAGATCCTGAGCTTGCCGGGCGGGCGTTTCGAGATACGCTTTCGACTGATGGATGCGGTCAGGCATGTGCAACTGGCTGGCTACAGCTATACCTCCGGGCCCAGTCAGTGGCGCGAGACGGCTCATCTGATTGCAGACGTCATCTACGAGAAGCTCACCGGAGAGCGTGGCATATTCAGCACGCGCATTGCATATGTGCAAAAGCGCGGCAAGGTGTTCGAGCTGAAAGTGGCCGATGCTGATGGGGCCAATGCGCGTACCGTCGTCCGTTCCCTGGAGCCGTTGATATCCCCTCGTTTCTCTCCAGACGGAGGCAGGATCGCCTACGTGTCATTCGAAAACAAGAAACCCGTGGTTTTCGCGCAGAACCTGCGCGATGGCACCCGCCGCGCGGTAGCGGCATTTAAGGGGTCGAATTCGGCCCCCGCGTGGGCTCCGGATGGCACTCGTCTTGCTGTAACGCTGACCCGGGACGACAACTCTCAGATTTACTTGTTAGGGGCAGATGGGTCAGGGGCAACACGTCTAACGCTGGGAAGCGCGATTGACACGGAGGCGACATTTTCGCCGGATGGACGTTGGATCTATTTCACCTCTGACCGAGATGGCGACCCGCAGATCTACAAGATCGCAACTACCGGCGGTGACGTACAGCGGTTGACTTTTGATGGCAGCTACAACGTTTCGCCCGCAATCAGTCCGGATGGCAAGCAACTTGCTTATATTCAGCGACAGGGCGGACGTTTTCAGGTCGCGCTCATGGAGCTCGAAACGGGTCAGACTCGCATACTGACAGATACGACGCGCGACGAATCGCCAAGCTTTTCGCCCAATGGGCAGATGATTCTGTATGCGACCGTGCTTGACGGGAAGGGCATCCTGGGTACGGTGAGTGTCGACGGTAAGGTTAGCACCCATCTGTCTGAAGAGGGAACGGATGCGCGCGAGCCGACGTGGGGGCCCTAGGTTCTTTATTCTGGTTATTTTATTTCGGAAGCAAGCATGCGCAATTTCATTGTGGTTTTCATATCCGTGCTGATGGCGGGCTGCGCGAGCACCTCAAGAACTGCGACTGAGCCTGCGCAAGAGTCCGCTCAGACGGCGCAGCCGGGGCCGCAACCCACGCTTGGTGTGGTTGAGAAAGTTGACAAGCCTGCGACGCTTCCAGCCGTTTCGGTGGCGCCGCCGAAACTGTCGATCCAACCGGACAAAGTGGTGGAAGTTCAGCACAGGGAAGTCGATGCAGCGGTAACCCGGTCTGCTACGTTTAAGACAAGCCAGCGGGAATTCGGGCCCCATGAATGGCTGACCGCATGGGCAAAGGACGTCCAAGAATCTCTGAGGCCTTGGGACAAGGCCTGTGAGACACAGCAGCAAAAGTATTAAGTAATTCTACTTAGGAGACACTACCGTGAACCGTATCCTGCTTCCACTGTTGATGGCGTTGACATTGACGGCTTGCAGTTCGCCTGGACCTGTCGCAAGCATCGAGGATCGAAATCAACCCGCCAAGACAGAAGGGGTCAGCCCAAGCGCGAAAACCGAGACCACTGCGCCAACCGCGGAGGCGACTGCGACTGACAAAGGTGTGGAAACGACTGCGCTGCCCGCTGCTGGGGGTGCAAGCGCCGGCGGCTCAGAAGGCAAGCCACTTGAAGGTGGCGTGACAGAAAGCAAGATCGACCCGCGCAAGGACCCGGCCAGTCCGCTTTCCAAGCGCAGCATATACTTTGACTACGATAGCGATGCGATCAAAGACGACTACCGCCCACTCGTAGAGGCGCACGCCGCATACCTCGTCTCGCATAAGGACGCCAAGATCGTGTTGCAGGGCAATACGGACGACCGAGGCAGCCGCGAATACAATCTGGCGCTCGGACAACGTCGCGCCGAAGCCGTCCGCAAAGCGATGCTTGTCTTGGGAGCAGGCGATGTTCAGCTCGAAGCAGTCAGCTTTGGTAAGGAAAAGCCACGAGCCACGGGTGATACGGAACAGGCGTATGCGGAAAACCGGCGAGTGGACATTGTTTACCTTGACGAGAACTAAGCTTAATGAAGTTTTGTTGGATTGCAGTGGCGCTGCTTGCCAGTCTTAGTTTCCAGGCCTTAGCGAACGAGGCCTCCGACAATCCGGCCCCATCGCTCCCACACGTGCAGCCCGCTCCGACGCAGGGTGCTGCGGCGCAACCTGCTCCAGTTCAGCCTGTTCCAGTTCAGCCGGTTTCGGTTCAGCCGGCTCCAGTTGAACTTGTTCAAGCTCAGTCCCTGCAGACTGAGCCCCTTCCGGCACAGCAGCCCCCCGTTCATGCCGAGTCCCTTCAAGTGAAGCTGGATGCACTGGAACGACACATCGCGAAGCTCGATGCCTTGCTGCAAAATCAGGGCTTGCTTTCTCTGGTTAAAGATCTGGAGGCGCTCAGGGAGCAAGTCGCGAGGCTGAGGGGCCAAACTGAGGTCAATTCCCATCAGCTAGACATGCTAGGCAAGCGCCAGACCGACTTATATCAGGATCTCGATCATCGTTTGTCCGAATTGGCCAGTCGGCCGCTTCAGGCGGCGCCGGCAAAGCAGGCGGAGGCGCCTGAGCCGGCAACCGTCGCGGCCGTTCAGCCGAACCTGCCACTTCCCACCGTTCCCGTTGTGCCCGGGCCGCGCGCTGACACACCACCGCCTATCGACCCGCTGGCGGAGTCCAAACAGTATGAAGCCGCATTGAATCAGTTTCGTGCGGCCAATTACGTCGGCGCAATTGCCGGATTCAAGGCGTTTGGCAAACTGTATCCGAACAGCACGCTCGCCTCCAATGCACAATATTGGATTGGCTATTCCTATTACGCGATGGGCGACTACCATACTGCCCTTGCGCAGGATGAAAAATTGATCATCGCCTATCCGCAGAGCAACAAGGTTCCCGATGCTTGGCTCAACATTTCACGCTGCCAAGAAGAATTGAAAGAACCCGCTGCTGCACGAAGAACCCTTGAGGGACTTGTCAGCAAATATGCTGGGACCAACGCTGCAGCGATTGCAAGCAGGCGTCTTGAAGCATTCCGCTAATTCCATTCTAAAGCCTGATGAGATGCGCAGGTTCAAACTCGCGAGTGCAATGAGTGTCAAGTGACACTACGGTTCGCGTCACCGAAGTCTTCCATTCCCTTCAGGGGGAAACGTCGCGGGTCGGACTTCCTACCGTTTTTATCCGTCTAGCAGGATGCCCGCTCCGCTGTAAATGGTGTGACACCCCATACAGCTTCACGGGTGGCCTGACACGCACACTGGGGTATCTGCTCAATGAACTTGACCAATTCAATACCCGATATGTGTGCGTAACGGGCGGCGAGCCATTGGCGCAACGGAACTGCCTCCATTTGCTGACGGCATTGTGCAATGCTGGCTATTTAGTTTCGCTGGAGACGTCCGGCGCGGTTGACATTTCACAGGTTGATTCGCGCGTCTCGCGCATTGTCGACGTCAAACCGCCGGGCTCGGGCGAATCTGAGCGGAATCACTGGGCGAACTTTGATTTGCTCACCGTGCAAGATGAGGTGAAATTCGTGCTTGCGGATCGCGGCGATTATGACTGGGCGCTTGAGGTGATGCGTGGCCACGATCTGGCTGAACGCTGCCCGGTATTGTTCTCTCCAGTCTTTGGCCAGCTTTCCCCGGCGTTATTGGCGCATTGGGTGCTTGAAGACCGGGCACCGGTGCGACTTCAGCTGCAACTGCACAAGTTATTGTGGGGCGAGGAGCGCGGTCGGTGAATGCCGAAAAACCTGGCCGGGCCGTCATTTTGCTTTCTGGCGGGCTGGATTCCGCGACCGTGCTGGCGATGGCGAAGCACGCTGGCTACGAGTGTCATGCGCTAAGTTTCGACTATGGCCAACGCCATGTCGCCGAACTCAACGCCAGCCGGCGCGTCGGCTCTTCCATGGACATTGCTGAACACCGTATCGCGCGCCTGGACCTCGCGCAGCTTGGCGGCTCGGCTCTTACCGATCAGCGCATCGCGGTGCCGGAGACGCCAACCAATGGCATCCCGGTGACCTATGTTCCAGCCCGCAATACCGTCATGCTTGCCTATGCGTTGGCCTTTGCTGAAGTTCTCGAGGCCAGCGACATTTTCATCGGCGTAAACGCGGTCGATTACTCGGGGTATCCGGATTGTCGGCCGGAATACATCCAAGCATTCGAACGCATGGCCAACCTTGCCACGAAACTTGCCGTCGAGGGAAGGCACATCCGGATTCACGCTCCACTCATTCTCTTTTCGAAGGCAGAAATCATTAAACACGGAATCGCGCTCGGGGTTGACTATGGGTTGACCGTGTCTTGCTATCAGGCGGATGAGGTTGGCCGCGCCTGTGGCCGCTGCGAATCTTGCCGCCTGCGGCGGCAGGGCTTCGCGGATGCCGGAATCAAGGATCCCACCCATTATTCTCGCTAAATAGGGCTGATGAGTATTACAATTAAAAGTTGGTTGCCGCCTTGTGCTTTATGTGGCATAAAGTCGTTACACGAATAATACACTGTTAAGTAATTTAGATTGGAGAACGGTTGATGGAATGGTTGCGCAGTCTCGCCATTGAAGGGCAGGTTGCTCTTGGCGGCTTCATATTGGCCGTGATCTTTGGCTACGTTGGCAACAAGACTCATTTTTGCACAATGGGGGCCGTATCTGACGTCGTCAACATTGGTGACTGGAACCGCATGCGGGCATGGATGCTCGCAATTGCAGTGGCGATCATCGGCACGAATGTTCTGGTTTATGTAGGTTGGCTTGACATTACTAAAACCATTTATACGTCGGCCAATTTCTTCTGGATGGCCGCCATCGTCGGGGGGCTAACCTTTGGCATTGGGATGACCCTGGCGGGGGGGTGTGGGCAGCGGACGCTGGTCAGACTTGGGGGGGGCAACCTGAAATCGGTCGTTGTGTTTCTTTTCATGGGGTACTCGGCACTTGTCACCCTGACAGGGATTTTTGGCTATTTCAGGCAGACTGTTTTGCAGGCCTCAGCGGTCACGAGCCACCTTGACGG
>JBKQNQ010000450.1:0-14191 GCA_052145875.1 Thiobacillaceae bacterium
ATGGCATTCCTCATGCTGGTTGAGTCCCTTGAAGTCGTCGAGATTGTCTGACTCGAACCCCTCACGTGAAAGATAGAGAATCATTCCAAACCCGCCCAGCGTCATTAAGACATATACCACCACATAGAACATGCTTGAACCGTAGCCGTTCTGTGTACCCGAGAGCACCCCCAAAAGCAGGAAACCCATGTGAGAAATCGTTGAGTATGCCAGCATGCGCTTGAGGTTCGTCTGCACGATAGCAACGAAGTTGCCGATAGCCATGGATGAGACCGAGAGCACGATCAACATGGCTTGCCAGTCCGCAACAAGATGGTCAAGTCCCTGCACCAAGATGCGGATGGCAAAGGCGAACGCCGCGAGCTTCGGCGCCGTGCCAAGAAACAGGGTGATCGCTGTAGGCGCACCATGATAGACATCCGGGATCCACATGTGGAATGGCACGACACCCAGCTTGAACGCGACCCCTGCAATGATGAAGACCAAGCCGAATGCGAGCGGGATTCTCATCCCATGGGAAACCCAAAGCGCGCGCGAAACGGCATTCAGCTGAAGTGAACCGGTGACGCCATAGATCATGGACATCCCGTAGAGCAGCATGCCCGAAGCCAGCGCGCCCAGCACGAAATATTTCATCGCCGCCTCAGTCGCAATACTGGAGTCACGCTGCAAGGCCACCAGTGCATAAAGCGATAGGGACAGAAGTTCGAGGCCAAGATATAGCGTGAGGAAATGGCTGGCGGAAATCATCACCATCATGCCCAGCGTGGCAAACAGTGTGAGGACGAAATATTCACCCTTATACAAGCCGCGCACCTGTATATATCTGCGTGAATATATGAGCGCCACAGTCACGACCAAATAAACCGCCAGTTTCAACGCGTCGCCCAGCGGATCGGACACAAACATACCATGCAGCACCTGGACGGGACCGGCCGAAAAATGGTGCGCCGTTAGCCACGCACATCCCACTAGGGCCACCAAGGCCAACACGTAGGTAATGAACCGCTGACTGTCTTTGAGGAGCACATCCAGAATGAGGATGATGCAAAGTGCACCGAGCAGGAAGATTTCCGGTAGCAAGAAGTTGAGTTCGTTCAAGTTCATCTCAAGTCCTTATTGCGGAATCTTGCTTTGTGCGACATGGGAAACCAAATTGGCTATGGTGGCATGCATGGGATCGGTGAACGGTTTGGGATAGACGCCCATTCCGAGAACGCATACCGCCAATAGTGACAGAAAGAGAAATTCCCGTGCATTGATGTCGGGCATCGTCCTAACCGGCGCGTTTACGACGGGGCCGAAAACAACGCGCTTATACATCCACAGGGTGTAAGCGGCGCCGAAGATCAGGGTAGTTCCTGCGGCGGCTCCGTACCAAAAGTTCACTTTGGTTGCACCCAGAATTACCATGAATTCACCGACAAAGCCGGACGTCGCGGGCAGACCTGAGTTCGCCATGGCAAACAGCATAAAAAATGCAGCAAACATGGGCATGACGGTTGCCAATCCCCCATAGTCCTTGATCTGGCGGGAATGCAGACGGTCGTACATGACTCCAATGCTTAGGAACAATGCACCCGAGACAAAGCCATGTGAAATCATCTGCACCAGGCCCCCTTCAATAGCAAGCTGACTGCCTCTGGCACTCGCATCAAACAGGAAAAACGCGAGGGTGACGAATCCCATGTGCGAAATGGACGAATAGGCAATGAGCTTTTTCATGTCCGTCTGAACCAACGCAACCAGACCGATATACACCACTGCGATAAGCGACAACGTGACCATGATCCAGGCCAGCTGATGGCTTGCGTCAGGCGCAATTGGCAAGACGAAGCGCAGAAAACCGTAGGCACCGATCTTGAGCGTCAGTGCAGCCAACACCACCGAGCCACCAGTCGGGGCTTCGACGTGCGCATCGGGCAACCAGGTGTGCACCGGCCACATCGGCACCTTCACGGCGAAGGCAAAAAAGAACGCGATGAAGATGAAAATCTGAGCAATGAGCGCCAAAGGCAACCGATGGAACGCAAGAATCTCGAAACTGCCTCCTGACTGAAAGTAAAGGTAAATAAGTGCAACCAGCATCAGCAGCGAACCGAGCAGCGTATAGAGGAAGAACTTAATCGCCGCATATACCCGGTTTGGTCCTCCCCATACGCCAATAATTAAGTACATCGGGATTAACATGGCTTCAAAAAACAGATAGAACAGAATGGCGTCCATGGAGGCAAATACGCCATTGATCAGGCCCGACATAATCAAGAAGGCCGCCATGTACTGGGCAACCTTCTTCTTAATCACCTCCCAGCCTGCGATGACAACCAGAACGGTCGTAAAGCTGTTGAGCAGGATAAGTGGCATTGCAATGCCATCCACACCCAGATGGTAATAAATGCTAAACCGCGGGACCCAGGGCTTCAGCTCCTGAAACTGCATCATCGCAGTCGACGCGTCAAACTCCGTGTAAAGTGGCAAGGCAACCCATAATCCCAAGGCCGCTCCGGCCAGCGCGATCCAGCGTGCAAGTGAAGCCTGACGGTCCGAACCCGTCGCCAGCACCAGCAGGCCGGCGACTATCGGCACCCAAATTACCAGACTGAGAATGGGATAACCCAACATGGATCGTTCCTGTTACGGTTGAGGGACACGTACGAACCAAGTGACAAGGGCGAATGCCCCAATCAGCATGGCAAAGGCGTAGTGATAGATGTATCCGGACTGGATGGGACGAACAAGTTTCGCGACCCGGCCCACCAGGTTGGCCGCGCCATTGACGACCCAATTATCAATCAACGTCACGTCTCCCCGCTGCCACAAGAAGCCGCCTACCGAGCGCGCACCGCCCGCAAAAAACCAGTCATTAAATTCATCGAACCCGTATTTGTGTTCCAAGGTGGCATATACCCAGCTGAATTTCTTCATCAACATCGCGGGAATATCCTGGCGCTTCAGGTAAAAATAGCCAGCCAGGCCAACGCCAGATGCCGCCAGCCAGAATGGCAGCGTCAGCACCGAATGCAGCGCCATTGCAAATGCGCCATGAAAATCGTGCGACAGTTCATGGATGACCGGGTGCCGATCGGAGACATAAATCGCGTTGCCGAAATAATCGCCATACAGCATCGGCTCAATGGTGCTGTATCCGATCGCAAGGGAAGGAACCGCCAGGGCGAGGAGCGGAACAGTTACAACCCAAGGTGATTCATGTGGCGTAGCATGATGCTCAGTTTCGGTTTGGTGCTCCTGACCGTGGGCATGCCCTTGGTGAAACCGCTCCTTCCCATGGAACACAAGAAAGTACATGCGGAACGAATAGAACGCAGTAACGAACACCCCGGCTAGCACCGCAAAATAAGCAAAGCCGGCACTGGGCAGGTGGGATATTGCCACTGCGTCGATAATCGAATCCTTTGAGTAGAATCCCGACAGGAATGGGGTACCGATAAGCGCAAGCGACCCGATCAGCGAGGTGATCCAGGTAATTGGCATGTACTTGCGCAGCCCCCCCATATAGCGAATATCCTGATTATGATGCATCGCGATGATGACCGAACCCGCCGCGAGGAACAGCAGCGCCTTGAAGAATGCATGCGTCATCAGATGGAAGATGGCGACAGAGTAGCCCGAAGCGCCAAGCGCCACCGTCATGTAACCCAATTGCGACAGCGTCGAATATGCCACCACCCTCTTAATATCATTCTGGATCATGCCCAGAAATCCCATGAACAGCGCCGTAATCGCACCGATAATCATCACAAAATTCAACGCCGCATCCGACAGTTCGAATAGTGGTGACATGCGCGCCACCATGAAAATGCCGGCCGTCACCATGGTGGCAGCGTGTATCAGTGCAGAGATCGGCGTCGGCCCCTCCATCGAATCGGGAAGCCACACATGTAATGGAAATTGCGCGCTCTTGCCCATGGCACCGATGAACAGCAGGACGCAGATGACCGTGGCCATCGACCAAGGGTGCCCCGGAAACAGTGCGATACTTTGCTGCGCCAATGCACTGGTCTTGGCGAAAACCGTCGCGTAATCAAGACTCCCCGTCCACGCGAGAATCAGGCCAATGCCCAAGAGGAACCCGAAGTCGCCAACGCGGTTGATCAAAAAAGCCTTGAGGTTGGCATAGATTGCTGACTCACGGGTGTGCCAAAATCCGATCAACAAGTACGACATCAGACCGACTGCCTCCCAACCAAAAAACAACTGGAGGAAGTTGTTGGCCATCACGAGCATCAGCATGGAAAACGTGAATAGAGAGATATAGCTAAAGAAGCGCTGATAACCCGGGTCGTCCTGCATGTATCCGATGGTGTAAACATGCACCGCTAGAGAAACGAAGGTCACCACCAGCATCATCATGGTGGTAAGCGGATCAATCAGGAAGCCAATTTCAAAACGGACGTCGCCAGAGGTCATCCACGTATAAGCCGCACCGTTGAAGGTGTGGCCCGCATTTACGTCTTGGAAGATCATCACTGAAGCGACAAATGCCACCGCTACGCCGACAATCGTGACCCAATGCGACATCGTGCGTCCGATTAGCTTGCCAAACAGGCCGGCCAGCAGGGCGCCGCACAATGGAGCGAGGGGAACCAGCAGATAGAGGCTATTCATACTCATCCCTTTAATTGATCCAGGTCGTCGACATTGATGGTTTTCAGAGTGCGGAACAACACGACCAGAATCGCCAGCCCGATTGCGGACTCCGCGGCCGCTACAGTCAGGATGAAGAAGACAAATATCTGCCCGGCCGTGTCACCCAAGAAAAGTGAGAAAGCGACAAAGTTCAAATTCACCGCCAGCAACATCAGTTCAATCGCAATCAATAGGATGATCACGTTCTTGCGGTTGAGGAAAATCCCCAGCACGATGAGCGTAAACAGCAACCCTCCCAACACCATATAATGGGACAGTGAAATCATTCCCTGACCTCCCCTATTTCTTTTCCGAGTGGGCGGATTGCACCCGTTTCTCGGCACGCATAGTGACAATACGTAGCCTGTCGTTGCGCTTGACCCGGACTTGTCGTGCCGGATCGACATACTTGCTGTCCTTACGTCGCCGCAGGGTAAGCGCAATCGCAGCGACAATCGCCAGCAGCAAAATGACTGCGGCGATTTCGAAGGGATAGACATAATCCGTATACAGAAGCCGTCCGAGTTCCTTGGTATTGCTATAGCCTTCGACATGACCCACTGGACTGGGCACAGCCGACAGGCCAAAGTATTCGCCGCCCAGCACCACGCCCATTTCCGCCATTAACAAGACCGCGACGGGAATTGCCAGGGGCAGATAGTCCCAAAAGCCCTGCCGCAACTCCTCCAGATTGATATCCAACATCATCACCACGAACAGAAACAGCACCATAACCGCGCCGACATAGACGAGTACAAGGGTGATAGCGAGGAACTCGGCTTCCAGCAGCATCCAAAGGCCCGCAGCTGTGAAGAATGCCAGTACCAGGTTTAGCGCAGCATGGACCGGGTTGCGCGCAGTAATGACCCGCACCCCTGCAAAAATGAGAATCAAGGAAAAAAAGTAGAAAACGAATGTCTGAAAATTCATATGGTCATTGGATAGCGCAAGACGGGTGCACGTGACGAGATGTCTTATGCAGCACTAATCAGTCTTGTCTTCCTCACCCCCCTTTTGTGTCATCTGTATTTTGCGTCTGCCGCCCGGTCCCGGGCGATCTGTTCTTCATACTTGTCGCCGAGTGCCAACAGCATGGGCTTCGTGTAAATGAGATCGCCGCGTTTCTCGCCGTGATATTCGAGGATTCGGGTCTCGACAATGGAATCGACGGGACATGACTCTTCGCAGAATCCGCAGAAAATACATTTTGTGAGATCAATGTCATAGCGCGTCGTGCGACGTGTCCCGTCCGCCCGCTGCTCCGACTCGATGGTTATCGCCAGAGCCGGGCACACCGCTTCGCAAAGTTTGCATGCAATGCAGCGCTCTTCTCCATTGGGATAGCGACGCAGGGCATGCAATCCACGGAAGCGTGGTGACTGGGGTGTTTTTTCTTCCGGGAACTGGATGGTAATCTTGCGCGCAAACAGGTAGCGCCCCGTAAGCTTCATCCCTCTTAGAAGCTCGACGAGCAAGAGGCTCGAGAAGAAATCGGTGATGCGGCTCATCATTTCCGGTTCCCCTCAGTGGACCAGATAGGAATAAGGGGTTTGCATCACGGCTCCGACTACCAGAATCCAGACAATCGTAATCGGGATGAACACCTTCCATCCAAGTCGCATAATCTGATCGTAGCGATAGCGAGGAAAGGTTGCGCGGAACCAGAGAAACAGAAACAACACGAAAGCAACTTTGAGGGCCCACCATATAAAACCGTCGGGCAAGAACGAAACGGGTGACAGCCAGCCGCCCAGAAACATGATCGTGGTCAGCGCCGCGATCAGGAACATGTTTGCATATTCGGCGAGAAAGAATACGGCGAATGCCATACCGGAATAGTCCACGTGGAACCCCGCCACGATTTCGGATTCGCCCTCTGCCACGTCGAACGGCGCACGATTGGTTTCCGCGACACCTGAAATGAGATACACGATGAATAGGGGAAACAGCGGCCAAATGTACCACTGGGTAATGCCCCCCGCTTGCCCCTTCACGATGTCAACAAGATTGAGACTCTGCGCTGCCATCAACACGCCTACCAGCGCAAATCCCATCGCGATCTCGTACGACACAATCTGAGC
Organism: Thiobacillaceae bacterium; assembly: GCA_052145875.1. Taxonomy (GTDB): domain Bacteria; phylum Pseudomonadota; class Gammaproteobacteria; order Burkholderiales; family Thiobacillaceae; genus DASQBT01. The sequence goes on from JBKQNQ010000450.1 coordinate 6,729, forward strand.
GGCCGACCGCATGGCACCGAGGAACGCATACTTCGAGTTGGACGCCCAGCCCGCCACGACTACGCCATATACCCCCATGGAAGTAATTGCCATGACGTATAGCAGCCCTGCGTCAATGTTTGAAAGCACCCAGTGGTCGGCAAACGGAATTACTGCCCACGCAGCGAGCGCAGGGGCAATCGCCAGAATCGGACCAAGAATGAACAGACCCTTGCTCGCCCCGTTGGGAATGATAATTTCCTTCATCAGCAACTTGACGGCGTCGGCAATCGGTTGCAATAAACCTTGAAAGCCAACGCGGTTGGGGCCAATGCGGACCTGCATGAAACCGATGATCTTGCGTTCGGCTAGCGTCAGGTATGCAACGCCGAGCATGAGCGGCATCACAATGAGGAGAATCTTTATCAGCGTCCAAACGGCCGTAATCAGCAAGTCCCAGGTCATATTAGGCACGCTCCACGCTGATTTCGCCGAACATCGGTCCAAGCCCGGCAGTCATTGGATGGGCTGCAGGGACGCGCACGCAATTATCGGGCACGGCATCGTCCTGTTCGATTTTCAGATTAATTGCACTGTGAGTTTGGCGCACGGCGGCAATGTCTCCGGCCTGAAGGCCAAGCCGACCCATTAGCGCCCCCGACATCCGAACGGCAGGCGTTGCAGAATCGCGGGCCTGCTGCAGCGAATTCGCGTGCCGCACAATGGCATCAGACTGGTAAAGAGGTACTTCGCCTATCCGCTGCAATCTAGCGTCGGCTGCGCCAAAGTTGAACTGAACGGCTGAGACCGCATTGCTTAGTCTCGCGGCAACCGTAGCTTGCGGGTCATCTCCCAGCGCTTCGCGCAGTACTTGTTCTGCCGAATCCTGATCGAACCCCTCCAGTCCAAGCAGATTTCCTAATACCCTCAATACCTTCCAGGCCGGGCGAGCCTCGCCTTTGGGCTTCACCGCGCCATGAAACCCTTGCACGCGTCCTTCCATGTTGACGAACGTACCTGCCGTTTCCGAAAATAGCGCAATGGGCAATATCACGTCCGCGAAGTCCATAACCCTGCCGCCATAGGCCGTCAAGGCGACGGTAAATTCGGCCGATTGCATTGCATGTTGTGCTTCTGCGCCATCGTAACAATCGAGTTCCGGCTCGACCCCCAACAAGACGTAGGCCTTGCGCGGGTCACGCAACATTGCCCGCGCGTTTAAGCCGGATATGGCGGCCTCACCCCGCGGGCCACGGCATGGCATAGCCCCGGCAAGCGCCGCACCGACACTGTTACCTGCCTCACTTAGTACGCCGACAGACGCTCCCACAAGCCCCGCCAAAAGCTGCGCGAAATAGTGAATCTGCGCATACGCCGGATGATGCTGCGCGAGATTACCCAGAAGAATCGCCTTGGGCCCAATCGAGTCCAAACTTCTTGCAATATCACGCGCCGTATCCGTTACCACGATCCGCTCAAGCCCGACCTGCGCCGTTGCCCCCCCCCTGCGTTCCGTCAGTGCCTTTAAGACCTGTCCAAGCGTTTCCACCGTCTGAAGGGGGGCGACAATCGCCTTGTTGGCGACCCTGCAATACAGTTCTTCATCAACCGGATTAATCACATTTAGATCAGCCCGATTTCGCTTCACCGCCTCGCGCAGGCGATGGGCAATAAGCGGATGCTCCTTCCGCAAGTTGGAACCGACAATCAGAACCCGTTTAAGATCGGATAATTCTTCGACCTTCATACCCAGCCAGAACGAACCAGGGGCCTTGCCGTCCAAATCGAAATCCGCCTGGCGCAGCCGATGATCAATGTTGCCACTCCCTAACGCCCGAGTTAGCTTTTGCAATAGATGGAGCTCCTCGACGGTTTGGTACGGCGTGGTGAGCGCGCCGATCTGATCGGGCCCATGCTGATCGCGCACGGACTTAAGTACGTGCGCCACATGCTGAAGTGCCACCTGCCACTCAACCTCCACCCAATGGCCATTCTTTTTGATCATGGGCTGGGTCAAGCGGTCCTCGACGTTAAACCCTTCGTAGGAAAAGCGATCACGATCCGATAGCCAGCATTCATTCAAGGACTCGTTTTCAAGGGGCACCACGCGCATCACCCGGTTGTCCATGGTATGAAGCTGGAGGTTAGAACCGAGTCCGTCATGAGGGCTAATCGACTTGCGTCGGGACATCTCCCAAGTGCGTGCGGAATAACGGAAGGGCTTGGAGGTCAGCGCCCCAACCGGGCACAGATCAATAATATTGCCCGACAATTCAGAATCAATCGTTTTGCTAATGAAGGGCATAATCTCCGCGTACTCACCGCGGAAGGCCTGCCCCATTTCCATGATTCCCGCGATCTCCGTACCGAATCGTACGCAGCGGGTGCAGTTGATGCAGCGGGTCATATCCGTCGCAACCAATGGGCCCAAATCTTTCTCGGTTACTACCCGTTTCACTTCTTGATAGCGCGAGCGACTCGCGCCATAACCCACGGCCAAGTCCTGCAGCGCGCATTCGCCGCCCTGATCACAGATCGGGCAGTCCAGCGGATGATTAATTAGCAAGAATTCCATTACGCCCTTTTGGGCCTTGATGGCAAAATCAGAACGAGTCATGACTTTCATTCCATCAGTTACTGGAGTGGCGCAGGCGGGCAGCGGTTTGGATGCTTTTTCTACCTGAACCAGGCACATCCGGCAATTGGCAGCAATGGAGAGCTTCTTGTGATAGCAGAAGTGCGGAATGTAGATGCCCAGCTGATTGGCCGCATCCATAATGGTTGAACCTGGATCAGCCTCAATCGCCCTGCCGTCGATTTCGATATTCGGCATCGTTCCTATCCCCGCACCAGACACTGCTTGTGTTCGATGTGATGTTCGAACTCATCACGGAAATATTTCAGCATCCCCTGAATCGGCATGGCTGCCGCATCGCCAAGGGCACAGATCGTTCGGCCGGAAATGTTGGCCGCCACGTCATCTAACAGGGCCAGATCTTCAGCCCGCCCCTGACCGTGCTCAATTCGGTGGACAACCCGATACAGCCAGCCTGTCCCTTCACGGCAGGGCGTACATTGACCGCAGGACTCATGCTGGTAGAAATAAGACAAGCGCTCCAACGCGCGAACCATGCAAACCGATTCATCCATGACAATAACCGCGCCGGAACCAAGCATAGAACCGGCCTTGGCAATGGAATCGTAATCCATGGTGCAGTTCATCATAATTGCAGCCGGCAGGACGGGCGCGGAAGAGCCCCCAGGGATTACGGCCTTGAGCTTGCGCCCCCCCCGCACGCCACCCGCCATTTCAAGGAGATCGGGGAACGGCGTGCCCATTGACACCTCAAAATTACCCGGTTTGCTTACATGCCCTGAGACGGAAAACACTTTTGTGCCGCCGTTGTTCGGTTTACCCAATTCGAGGAATTTCTGTCCACCCTCGCGCACAATATAGGGAATGCTGGCGAACGTTTCCGTATTGTTGATAGTGGTCGGCTTACCATACAGCCCGAAGCTCGCGGGAAAGGGCGGCTTGAAGCGCGGCTGGCCCTTCTTGCCTTCAAGCGATTCCAGCAATGCCGTTTCCTCACCACAGATATAGGCACCGTAGCCGTGGTGGTTAAAGATATTGAAGCTAAAACCGGAGTCACGGATATTTTCGCCCAAATAGCCGGCGGCTCTTGCCTCAACCACCGCGCGCTCCATCTTTTCGTAAACATCAAAGATTTCGCCGTGGATATAGTTGTAGCCGGCCTTTGCACCCAACGTGTAACCCGCGATGATCATGCCCTCGATGAGCGCATGCGGATTGAGGGCCATGATATCCCGGTCCTTGAAGGTACCTGGCTCGCCTTCGTCGGAGTTGCAGACGATATATTTGTCACCAGGGAAACTTCTCGGCATGAAGCTCCACTTGAGCCCGGTCGGGAATCCCGCCCCTCCGCGTCCGCGCAATGCAGAAAGTTTCACAGCGGCGATAATCGCTTCAGCCGGCGTTTTCTCAGCAAGTATCTTCTTCAGGGCCGAGTAGCCGCCGGCGCCTTCATAGGTGGATAGCTTCCACGGCTCTGGCAGGTGAGCGGTGTTGAAGATAACGGGGCCACCCTGAATAATCATTCCGGGCACTCCTGCCCATCGACCGCGTATCGAAGTTGCCCGGCTGCGTCATGTTCCAAGTTCCCATCCACCCATCGATACCGGCTTGTTAGGCGCGCGACTCCGTGCATGCCCACGTACTCTAAACAGTGCTCACTGGTTCGCATCATTCTTCTTTAGCTCATCCAACAGGTTGTCCACTTTCTCGGGCGTGAGAAAACTTTCCATGCGATGGTTGTCGATCAGGCACAGCGGCGCATCCCCACACGCACCCATGCATTCACCCGTCTGGAGGGTATACCGGCCATCGTCGGTTGTCTGACCAAAATGTACCCCAAGGCGGCCTTCCAAATGGTCTTTAATCTCCGAGGCACCCATCAGGGTGCAACTTAGATTGGTACACAACGTGATCTTGTGCCGCCCAACCGGCGCGAGGTTGTACATGTTGTAAAACGTTGCAACTTCATAAACCGCGATTGCCGGAATCTCAAGATACTCGGCGATGAAATCCATGGTCTCGTTGGAGATCCACCCTTTCTCGACCTGGGCAATCCGAAGGGCAGACATGACCGCAGACTGCTTCTTCCCATCAGGATATTTGCTGATCTCATGATCAATCTGTGCAAGGGATTCCCGGCTGAGCATCGTCATCGATCAATTTCCCCGAATACAATGTCCTGGGTGCCGATAATCGCCACCACATCCGCGAGCATGTGTCCGCGCGCCATTTCGTCATCGCAGACAAATGCGCAAAGCCCGGCGCCCGAATCTTCAGCCGATAGGGCTTGTTTGCACCATCGGAAACCAAATAAATGCCAAATTCGCCTTTGGGATGTTCGATCGCTGAGTAACACTCACCTGCGGGAACATGCATACCTTCGGTGAACAGCTTGAAATGATGAATCAGCTCCTCCATATTCTGCTTCATGTCCAATCGCGATGGCGGCGCCACCTTATGATTGTCGGTCATCACCGGCCCGGGATGATTGCGCAGCCAAGCAACGCACTGGCGGATAATTCGGTTGCTCTGGCGCATCTCTTCCATCCTTACCAGATAGCGGTCATAGCAATCGCCATTTGTCCCAACAGGGATATCGAAATCCATCTCCTCGTAAACTTCATAAGGCTGCTTCTTTCGCAGATCCCATTCAACCCCGGAGCCGCGCAGCATCGGGCCGGTAAACCCAAGCGCCTGAGCACGCTCGGGCGTCACCACGCCGATCCCTACGGTGCGCTGCTTCCAGATCCGATTGTCAGTCAGCAAAGTCTCGTATTCATCAACATACTGAGGAAACCGATTGGTAAAGTCTTCGATGAAATCCAACAAGGAGCCGCGACGATTTTCGTTTAACTCCTTCACTGCCGCCTCATTGTGGAATCGCGATGCCGCGTACTGTGGCATTACGTCGGGTAGATCGCGATAAACCCCACCGGGTCTGTAATACGAAGCGTGTAGGCGGGCGCCTGAAACGGCTTCATAGCAATCCATGAGGTCCTCGCGCTCACGGAACGCATACAGAAACATGGTCATCGCACCAACGTCCAGTGCATGCGCGCCGATCCACAGCAAGTGATTGAGTAGGCGCGTAATTTCGTCAAACATCACGCGAATGTATTGGGCGCGGATCGGCACCTCAATCCCGGCCAGCTTTTCGATTGCCATGACGTAGGCATGCTCGTTGCACATCATCGAAACGTAATCCAGCCGGTCCATGTAGGGTACCGACTGAATAAAGGTCTTATGCTCAGCAAGTTTCTCGGTCGCCCGATGCAACAGGCCAATATGCGGATCAGCACGCTGGATCACTTCGCCGTCCATTTCCAGAACCATGCGGAGCACGCCATGCGCGGCCGGATGCTGCGGACCAAAATTGATTGTGCAGTTGCGAATTTCAGGCATCTTAACGCACGTCCCCATAGTGCTCGTCACGCAGAATGCGTGGCGTTACCTCGCGCGGTTCGATGGAAACCGGCTGGTAGATCACCCGGCGCTGCTCGGGGTCATAACGCATTTCAACATACCCAGACAGCGGGAAATCCTTGCGAAAAGGGTGCCCGACAAAACCATAGTCGGTTAGGATGCGGCGCAAATCCGGATGACCTTGGAATACAATCCCGTATAGGTCAAATGCTTCGCGTTCGAACCAATTTGCCGATGGCCACAGCTCAGTCACCGAAGTCACCAGCGGGAAATCGTCATCCGGGCACTGGACCCGTATCCGCACGCGCGTGTTATTCAGAATGGAAAGCAAATGGTAATTAACCGCAAACCGCGTCCCCGGCCAGCGTCCCTCTGCATAGTCCCGGTAATCGATTCCGCTCAGATCAATGAGTTGGCTAAAGCGCAGGCCCGCATGATCTCGCAAGCTGCTCATGGATTCCAGCATTGAATCTTGCTTGATTTCCACGGTCAACTCGTTTAGACGCAAAACAATCGAGACAATTGCCGAGCGCAAGGTATCTTGCATGCAAGAAGAAAGGTCCTCGAGTGTTTGAGTCATGTCGAATCGATTATCGGCGAGCGATGGTGTTTGTACGGGTAATCTTGTTTTGCAATTGGATCAAACCAAAGATGAGGGCCTCTGCGGTGGGCGGGCACCCGGGCACATAAATATCCACCGGCACGATGCGATCACAGCCCCTCACCACCGAGTACGAGTAATGGTAATAGCCGCCGCCATTCGCACACGACCCCATCGAAACCACCCATCGTGGTTCGGTCATTTGGTCATAGACTTTGCGTAATGCGGGTGCCATTTTGTTGCACAGTGTTCCTGCGACGATCATGACATCAGATTGGCGTGGGCTGCCGCGAAACACGATGCCAAAGCGATCGAGATCATAGCGCGAGGCACCTGCCTGCATCATCTCAACCGCGCAGCAAGCGAGTCCGAACGTCAACGGCCACATTGAACCCGTCCGCATATAGTTAATAATCTGGTCCGCCTTGGTGGTAATGAAGCCCTGTTCGAAAATGCCTTCAATGCTCATATCACTCCCACTCGAGGGCGCCCCTCATCCATTCATAGACGAAACCTACCACCAAAAGTCCGAGGAAGATTACCATCGCTACATAACCAAACACGCCGATTTCCTTGAGCACAACTGCCCAGGGAAACATAAACGCAATTTCAAGATCGAAAAGAATGAACAGGATGGCGACGAGGTAATAGCGCACGTCGAACTTCATTCGCGCATCTTCAAATGCCTCGAACCCGCATTCATAAGGAGAGAGCTTCTCACTGTCGGGTCGGCTTGGCGCAAGCAACCAGCCGGCCAGCATTGGCACGACCCCGAACGCCAACCCTACGAGGATAAACAGCAGAATGGGAAAATAATTTTCTAACACGCTCTCTTCGCTCCCTCAACTTGACCTCGGCGTAGAG
>JBKQNQ010000451.1:0-6537 GCA_052145875.1 Thiobacillaceae bacterium
CTTAAGCAAACAAGGCATGAGCGGAGCAGCGTTTCCTGGTTAAAGGAAACGTACGCGGCGGCAAGATGCGCGGTGCGACCTAGAAAGTGACGGTGACAGTCTGGTGGGTGGTGTCTGAAGACAGCTGATATACCGGCGGGACGCTAAGTGGAATAGATCCCTGGTTGACATTGCCGGATGATGGCGTGTTGCCGCAAGTAACGGCAGGAACGGTCGGTACGTTGGCATAAGGGCGGTTGCCTGCCGAGGCGGTCCCGTTGAAATCTAGGGTGCAACCTCTCACGATGGTGACGCGAATGCCGAACGAAGCGGTTTCTTCGGCTGCGATCGTGTCAACATGGCTAACCAGACCCGCCCCTGCAAGCAGTGCGATCTGCCGTAAGCTTGTGCGCTTTAGTGTACTCATAGAAAGTGAATCGGCAGCAACTTCCGATTTTTCACCATAGGCGGCGCACACGAGTTCAGAGTTGCCAGTCGCCCCTCTTGACCTTTTCCCACCAGAACAAGGCAGTTACGGTCTTCGTTTCGCAGATTTCGCCATGTCGTACCATCATCATGGCATCATCAAAAGGCACTCTTAGGATTTCCAGAAATTCATCGTGGTCACGCTCATGCGCAATATGTGTCAAGCCTTGGGCCAGATAGAAGTAGAGGATCTCATTGCTGTAGCCAATCGCCGGATAGAAGTCGAACAGAAAGCGCAGCTCGCTCGCGTGATAGCCTGTCTCTTCGCGCAGTTCACGCCGGGCACACGCTTCGGGATCTTCGGCAGGATCCAACTTCCCCGCCGGAACCTCGATGAACTCGCGTCGTAACGGATAGCGATACTGGCGTTCCAGCAGCACATCGCCATTTTCGAACAAGGGTAAAATAACAGCCGCCCCGGGGTGAATAATATACTCGCGCGTCGACGTGTGACCGCTGGGTAGCCTGACGTGATCGCGACGCACGTGCAGCAACTTGCCTTCACATAACAGCTCAGTGGAAAGTTCGGTTTCGGTCAGATCCATAGCGTTGCCCGTCAATAAGCGAGAATCGAAGCGTCGCGAAATAAGCTCGGAGTATAAGAGCGATAGACCGTGCGGTTTCGGATGCCCCGAGAGATTTAATACCTGCGCTTTTTTTGGGGAACCGTAAGCCGACACCCCTCCTATTTGTCCTGCAGGGCTTTTTGCTGCGCTTCACTAAGGCGCGAGCCAGCTGTGGCATCATTACATTTGTTAGCGTCGGTGACGACGTATGTCGCCGCGTTGTCATCGACCTGCAATTCGTCGTTGCATGAAGGTTTGGGCGTTTCGCTGGCAGACGCCCATTCCCATAGGATAACAATGCGGCTGGCGAGATTCCCGGATTTTCCCAAAAAAAAGCCGGGCGGCATGACCACCCGGCTAACCGGAGGAGACGAACAAGTCGTCTCATTTGCGGAGAACACTTTAACGACGCCCAGCATAGAGTGATCGCTACCGCGTGCATATATGCCAAAAGTTATAGTTTTTTCGTATCGCAGGTAAAATATTTCCACGAAGGAAATGGGGTCATCCATGAAAATTCTGCTCGCCGATGACCATCCCCTGTTCCGTGAGGGGGTTAAACAGGTGCTCCTTCAACTGGATGAGCGGATGGTGGTAGTGGACGCTCAAGACTACCCAACCCTGTTCACCCAAACCCAGGCCCATCCCGATGTCGACCTCGCACTGATCGATCTGAATATGCCCGGTATGCCCGCACGCTCCGGCATTCTGGAATTTCGCTACCGCTTCCCCGATTTGCCGCTGGTAATATTGTCCGCGTCCGAATCCCGGCAAGATATCGAGCAAGCGCTCAGCGCGGGTGCGCTCGGCTATATTCTCAAGTCCTCCCCAAGTCCGGTGATCCTCCATGCGCTTCATCTAGTTCTTTCGGGTGGGATGTACGTTCCACCACTGGTAAACCAACCACCTCCCGGCAATGCGCCGCTCCCCGCGAGGCCAGTCACCAAACCTGGCATTTCGCTCACCACCCGACAAACAGAGGTACTGCATTATCTTCTGCAGGGCATGCCGAACAAGGCAATTGCGCGCAGCCTCAACTTTTCTGAGGGCACAGTAAAGATCCACATGGCCGCCATCTTCCGCGCACTGGGTGTCAATAACCGCACCGAAGCAGTGATTGCCGCCCGTCGAGCCGGGCTGGATCCGAGTCAATTCGGGGCCTGACCGTAGCGTGCGCCCTACAACCCGACGCTTCGGCCGCGCGACCGTCCTGTGGAACCGAATTGTCGACTATGCAGGCATCCGCACCCGAATTCTATTCATTGCAATTCTCCCATCGATGCTCATTGCTGCCGCCGTGACCGTATCCTTCACGCACCAAGACATGGAGGCGGCGCAGCGCGCTCTAGACAATCAGGCACAGCAATCCGCTCTGATCCTTGCTGCCTCGAGTCAATATGCATTGATCAGTGGCAATCAGGCGTCGCTCGTCAGGGTCGTGCGCCAAAATCGTGCCGGGACAAAATTAGCTTATGCGGCAATCTATGAGGCCAACGGGCCCCTTAAGATTCAGGATGGCCTTGCACCCACAAAACTCAATGCGTGGCCCCGGCAATGGAATGACGGAAAGAGTCATGAGATCAACGGAATCATCTATCGGGCGGCGCCGATCGAGCTTACCGAATTACCTGATTCGAGAAACCTCTCTGATCTCTCAGGCGCCCTGCCGTCGGCAGCGTCAGTTCTCGGATTCGCGGTAGTCGGCATCAGCACACGCGAGATCACGGCCCAGAAGAACTGGCTCCTCGTCTCGGCCGGACTTGTGCTGCTCGGCGCGCTCTCTGTGACAACCTTTCTTGCATGGCGTCTGTCCAATCGCCTCACTCGCCAGATTCGCGACGCGTCAACGGCTGTCGGCCGCATTGCAATGGGTGAGTTTCGCGTCCGGCTTCCGGAAGAGGCGTGCGGGGAAATTGGTCAACTTGAGCACGGCATCAACAAGATGGCTTCCGCCCTGTCTGAACATCAGACGCGCCTCGAGGAGCGCATCGTGGAAGCGACCGCAAAGCTTGCGGCGCAAAAAGATGAGGCAGAGCGCGCGATCGTAGCCAAATCCAAATTCTTCGCTGCCGCAAGCCACGACTTGCGTCAGCCGCTGCATGCCCTTGTGCTTTTTATCGGCGCCCTGAAGGCACGCATCCACTTGCCTGACGTTCGTATGCTGGTTGATCATATCGAGGCATCGGTTGACGCAATGGAGATGCTTTTCAATTCTCTACTCGACATCTCCAGACTCGATGCAGAGGTGATTGAAGTCTGCCCTGCCCATTTCCCGGCGGGTTTTCTGCTAGACCGACTTAAAAAGCAATTCACGCCACAGGCTGAGGGAAAAGGGTTGAGCCTTCGGGTTCGATCCTGCGCGTGCACCCTGCACAGCGACCCTATCTTGCTTGAGCGTATCCTTCTCAATCTCGTTTCAAACGCCATTCGCTACACGCACCAAGGCGGCGTTCTGGTGGGATGCCGACGGCGCGAAAAGAGTCTGCTTATCCAGGTGTGGGATAGTGGTCCAGGGATTCCCGAGCTGCATCGGGACGTGATCTTCCAAGAATATGTTCAACTCGGTAACCCTGAGCGCGATCGCAGTAAAGGTCTGGGTCTGGGCCTGGCCATTGTGTTGCGTCTAGCCAAATTGCTTCAATTACCACTGACGCTTCAGTCACGCCTTGGAAAGGGATCCGTGTTCAGCGTCGCGGTCCCGCTCGGCTCGTCGCTTCTGGCTGCGGCCAGTGTCCCAAAACCCGTTCAGGCGGCCTCGCTCGACATGGAACTGGCCGTGCTGATCGACGATGAAGAGGCCATCCTGCGCGCCATGGAAGAGTTGTTTGATACCTGGAACATCGACCTGATTGCGGCGCGGACCATGGCCGACGCGCTTCAAGTGTTGGATGAAACCGGGCGCACTCCCGATGTGGTGATCTCCGATTACCGATTACCCGAAGACATCGACGGGATCAGGGTGCTTGAGGCCTTCCGCGCCCGTTACGGTGCCGGTCTGCCTGCCATCATCCTCACCGGTGACACCGCCTCGGAAAGCATCCAGGCCCTCAATCAGGGGGGATTTACGGTACTGCACAAGCCATTGCGCCCGGCGCGTCTGCGCTCCCTGTTGACCCATTTGCTTCGGCAAGACATACGCGTGTAGGCAGGAGTCCCGTCTCATCGTCTGAATGGCAACCGGCGACGCCTGGCATCCGTGGCAACCGTATAATTCCACCTTTGGCGTTCAACTTATTCATTTAGTCCATGCACATCCATATTCTCGGCATATGCGGCACCTTCATGGGCGGACTCGCCGCAATCGCCAAACAAGCGGGTTACACGGTGACTGGCTGCGATGCGCAGGTCTATCCCCCCATGTCGGATCAGTTGCACGCGCTGGGGATTGATCTTATTGAGGGCTTTGATCGGGACCAGGCAAGCATCGGAGCCGACCTGTTTGTTGTCGGCAATGTGGTGTCCCGTGGCAAGCAGCCTCTGATGGAAGAAATTTTGAACCGCGGTCAACCCTACACCTCCGGTCCGCAGTGGCTGGCCGAGCATGTACTGAGGGACACGTGGACCCTGGCCGTTGCCGGTACCCATGGCAAGACCACGACGACATCCATGCTAGCGTGGATACTTGAATACGCTGGCTTGAAGCCTGGCTTCCTCATTGGTGGCGTACCCGCCAATTTCGACGTCTCTGCGCGCCTTGGCAGCACGCCATTTTTTGCCATCGAGGCCGACGAATACGACACGGCGTTCTTCGACAAACGCTCCAAGTTTGTCCACTACCGTCCACGTACTGCGGTGCTCAACAATCTGGAATTCGATCACGCAGATATCTTTCCCAATCTTGCCGCCATCGAAACCCAATTCCATCATCTGGTCCGTACGGTGCCAGGAAATGGACTCATTGTTGCCAATGGTGGCGAAGAGAGCATTCGACGTGTCCTCGACCGTGGCTGCTGGTCAACCGTGGAAACCATTGGCCCAAATGGATGGGTGTCGAGCGGCGACAATAGCGACTTCGAGGTCTGGCTCGGTGGCAAGTCCCAAGGGCGGGTGAGTTGGGAATTGATTGGCGAGCATAATCGAATGAATGCCCTGGCTGCCATTGCCGCGGCGCGCCACGCTGGGGTTTTCCCCGCGGTCGCGTGTGAGGCACTTACGCAGTTTAGGAACGTCAAGCGGCGCATGGAGGTGCGGGGCGTGGTAAACGAGATAACGGTCTTCGATGACTTCGCGCATCATCCCACCGCCATTGAGACGACGGTCAAAGGGCTGCGCGACAAGGTGGGAATGGCGAGAATTCTCGCTGTCCTGGAGCCCCGCTCCAATACCATGAAGTTAGGTGCAATGAAGAGCCAACTTCCCGCGAGCCTGCAGCAGGCGGACAAGGTATTTTGTTACGGCGCCAACTTGGGCTGGGACGCGCACGACGTTTTTGACGCAATGGGCGCCAAAGCGAAAGTGGAGACCGATCTGGACGCCCTGGTCAGCGCCATTGCGCTCGAGGCAAGGCCTGGTGACCAAATTCTAGTGATGAGCAACGGTGGATTCGGTGGTATTCACCAGAAGATTCTCGACCGCCTGACACAATGATTCTTTACATCCACGGCTTCAACTCCTCGTCTGGTTCCACAAAGGCACAGCAACTGCGCGCGTGGCTTCGATCACAGGGCCGCGAAACTGAGTTTGCCTGTCCTGATTTGCCCACGAGTCCGAACAAAGCAATCGACCTGTTGGAAGAGCACGTCGCCGCTGCGCCAACATCGGTTCGTTTGATCGGATCTTCACTTGGCGGTTTCTACGCTACCGTGCTGGCCGCACGCCATCCAGAGCTCAAGGCAGCGCTGATCAATCCAGCAGTTCATCCGCATTTACTGCTCAGGCAGGCGGTTGGCCCAAACAAGAACTACCATACTGGCGCAACCTTTGATTTCACCCAGGCGCACCTTGACGCGCTGGCTGCGCTGGACCAGCCGATTGCACCGCATACTGAGCACCTGTTACTGCTCGTCGAAACCGGTGATGACGTGTTGGACTACCGCGATGCCGTGCACTACTACCGGGGCTGTCATCAGATCATTCTGCAAGGCGGTGATCACGGCTTTACCCGCTTTGCTGACCTACTGCCGTTTATTGACACTTTTTAATTTGCGCAAGGGACACTGAGGACCAAAAGGGGGGATCGCTGAAGATCCAGCTTCCGCCCCTCGCACCCCTCATTTACGGATTCTATGTTTATCTTTTACGAGGAAGACGGCCAGTTCAAGACCGGCCGCATCATGCAGGAATCCGATGCCAACATGCAGGTCGAGTCTGCAAGCGGAAGGCGATCGAAGGTCAAAACTGACAAAATCATCGCGCGCTTTGATACGCCATCTCCCCAGGACCTGCTCGAACAGGCACAGATCATTCGCGATGACGCTGATCCGGATTTTCTGTGGGAGGCAGCCGGGGTCGATGAATTCGACTACCAGGCCTTGGCTGAGGAATATTTCGGTCACAAACCCGCGGC
>JBKQNQ010000452.1:0-3863 GCA_052145875.1 Thiobacillaceae bacterium
GTCCTTGGATCGACTTGATGGCATGCGTCTTTTTGTTCGTGTTGCCGAATTGGGTAGCTTTACCGCTGTGGCCCAACAATTGAATGTCGCCCGCTCGGTCGTGACCCGACAGGTGGCCGCGCTGGAATCGCACCTTGGCACAAAACTAATTGCCCGCAGTACCCGTCGCCTTAACCTGACCTCGGCAGGCACGGCCTACATGGAAAAATGCCGCGAAATTTTGAGTCTGGTGGAGGCCGCGGAAGCGGACTTGACGGAGGACCGGCAGATGCCCCGCGGTCACATCCGCATTACGCTGCCATTTTCCTTTGGCATCCGCCAGTTGATGCCGATGTTCTGCGATTTTATGACATTGAATCCAGACATTTCCATCGAACTGGAGTTTAGCGATCGCCGGGTGAACTTGATTGAAGGTGGCTTTGATCTGGCGATCCGCATCGCGGATCGCCTCGCTCCAGGTGACGTTGCACGAAAGATAGGCAGCAGCCAAAACGTCATCGCGGCGTCGCCTTCCTATCTGAAGCGCCACGGCCGGCCCACACACCCGAGGGAACTCGTCAACCATGCGTGTTTTGCCTACCTGCTTGCCGCACGCTCGGGCTGGCCTTTCATCGTCGACGACGAAACGCGCCTTTTCCCCATCAATGGCAGACTCGAAGCCAACAGCGGGGACGCTTTGCTTGAGGCCGCGATCCACGGACTCGGCATCTGTCGCACCCCCACGTTCATCGCGGAACAGCCGGTGCGCGAGCACAAGCTGGAAATCCTTCTGCCGAAATTCGCTATGCCGGAGCTTGGGATCTACGCAATCTTCCCAGGGAACCGCTACGTCCCGCACCGCGTGCGCACACTGGTCGATTATCTTGCCGAACGCATCGGATTTTCTCCGTCCTGGGATGCCATATTGACGCTGACCTAAGCGCAGTCAAGACGGCATTAGATCCTGCAACGATTTCGCTCGCGATGCGGGCGCCTTGCGAGGCTTGCCGATTCGGCACTCGGTGGACAAACCATTCAAACGTGCGCGATAAGCGCCCCGCTCGGATCGCCTCATCTCAAGCATGTTAGGACGATGAGTAGATGTACTGGCGATTAAACGGATAGTTGGGTTGCTGGCCCGCGGCAGTCGGCTTGCCCGCCAGCACCTGCCAGAGTTCCATCCAGCCTTGATCGAACGCATGTGCAGAGCCTGCCATGTAAATGCGCCAGATCCGATATTTGCGCTCACCAATGAGGCGACATGCGTCAACCTGACGATCCTGTAATCGGGTCACCCAGTTCCACAGGGTTCGCCCGTAGTGAGGCCGAAGATTTTCACCATCAAGGCACTCGAGTCCCGCGGTCGCCACGGCGCTCAGCACTTCGCCCACATGCACAAGCTCGCCACCGGGAAATACATAGTCATCGACAAATTCCGCGATACCGCTTGCAAGACCCTTGGTATGAGGCGCGCGGGCAGTAATGCCATGATTCATAACTAGCCCGCCCGGCTTCAGCAGCGCGTGGATCTTGGCAAAATACGCTGGGAGGTGCCGACGCCCGACATGCTCGAACATGCCGATGCTGGCAATCTTGTCGTACTGGAACGTTTCCGGGAGGTCGCGGTAATCCTTAACTTGCACCTCCACGCGGCCCGCCAGGTTGCGTTTGGCGATCTGATCGACAACATAATCGTGCTGGTTATCCGACAAGGTAATCCCATGCGCGTGAACACCATAGTGTTCTGCTGCCCAAAGTATGAGCCCGCCCCAGCCGCAGCCGATATCAAGCAAATATTCGCCAGGCTTGAGGGCGAGTTTCCTGCAAATCAGGTCGAGCTTTGCCTCTTGGGCGTTGTCCAGCGACATGTCGCAGGAGCTGAAATATCCGCAGGAATAGACTAGGTTCCGATCCAGCCAGAGACTATAGAACTCGTTGGAGACATCGTAATGGTATTGAATGTTCTTGCGGTCCCGCATTCGTGTATGGCGCCACCACTTCCAGTGTTCGGAGCCTTTCTCATCAACGCAATTTCCGTGCAAGCAAAGCCGTTCTCCCAAGGCCATGACATCACGCACATCACCTTCAATATCCAGTTGGCCTTCAACATAGGCGCGTGCCAGTCCCCCGAGGCTGGGATTAAGCAAAAGTTTGAGGACCCCGGGGGAGTGCAGCCCCAGCTGAACCCTCGCGGGTAAAGTGGAACTTAGCTCCTCACCGTTCCACAGTCGCAGTGCCAGTGGCAAACCCGAGGTCTCCAGCTTGCCCTGAATCTGCCTTACAAGCACACGATCCAGCATACGATCCCCCTTAACAGACTGGGCGGCCTATCCCTAGACACACGGATGGTCACCCCCAGAAAATACCTATTTTTGGCCGAAATGTGGAACATCATCAGGCAAGGTCGGCGGCCAAGGAGTCACGGATCGAACTTGGCAAAGCGCTCGTTGTCACCGTATAGGCCGGATGATCGACGCCCATACGAATGACGGCACCATGCTTGGCACTCTGCACCATGTCGCGAGTCAGTTCAAAACGCAGAAAATGCACGGAAGAGGTCTTCTCCTCGGTTTCACGTTCGAGGTCCTCGTCGGCGATGGCGTATACCCTGTCACAGCCTTCAACATGAACGTACACCCGGTCCTCGATGCCCCTGAGCCGTTTTAGCGCCGCGACGCGCATGGCGGGGTCCGTATACTCGATCATCATCGTGGCCTTCCAGTTGGTCCCATCCGGGACCAGCGGATTGTAGGTGTCAAGTTCATCGTTGATGCCGGCTTCCTCGAACGTCTTCTCTACACGAAGCATTTCCTGGATCTGGTAACGAACCGTCAACTCGTCCTCGAAAATCAGGGTGATGTGCTCACCCACGGCGACAACGCGGTTCTTCTTGTGGGCCATCACTTGGGCGCGGAACTCGCTCCTCGCCTTGGCATAGGCTTCAAGTGTCATCAGAGATTCGCGCGTAATTTGCGGCATCGTGATCCTCCACTAGATTCCGTAGGCGAGCCGCAGCAGGCTGATCGGGTGTCGTTTTTCTGCTTTGGTCTCACCCATTCCCTGTAGTATGTGCCGTGCGGCAATGGCGCAGTCCGAAGCGACATAATCCGGTTCGGTCTGCGCCATCGACTTGGCAACCGGCTTCACGATCTTCATTGAGTTCGCGAAGAACTCAGTTTTGACGCCCCAGGTGCCGTCATGGCCTGAGCATCGCTCCACCAGATTGACTTCGGCGCCGGCCAACCTGAGTGCATCCCGGGTCTTCGCTCCAACGTTCTGCACGCGCTGATGACAGGGGGCGTGGTACGAGACCTTACCCAACGCCACCTTGAAGTCCGTTTTCAGTAGGCCATCGGCATTTCGCGCCATCAAGTATTCAAAGGGGTCCCACATGGCTTCCTTCACAACCTGAACATCCTCATCTTCGGGGAACATCAGCGGCAGTTCCTGCTTGTACATCAGAGTGCAGGACGGCACCGCGGTGAGAATTGCGTAACCGCCACGCGCCAGTCTTGCCAAATGCGCAATATTGGTTTTCTTGAGCCGTTCAACCGCCTCCAGATCCCCCAATTCCAGCTTTGGCATGCCGCAACACGCTTCCTTCTCGACAAGCACGGCAGCAATCTCATTGTGGGCAAGAATGGCGACGAGGTCGTGCCCGATTCCTGGCTCGTTGTAATTAATGTAGCAGGTGGCATAGATCGCAACCTTGCCCGGGGTGCGCTCCCCATCCTTTATGGCGTAGTTGCCATTGGGCCGCGCCGTACTACGGAACGTTGCGCTATCGTATTCAGGCAAAGTTCGGTCGTGGTGTATTCCCAGCACGGTCTCCATGGTCTTGCGTACAGCCTTACTCCTGAGCGAGGCGTTCACCGCCTGAACAA
>JBKQNQ010000453.1:0-3078 GCA_052145875.1 Thiobacillaceae bacterium
CCAAACATCGTCACGGTTCACGAACTTGGGGAGTGGCAGGGTGCACCTTTCATCGCAATGGAGTTCCTGCAGGGCCGCTCTCTAGAGGAAATTCTGACGAATGAGAAGGGGACGACCACGGTCGAAGAGCGACTGAAGATCGTGGCGCAGGTCTGTCGTGGTCTGGACTACGCCCATGCACGCGGGATCGTACACCGCGACATCAAGCCGGCGAACGTGATGGTCACCACCGACGGGGTAGCCAAGGTCGTTGACTTCGGCATCGCGCGTCTGGCGGACCAGAAGCTCACAAACACCGGCCACGTGCTGGGCACGGTGAGCTACATGTCGCCGGAGCAACTGCAGGGCAAAGCACTGGACGGCCGCTCCGACATCTTCGCCGTGGGCGTGATGTTGTTTGAGGCGCTAACCTGGGTGCTGCCCTTTGCGGCCGAAGATACGGGAGCGGCGATCACTAACACCTTATACCGGCAGCCGCCAAGCCTTTCGAACTTCCTGGTGAACTGCCCCAGGGAACTCGACGCCGTCCTGAAAAAGTGCCTAGCTAAAGACCCGGCGGAGCGGTTCCAGACGGCCGGCGAAGTGGCTGACAGGCTGGACCAGGTTCAGCAAGAGATGCAGCGGTCGCAGGTTGCGCCGACTGTAGTCCGATCGACCCCGCTTACGTCCGATCCAGGCAAAGCACCGGCACCCTCCGTGTCGGATGCCACTGAGCAACTTAGCCAGGCAGCGTTACAGTCTCTGGATGCTGCAAAAGAATGGTGGAAAGTTGCCAGCCCCGGAAAGCGTCGCAACGCTATCACCATTGCGATCCCGGCCTTACTTTACGTGCAATCACTCATCGCTCCGAGTGGCGGATTCAGTGACACGGGAATGGGAGGAGGTTTCGTAACATCGAGCACAATCGTCCTGCCGGTCGCGATTCTGAGTGCAATCGTAATCGCGATTCAGCTATGGGGCCAACGGTGGAAGGACAGCCCACAAAACGTTAAACTCTTCACCTGTGCGTCTGGGTTCATCGCGGCTGCGTTCTGCGCTAACAAGATCGCTCTTGGATTGATGTGGTACGTCATATTCAGCAAGATCTTCTTAGTCCTAGTGATCGCCCTGTTGGGATTTTTCGCGATCACCAATCTCAAGTTTGCCCGCGAACTGTGGCGTCACGGCTCTGCCAAAGAACGTGCCCTATCGGCATTGGGACTGCTGCTCTTGACCGGGTATTTCCTGGTCGTGTTCTCCCTCAATCTTGTTGACTACGCCAAGAACTGGCGCTCGTCCGGAGTAAGTTTCAAACAGAAGGAGCATGCAGCGGAATCAAGTGCCGGCAAGGCCGCGCCAACCTATAAACCCGGTCCGAAGTTTGAGCTCGTTCGAACTCTGACAATGAGTTCAAATGCTAATCAAGAAAACAATCATGAGGCCGGAAGGCGCGTAACAGCCGTTGTCTTTAGCCCTGACGGAAGCCTTATTGCCTCCGGAGAGTGGGGCGGACCAATCAAGATTTGGGACGTCGCTACCGGCCAATTGTTGCGCACGATCGCCAATCCTAACGCCCCCAACATGACTTTTCTTGCCTTTAGCCCGGACGGCCGTTGGCTGGTGGGGCCGATGGCGGACGTTGAGGCTGACGAAATCCATGCGACAGGGGGGTTAGTTAAGATCGGTCTATGGGACGCCGCGACTGGTGCACTCGTTCGCACCCTATCAGGCGGTGGCGGTTGCTTGGTCTGCGCGGCCTTCGACTCTGCGGGCAAGCGCATCGCCACCTCGAACGGGGGGAACATCATAAATATCTGGGATCCAGCGACGGGTAATTTGGCCAACAGCTTTGACGCTCAGGCGGGCGTTATTTCGATGGCGTTCGGTCCCAATGGGGAGTTTGCAACCGGCAACAATGACGGACACGCAAGGCTTTGGGATGTGGCTACCGGGAAGCTCCTATACGCCATGAAGGGACATTACTCCTGGGTTTCTTCGGTAGCCTTCATTCCGGGCCCGGCATCCACGGTGTTGGTATCGATGGGTCACGATGAACACGAAATGAGGCTGTGGAGCTTGAATGGAGAACTGCAACGCATAGTGTCCGCAGGCGGGAACCTCGCCCACACGACAGGCGGTCCCAATACCTGGCTGGCGGCAACCACTCCGTCAGGGGATGGCCAGGTCAGATTCTGGGATCACAACGGAGACGAAACTCCTCCGCTGCAGGCCCACGTGAAAGCGGTCAACGCAGTGGCATTCAGTGCGGACGGAAACTGGTTCGCGACGGCCAGCGATGATGCGACTGTAAGGATTTGGAAAGTAGCAGGGTTGCACTGACACGGAGCGTGAGGCTCTTTACCACGATTACCTGCGCCGTCGGGCGAAAAGCTGCCGGCCATTTCGAGGTTCAATTGTGATCTGCAGAGAATGTGGTGCTCTGAACGAAGACGCCGCGCTTGCTTGCGTCAAGTGCAAAGCTGACATTGCTTTATCTAACAGTTATTGCCTCGTTGGTCTTCCCGGGCCTCATGCCGGATCGAAGCTCTCGATTCCGGCCACAGGCCTGCACATTGGGCGCATCCCCGAACAGAACCAACTCGTTATTAATGATCCCGAGATCTCTCGCCAGCATGCCAAGCTGGTTGTCACCAGCAGCGGCGTCAAACTGACCGACAGCTCAGCCAACGGGACGTTCGTAAACGAGAATCGGAGCACCGAGGTGATTCTGAAACCGGGGGATCGAGTCCGATTCGGACTGAAAGCTGAGAACAGTTTTGTCCTGCAGGCGTTCCCGACTCGGGCGGTCGCTGCCGCCGCTTCGGCAGCGCCGAGTGCACCGCCGCTGGCGGTACCATCGCCGCCTGCGCCATCGTCGGCTGCATCATCGCCCGCTCCCGCGCTCCCTGCTCCATTGCCGGCGGTGCCACCGGCTATTTCCAAACCGGCGATTTCCAATAAGACCGTATTTGCGCCCGCGGTACCGGTTGCGACGGTGAAACCTGCCAAGACGGTCATCCTGTCGGCGCACGAGGAGAATGCCCCTCAGCGCCGGCTGCAACTCATACTGGACCAATACGCTGTTCGGGACATTCCGCT
>JBKQNQ010000454.1:0-6895 GCA_052145875.1 Thiobacillaceae bacterium
CGCGGGGCCTGCTCTGGCATCGCTACCAAACCGATGCAGCAGGCCGCATCGTGACGGCGCGCATCGTGCCTCCCACAAGTCAGAACCAGGGGCGCATCGAGGAAGACTTACGGCAATCCTTGACCGCCTTTGGCCTGGAGAAAGACGAAAGTGCTTTGCGCCTCCACTGCGAAAAGATCATTCGCAACTACGATCCGTGCATTTCCTGTGCCACGCATTTCCTCCGGCTCCTGGTGGATCGGCAGTGACCGCGGAATGGGTGGTGGGCATTGGCTCCCCTTCCGGCGACGATCAGGCGGGCTGGCTCTTTGTGCAGGCCCTAGGTAACCGTTTACCGGCTGAAACCCGGGTCGTCCGCCTGGACCGGCCCGGGACTACCTTGATTGCCCTACTGCAGGAGGCGGACCGCATAATTCTGGTGGACGCGATGCAGGGCGGCGGCAGACTGGGATCGGTGCGTCACCTGATCGATGGAGATTGGACGCGCCATCGCGGTGGCCTGTCTAGTCATGGGCTGGGCGTGCAAGATTGCCTGATGCTCGCCCGCGAACTGAGGTGCCTGCCGAAAATGCTTGATCTCTACGGCATTGAAATCCGTTCTGCGCTGCCTGGAGCCGTGCCTTCCAACGCCATCGCCGCTGCCGCCCGCCAGCTCGCTGACCATATTGTCGCCAATTGGCACAAGACGGGTTAGGTCAACAAGAAGTCCTCGGACCGCAGCAGGAACACAAACTGATCCCCCCCACTGGTCGCAAGCCAAGTGAACGGTAAGCGTGGGAAAGCCGCTTCGAGCGCATCTCGATTATGGCCGATCTCTGCAATCAACAACCCATGCTCATTCAGATACTTGGGTGCATCGGTAAGGAGTTGGCGAATATGGCTCAGGCCATCCTCGCCGCTCGCGAGCGCAAGTGCGGGCTCGTGCCGATACTCTTGCGGCAGCGCAGCCATCGACGGCGCATTCACGTACGGTGGATTTGCAACAATCAGATCGTACCTCTTGCCCTTGAGCTTGCTCATCAGATCAGACTGAATTGGATGTACTTGGTCTTGCAGGCGATAAGTCGCGATGTTCTTCTCAGCTACATCCAGAGCGTCGCGCGAAATGTCAACGGCGTCGATGGAGGCATTCGGGAAAGCGTGAGCCATCAGAATGGCCAGACAGCCCGACCCCGTGCAGATATCCGCCGCGGCGTGAATGGACTGGGGATCTTCAACGAACGGCGACAGATGCTCCTGGAGCAAGTCGGCAATAAACGAGCGGGGCACGATCACACGTTCATCCACATAGAAACGGAACTCGCCTAGCCACGCCTCATGCGTGAGATATGCGGCGGGCACGCGTTCTTCCACGCGCCGTCGGATCACCGCCTCGAGCTCGGAACCCTCATCTTGCGTCAGGTTTGCATCCATAAACGGCTCCAACCGGTCCAGGGGAAGATGCAGCGTATGCAAGATGAGATAGGCGGCCTCGTCAAAGGCATTGTCCGAGCCGTGGCCGAAAAACAGCTCTGCTCGGTTGAAGCGAGATACCGCAAAGCGTAACCAGTCGCGCACGGTGGTCAGGGGCGCGCGATTAATGCCGGGGTCGGTGGATCGGATCATGGCGGCTATTTTAGGTCGAAAGGATTGGATTACCGAATGTCCCGCAAGGGGCGAGATTCAAGCTACCCCGTAGCGGGAGGCAGCGTCAGGACCTTCCCACTCGACCGAAGGGCGGTCGCAGCGCGCCCGCCGGCAGTGCCGCTCCTTCAAAATGGCGTTTGTCCCACCTGTTGCACTGGAAAGTTCTGCCGCGCGGCCGATTACCCCACTTAGGGACGGGACAGTGGCGATGGCCGGTAAGTTGGCTTCGCAGCGGTGAAAGCTTGTGGGCATGTCTTGCCGCTGCCGACCCGGCAGCCGCGTGCCAGGCGGCTGGCGCAACAACATATAACCAAGGCACATGGATTGCGCGGTGCCTTGCAGGAGCGTGAATGTCGCAGCAACCGGAAACCATGGGAGGATGGGTCGCCTTATTAGAACATGCGGAGATTCCCGTGTTAAGGCACACCGCACGTGAATTGGATCGCCTGCGCGGTGATGAGGACCGTCTGAATGCCCGTAATGCCGCCAAGGTGGTGGCCGACGATCCGTTTATGACCGTCAAGTTGCTACGTTATCTGCAGACGCATCGGCGCAGCAGCCAGACACAGGATGTTGTTCAGATTGAACAGGCGATCCTGATGATGGGATTCGACACGTTCTATCGTGATATTCCTGCAATGCCGGTTGTCGAGGACATGCTCAGCGCGCATCTCGAAGCGCTTGTCCATCTGCTGCACACGGTGCGTCGCGCACAGCGCGCTGCGTACTTTGCCTACGATTGGGCCCTGCGACTTCACGACCTGCGTGCAGAAGAAGTGTTTGTGTCTGCGCTGTTGGCTCATGTCACGGAAATGCTGATGTGGTGCTTCAACACTGAACCCATGCTGCAAATTCGCAAGCGGCAGGATGCGGACAAGACCCTGCGCAGCAAAGACTTGCAAAACGAAGTACTAGGCTTTGTTGGAGCAGACTTGCAACGGGCCGTGATCGCCGATTGGCATTTACCTCAGTTGCTCCAAAATTTGCTTGATCCAGCGCAAGCCCATACCTCTCGAGTTCGCAACGTAATGTTGGCCGTCAATTTGGCCCGACACTCGTCCAAAGGGTGGAATGACGCGGCGCTACCCGATGATTACGATGCCATCGCAGACCTGCTTCGGATGAAGCCAGCCAAAGTGATGGAGCTAATTGGCGTCGAGCCGGCAGACACAAGCCCCGACTGCATTCCCGACTCCATTCCCGGCTAAGGCGACTTGCAAAAGCTGAGCTACCGGATAGCCAGCAACTCGACTTCAAATACGAGCGTCGCATTTGGCGGGATGACACCACCCGCGCCACGGCTCCCATAGCCCATTTCCGGCGGGATTATGAGCTTGCGTGTTCCTCCCACTCGCATGCCGAGCACCCCCTTATCCCAGCCCGCAATTACATGACCGAGGCCGAGCGGAAAATCAAATGGCGCGCTGCGGTCTTTGCTCGAGTCAAACTTCGTGCCATTGGCCAACCATCCGGTGTAATGCACGGCAACGGTTTGGCCGTGGACTGCTTCGTCGCCGGCTCCGATAGTGAGGTCTTCGATGATGAGTTCATCCATAGGTAATCCTTTCAAATGGGCAAGAGCAAGAATGTGGCAGTGTCGATGACACCGGTGCGTATCGTGCGATTGGTTTTGTCTTCGATGATGCGCGCAATCAGGTCCTGAGTCGCGATGAGCTTGCCGAATTCACGTTCGAACGTGAAATTGGAAACGCCGTTGCCGTCGCTCCCATTCGTTAGCAGGATAAGTTCGCCCCTGGAATTTTTGGCATTGGACAGCTTCCATGCGACGACTTCAAAATTACGTGCCGTGTTGTAGAGCTTTTGCGGGTCTAGGCTGTCGAATAGGTACAGGTTGACCTTGTTGTCGTACGAGGCCATGGTCATCGTCAGTAAGCCTTCCATCAGCGAGCGGACGCGGTCGCCGCTATAGTCGCCGCGAAAGGCGGTGAAGATGCTGACCTTCCAGTCCAGCGTTTTCTGGGAGGCGAGGTCCCAGTGATCGAGGGGGGCAAACACATCGCTTGTGGCTTGTTCCGGTCCAGCGCAATGGCCCTTACGCCACTCTGCGGGATTGCGGCGATAAAGCTTTTCGGTGAGGCGTTTAAGGGCCGCGATCGCTTCCTGCTGATTGATCTCGGTAACGGTGTCGATATCGCTCTTGGCCAGATCGGTCACGCTAAACCCGCGGGCTGATGTGGAGCCGTCTTTGCGCTGGATGGGTGCAGACGAGCATGCGGCAAGGAATACTGCCAACCCAACGACCAACAATGTTATGAACCGGATTTTCAATTTTAGGAGGAGCAGCTCACTTCAATTTCGTATGCCCAATCGGGCGGTCCCTTTGCATAGTCGCCGAATTCGGGTTGCTCGTCAAAAGGCTTATGCAGTATTGACAGGAGGCGATGGACCTCACTGAAATCCCTTTCTTTCGTGGCCTTGCGAATGGCGACTTCCGCGAGGTAGTTACGCAGGATGTATTTGGGATTGACCGTTTTCATGTTGGCCTGCCGCTGCAGCTGTCCTTGTCCTTGGCGGCGCAGCAGCGCAGCGTAGTCATTGGCCCAGGCATCGAAATCGGCCCGATCCAGAAATGTGTCCCGAAGCACCTGGTTGAGCGCGCCCGTCGTCATGTCGAAATTGCAGAGCTCGCGAAAGAACCGGGTGTAGTCCAGTTTGTTTTGCGCGAGGACATTGAGCAGGCGCAGCAATATATCCACGGCGGCCGGCTCGGGCTCCAAGCCCAGTTTGGCCAACATGAGTTCAACGTAGGAATTGGTGAACGCGGATTGGTAGACTGCAATGGCGGATTTGGCCGCATCCACGCCGACGAGTGGGGTAACGGCTTGCGCAAGACAAGCACAGTTCCAGGCCGCGATATCCGGTTGCTGGTCATAGGCATAGCGACCCATTTCATCGGAATGATTGCAGATATACGCTGGATCGAAGGTCTCCATGAAACCGAACGGACCATAGTCCAGGGTTAAGCCCAGGATCGACATGTTATCCGTATTCATTACACCGTGGCAAAATCCGACTGCTTGCCAACGTGCCATGAGATGGGCCGTGCGCTCGACTACCTCCTGGAGCCACTGCTCATATGCGTTCCCGGTATCGGCCAGGTGAGGAAAATAGTTCGCGATCGTGAAATCAGCCAGCAATTTAAGGCGCTCGTGCTGCCGACGATAGAAGAATACCTCAAACGAACCGAACCGAATGAAGCTGGGTGACAGACGCGTCAACAGCCCTCCGGTTTCGTCCGACTCCCGGTACACGGGCATATCCGTGCCGATCAGGCAAAGTGCCCGGGTGGAGGGGATGCCCAGCCCATACATCGCTTCAGAACAAAGGTATTCCCGTATAGAGGAGCGTAGCACGGCGCGACCATCGCCGCCGCGTGAATAGGCGGTCTTGCCTGCGCCCTTGAGCTGAATCTCCCAGCGTTCGCCGTTTTCATTGATCGTCTCGCCCAGCAGAATGGCGCGACCGTCACCCAATTGCGAAACGTAGTGACCAAACTGATGGCCGGAATACAGGGCGGCCACCGGATCGGCACCGGACAGCGGGCGATTGCCGGCAAAGGTTTCGATGAATTGAGGTGTACCCATCTCGGCCGGGTCAAGGCCAATTAATGCGGCGGCCGGCGCGTTGGCGCTGACTAGATAAGGAGCGGGCACCGTCGTAGGTGTGAGTCGGCTGTAAAAGAAATCGGGCAGGCTCGCGAAGCGGTTGTCAAAGCATAACTGGTCAAGCGTGTTCATGTATCTAGTCTAAATCTTACTGGGACCATTCGCGCGTGCAACGGCCGACTCTCCTCCACCGTCAGGTCGGACTGAGCCGGGCAACGCGAGGTGCCGCAGGCCGGGCTTGGGAATTACGGACGACATCGTTCCTTTGCCTTGTTAGCGATGCGGCTGTTTTTGGGCCGGGCCGCCGCGGGCGAGGCGTCGGTCGGGCCGCCGCATTGGCGGAAGGAAATGGGAGTCGAACCCACCTGGAAGCAGCTGATGCCCCCAACCGGGTTTGAAGCCCGGCCGCCCCACCGGGGACGGTTTCCCTCCAACATGTGTAACACTCACCCAACACAGTCTCCCAGAAACATCCCCGGGTTGCGCAGATGATGGGTGTCGTTGGTGCGTCGCGTGTAGCCTACACGATCAAAAAATTCCAGTATCTGGATGCAACGCTTGCGCCCAATATTGGCGCGGTCACGCAAGGCCGCTGCCCTGACGCCGTTCTCCGTCTGTTCGAGTTCGGCGATCATCCTGGCCAGATTGGTCACGGCCTCCGGGGCGTAGAACAGGTCACGGACCACCTGATAGGCCATCGCCTGCCGCGCCAGTTTCTGCATGAATCGGCGCATACTCGCTTCGTCCACTCCGCCGCGTCTGGCCAGCTCGCGGACCCACGGTGGGTCGTAGCGGGACTCCAACTGCCACGGCCGGATCCGCTCATACAGCGCCTGTTCCTGGGGCGTGAGGGTTAGGTGGAATTCCGGTAGATGGAGCCACGGGCCGTGCTGTTCAATGCGCCCGGCGTCACGCAGGTTCTTGACCAATGCAGAAAAGGTCGGCGCCCCGAGCTTGGGCAGATACATTCGTCGGGCGCGGTTCGCCTCCGGCCCCCGTTCATCGGGGAACCGGGCATGAAACTCAGCGAGTCCATCTTGGAGGCGTTCTTCAAGTGCCTGCCAATGGATCGGGGCGAAGGCAAATGTCTGTTCACCGGCACCAACCAGTCTCACGTCATCGGTTAACAGCGTTGCCGTCAACGGAATATTCCAGGCGATTGACAGGCGGTTGAGATTCAGGCCCCATGGGGCCCGATCCAACAGACGCCTCAGGCGAAGCCGTGGATCAGGAATGTGTAGCGTGTCCAGCTCGGTCAGCCGCTCCGGTGTGCTGCGCTTGCGTTGTGGTGCCCAGGGATCCAGCACCTTGCCGCCGCCCAGAGTGTGTCTGGCATCCCCGTCCCGGATGATAAACGCGTCGCCATGCAAGGCGCCGATGGGCCGATCAAGCACCAGTTGGGCCAACGCACCTTCGCCCGGTTCCAGGGTTTCGCGGTCGAGCAGGGCAACACGGGCCATGGCATGCGCAGCACCCAAGTGCAGATGCACCGGTGCCCACTGATGGAGGGGTCGGGATGCGCTGTGTGTAACGGTAAGCCATGCGTCAAACCGATCGGTTGGGGCGTGCAACTCCCGCGCAGTCACCCAACTGCCGCGCTCAATGTCAGCGTGATCCATCCCAGCTAGATTCAGTGCACAACG
>JBKQNQ010000455.1:0-3135 GCA_052145875.1 Thiobacillaceae bacterium
GGAGAGCGATTTTGGAATATCGTTCGCCGGAGCATTATCCAGGCATTGAAGAATTTGCCGTAACAGACTGGAGGTCAGCTGAGGGTGGATACCCAGAACCGCGACAGAAGGTTACGTGGTTTAAACCGAATAGCACCGGGCTTAGGGGAGCCGTTGAATTCGATTTGCCGTTGAACGGGAAGTGGAGCGACTTGCGTGCCGACTTTGTGTTCTTTGATAACAAGAACCTTAACGAGGGCTACACGCTGTCTTTGGAGGAAATCTACTGTTGGAGGCAAAGGCAGCAAGAAATGGAGTAAGCAGTGCTGATAGCGGCGTCAGGGGAATACTTTTTTTAGCACGGATAGCGCAGAATTTCCGGGTTTGTTAAGGGTTGTACGATGCCTGCCCCACCCGAAGGGGCCGGCAGTACGCGCGAGCCCGGCGGGCAGGCGTTGGACAAGCCTCGAGGGAGGAAACCGCGGGGTGTAGCGAGGCAGTTGGGGAAGACTACAAAGCTATGGGGATTTGAAGGATCACGCTTGAGCCGGACGTGGCAATGAGGGGAATCAACCGCGGTGGGGTATCGGTTAGATATCGCGATGCGGAGTGGATAGGCCAAATTATTCGGTGCGGCGCCAGGCACAAAGCGGGCTTTTTTTGGCGTAAGGCAAAGGGGTCTGCTATCGGCGCGGGACGCTGAAGAGCAGACGGAGGGTGGGTGTCTGGAGAGGTGATGGCGCTCATGGTGCGCCTCGCTGGGATGGGGGCGCGCGGATCAGTTGCCCACGCACCAGGATGTCGATAATGACCATTGGGGCGCCACAGTCCGGACAGACGAAGGTCGGCTGAGCAATGCCGACCGGTGCATCCGCACTCGGGGGTTCTGCGCTGACTGCGGGTATGGCGTGCAGCAACTCACGCATCCGCGCGAGGTTCGCGTGGCGCCCGGCATTGGCGATCAGCCCGAAGTGGCGGATGCGGTGAAAGCCGCCAGGCAGAACGTGCAGCAGGAAGCGGCGCATGAACTCGTCGGCGCTGAGCGTCATGGTCTTGTAGCGGGTCCTGCCCTTGGCGCGGTAATCTTTCCAGTGGAAGGTGACGCCGCGCTCGTCCAGGGCGATCAATCGGCTGTTGGAGATTGCGACCCGGTGGGTATAGCGGGACACCCATTAGCCGGCCCGTGTCAAGCGAGCAAACGATTCCATGGCGGCGCTAGCCGCCGGTTTTCCATCCATTTCTACTCCGTCTGCAGTTGCCGACCACGCCCGTTTCTTCAATTCCTGGCTGCGAACGAATCGCGCCAGACACCCATCGGGATCAAGCGAGCGGCGATACCCCTGCCTGTCGCCCTGGCGGCTTTGCTGAAGCGGGGCAGACAGTCGAAAGGGCCGTCAGGGGCGACAGCTCGGCCTTCGCAGTCATTGACCCTTCTGCGAGTCTAAAGTGACCTTTAGCTCTTGACCTATTTTGGAATTTTCCTTCGGGCCATATAATTCATGGGCCCCAAGTGAGAGGGTGATTCGGGAGACAACAACGTGAACAATTTCAATTGCATTGCCTTGGCAGCAATTACGCTTCTGGGATCTGGATGCGCCTCAATTGTATCTGGTCAGAATCAAAGTGTTTCTGTGGAAACACGCACCAAGCAGGGTCAGTCACTTTTGGGTGCGAATTGCAAACTGACAAACGACAAGGGAATCTGGTTTGTAACCAGTCCCGGATCGGTCAGTGTTCGACGCAGCTACGAGGACATGCTAATCAACTGTGACAAGGAAGGACAGGAGCCTGGAATCGCAAGTGCAAAATCATCTACCAAGGCGATGGCGTTCGGCAATATTCTTTTTGGCGGAATCATTGGTGGTGGAGTTGATGCTGCGACTGGCGCCGCATACGATTACCCAACGCTGTTCACCGTGGTGATGGGCTCCAATACCAAGATCGTCCCGCCACCTTCAGACAAAGACAAGGAACAAGCGCAGCCTCAAGCCGCAGCCTCCGGGAACCCCGCAGTGGCTGAAACAACGATCAATGCTTCTGAAGTCAAGGCTACGCCATAACTCAGTTGGGTAGTTGATTAAGCCGGATCTGAATCGTCTGGCGGACCCATCCGATTGAGCAGACTCATCAGATCTTGACGGAACATCTCCGTCTGTTGGATCGTGGTGTCCACATGCTGACGAAACCTCAATTCAATCGCCAGTTGCTACGCTCGGCTTGTGGCCCGCTGCAAACTGGTGCAGCCGCGCTGCGCCCAGCGGCTGCAATTGTGAAGATGAGCTTCGCTTGCCACCTATGCGAACAGACATGGACTGCGCATTGAGTCTCCAGTCAGTGCTGGAGACTTGGCAATCCCGCCCACAATTTAGGCAACGCTATAAACCGTATACGTCGTTTGCATCTAAGTCTATTTTTACTACGGTTATCCACAGCATTTGTGGAAAATTCAGTTGCCATGTTCACTGCTCAATTGCGAACGGCCGGTATCGGCATCGAATGTTGCGCTGGTGTTGACCTTCGACAAGTGAACACCGCCTCGGCTGACTTCGGCGGCAATGTCTGCTTCCAAAATCGCCATCCGGCGCTCCGCGACCAAAAGCGGAATTAAGATTTCTCTGAAAGCAGTCATCGAGAAGCAAAGTTAATGCTGTCCAGACTGTTATCATAACAACCGCCACAATTATTCCGGAAAATGGTCTGGACACATAGCAATGGCGCCGATACCAAATTACTTTAAACCCTTTATCGACGCGTCCCCTGTTCTCCCAATTGGCTTGGCCATTTTCTTGCTATTTCCCATGGTCTACTGGGTGGGCGATATATTCGACGCCAGCCAAGCGGGGAAGTGGCCAACCGTTCAAGGAACCGTGACCTTCTCAAGACTTGGGAAAGGTTGCGGGATACAGAAATCGTGCTGTCCGGAGATAAGTTACTCATATTTAGTTGGCGGGCAATCGTATCTCGGATACCGGACACGCGTCGGCGTCCCGGACTGTGGAATGGATGATGTAGTAAAGAATATGGTCACCCGATATCCAGTGGGCAAATCTGTCACCGTGTGGTTCAACCCGCAACATCCTGACGACTCGGCACTGTTGGTCGACACGGTTTCAGAAAACACCTGGTCGAATATTTACAGAACCTCAATTGTCGTCG
>JBKQNQ010000456.1:0-17016 GCA_052145875.1 Thiobacillaceae bacterium
AATGCGGAGCACCTCTATGTCGTCTTCCACACCCGCGATCTCCAGACAGTGCGAAAGATCCGCCAGCGCAGCGCGGAACGCTTCCATCCGCAGGTAGTGCTCGCCACGATCGCGCTGTTCAGTGAGGTTGTCAGGATTCAGCACCAGCAATTGGTCCATGGCACACAGGGCTTTCTCATTGGCCTCTTCGTGCAGGTAATATCGCTTCAAGTTGCGTAGAATTCGGCACAAGATTTCGGGCTTGTCTGCTGTCCCTAGTACGTCGGCCAGATCTGGCCGAGGCGGGTCAGGATACAGATCCGCCAGACGTCCCTCCAGTTGCTCAGCGGTCAGTGCCACGCCGCCGTGCACCGGGTCAAGTACAACCTCTCCGCCAGGCACCGGCATCTTGACCAGAAAGTGGCCCGGGAACGACACGCCCTGGAAATTGAAGCCGGCGCGGCGCCCGACTTCCATCATGACCACCGCAAGTGAAATTGGGATGCCGACACGATCGTCCAGCACATCGTTAAGGTAGCTGTTCTTCGGATCGAAGTAATCGCCCTCATTCCCCTGGAAACCCTCTTCCAGAAACAGGAAATCATTGAACGCAGACAGTCGTTCCGCCCAGTCTCCCGTTTTGGGAATGCGAACGACCGCCTTGTGTCCCAGTTCGTCCAGTCTCGAGAGGTAGAAAGCTACATCGAGATCGGGGTATTCTGCCGCAGCGATCAGTAGCGCCCCATAGCCCAAATCCCATTCGGCGTTGGGCTGACGAGCAAGTTCAAAGAGGCGCGGATCAATCATTATTCCGGTCGCGGTGCAGGGGCGACAAACAAGGCGGCCACCTGTTTGGCCGGGCGTCGGGCCGACGCGACGCTCGGGACAATTGCAGGCCGATAGGGTGCCGGAGGCGGTTCCATTGCAACTGTCGGAGGTCGGTACGCTGGGACCTCCGCCGCACCCGGAGAAAATCCGGGTACGAGCTCCTGCTCAATGGAGCGACCCAGCAGTTTTTCGATATCCTTCAAATAACGCGATTCACTTTCGGAAACCAGGGAAATGGCTTGGCCACTGGCCCCTGCGCGGCCCGTACGTCCGATGCGATGCACATAATCTTCGGCGTTGTGCGGCAGATCGTAGTTAACCACATAGGGCAACGCTTCGATATCAAGACCCCGTGCGGCCACATCGGTTGCCACCAGAATCTGTGCTTCGCCCAACTTGAATGCGTCCAGCGCCTTAATCCGCTCCTGCTGGGATTTGTCCCCGTGAATTGCGGCGGCATGGAGGCCGGACTTGTTGAGTTCATTTGCCAAGCGGTTGGCGCCGAGCTTGGTACCGGTAAATACTAGAACTTGATTGAGATCGCGGGTCTTAAACAAATGTACCAGCAAGGCACGCTTTTTTTCATGGTGAACAGGATGAACAATCTGGCTAACGGTTTCGGCCGCCGAATTTCTGCGTGCGACTTCAATTCGCTGTGGATTTTTCAGAATGCTGTTGGCCAGCCGTTGAATTTCTTCCGGAAAAGTGGCGGAAAACATCATATTCTGACGCATGACGGGCAGCAAGGCGACAATCCGCCTTAGGTCAGGCATGAAGCCCATATCCAGCATACGGTCGGCTTCATCGAGCACCAGAATGCTGACTTGCGAGAGACTGAGTGTCTTGTTTTGCACGTGATCGAGCAGGCGGCCTGGCGTCGCGACCAGAATTTCAACGCCAGACTTAAGGATTGGAATCTGAGTGTCAATGTTGACCCCGCCATAGACCACAAGCGAACGTAGCGGCAAATACTTGCAGTAGGCCTTGAAGCTATCTTCCACCTGGATCGCCAGTTCTCGAGTGGGCGTCAATATCAGCGCACGGATTGGATGCTTGGCCGGCGACGTGCTGGTATTGGCCTGCGGGGCCAACCGCTCGATCAAGGGCAGCGCAAAGCCAGCCGTCTTCCCAGTCCCCGTTTGCGCGGCTGCGAGAATATCTTGGCCTCGCAGCGCAACAGGAATCACTGCCGATTGAATCGGGGTCGGCTCTTTGTAGCCATAATCGGCTAGGGCATTCAGTATTTCGGGGCGTAAGCCCAAGTCGTCAAAGCTCATTCACTCATCTTTCAGGTCAAATGGTCCGCCACTCTAGTCCCGCGTGCTGGCTCGCCACGCCTATCCAGTCTTCTTCGCATCCGAGGGCTTCGGCCAATGCTTGGCGCGCCAATGTGGGCGTGTTGTTCTTTTGGGAAATATGCGCGGCGATAACATGGGTTAGCCGAGAGCAATCCAGCTCCCTTAGCAAACCTGCCGCCTGAGCATTCTCCAAATGTCCCAACCGCCCCCCGACCCGCTGCTTCAGACCGGGCGGGTAGGGCCCGTTCCGCAGCATCTGCGCATCATGATTGCACTCCAGCACCAGCGCGTCGACGCCGCTCAGCATGGATTCAATGTGCGCGGTGCTGCAGCCGGCATCGGTCAATACGCCTAACTTAACATCCCCGTCCGAGAATACAAACTGCACCGGCTCTCGAGCGTCATGAGGAACGGGGTAGGGATGAATCTCAAGTCCATCTACGACGAACGCACCATGGCTGTCGACGTCCCGCATGTCGGGCAGGCATTCCTCCTGTGCTTCCCACATAATACGCGTACCGTGCGTCAGCCAGACGGGTAGCGCATGTTTGCGGGCAAGCCGCGCCACGCCGCCAAGATGATCCGAATGCTCGTGCGTAACCACAATTCCTGACAGATTCGCCGGCACCAAGCCTAAACGTGCCAGACGGCGTGTGGTCTCGCCCAAATTGAATCCGCAATCCAGCAGAACACGGGTTGTCCCTGCTTCCACCACCAGCCCGTTGCCTTCGCTGCCGCTGCCGAGGCTGGCCATGCGGATCATTTCAGTTCGTTGTGCAGAAGATCAATGATGTGAGTCTGTGTTGCAACGTCGACAATTTTGCCCTTTTCGGCCTCAACGGTCACCCGGCTCTTTTCCCCGGCTTCCGCGACGACAATCTGTAACTGCGGGGATTTGCTGTCATTCTTACTTTTCCAGAAAGCTAACTTGGACACAAAACCGGTATCTTTCTTGCCCGCGTTGTCGATCTCCGGATCGATGTAGCGCACATAGTAAACACCCTTCGCCCGGTCGCGGTCCTCGACGGCAAACCCTACCCGGTCAAGCGCCAAGCCAACACGACGCCACGCGCGATCGAAGGCGTCATCCATTTCCAGGCTTGGGATGTCGCCGTTTTTCACGACATGCGCCTGTTCAGGTGCGGCCTGCTTGGCCAGGATGGCCTGAGCGTGTGCCTCATCTACCCCAAAGCGGGCCATGAGGCGACGCAACATTTCCGCTTCCAGATCGGGGTCGCTTGGTCGTGGCTGCCAAACTGTCGCGTCTCTCCCTTCGGTCGTATATATCTCCTCCATGCCGCGATGGCTGATGTAGATTTCAGTGCCAGTTGCACCCTTCTCGATGCGGGTACGGAATTTATCTCGCTCAGGCGTTGAATACATGCCGTCCAGCACCTTGCCAAGCGCATTGCGAATCACATCCTGCGGAATTTTTGCCCGGTTCTCATTCCAATCGGTTTCCATCACGCCGGTTTCCTTTGATTCCAGATTGATCGTGAATCCCTGCTCCTGCCAGAAATCCTTGATCACCGACCATGCCTGATCCGGCGTTGCATTCACCACCAGCCAGCGCTGCGTGCCGGCCCGCTCGATATGCACCATTTCCTGATCCGGTAATACGGCCTCACCCACCGCAGGCTGGCCCTTCCGCTCTTCGCGGTCTTTGCTATAGGCGGAATACGTTGCAGTTCCGCTGGCCGTATCGGGCACCGCGTAGCGACTATCGCTCGTCGGGGCCACCAGATCTGGCGGAACCTCCAGCGTATCTGGCTCGCGGGTCTTGGCGGATTTGTAATCAACCTTCTTTGCTTCAAAAATATCGAGGGAACTGCATCCTGATAGCAAAACCATACCAACCAACATCAGGTGTATGACGCGCATGCCTATCTCTCCTTACATCAATTGGGCATGTTTTATGGCGGCGCGCAGGGTCTCATGATGCGCCTCCGACAACGGGACCAGAGGCAATCGAATGCCCTGGCGAATCTTACCAAGCTCCGCGAGCGCCCACTTGACCGGGATGGGATTGGCCTCGATAAACAGTTTGGTGTGCAACATAAACAGCTTCGAATTGATCTCACAGGCCACCTTAAGGTTCCCCGAAAAAGCCGCCGCGCACATTTCCTGCATCAGTTGGGGCGCTACGTTGGCAGTGACGGAAACGACACCATGCCCGCCCAAGAGCATGAAGGCCAATGCGGACGCATCATCGCCCGTGTAGATGGCGAAACCCTTCGGAGCACGAAGGATCAAATCCGTATTGCGCTCGATGCTCCCGGTGGCGTCCTTCGTGCCGACGATGTTGGGTACCTGAGCTAACCGCAAAGTGGTCTCATTGCTCATGTCCACGCCGGTGCGTCCTGGCACGTTGTACAGAATCGTCGGCAGGTCCACCGCTTCGGCGATCGCCTTGAAGTGACGGTACAGGCCTTCCTGAGTCGGCTTATTGTAGTAGGGCGTAACGGACAACGCCGCCTGGGCCCCAGATGCCTTAGCGCAATGTGTCAGTTCAATGGCTTCCCGGGTCGAATTGGCACCGGTTCCGGCAATCACAGGAATCCGGCCGGCCGCCTGTTGGACGGTTACGCCAATCACCTCGCAATGCTCCTCAAGGTCAACAGTGGCCGATTCACCGGTCGTTCCGACCACAACGATGGCATCGGTGCCTTGCTCGACATGCCACTCCACCAGCTTGCGCAGCGACGCCAGGTCCAGACTGCCATCCTCATGCATGGGCGTGACGATAGCGACGAGGCTTCCTCTTATCATGGTTGAATTCGCAGTCCGCAGACGGGAAAAACGACAATTTTACTTGATAGCGGGAAATGCTGATAGCAGCCCTGGCAGGGTATCCAAGAAGTGGGTGAAGATGCGGATCATCAGAGGTGCGCCCACCGCCAGCCCCCCCAGCATGCTCAGCGCCCCCAGGTTCAATGCTACTGACCATGCGTCGACCCCCGGTAGCAGGCGAGCGGTGACCGCGAACACCCCCTGGGCCAGCAGCGCAAGCAATATCAAGGGTAACGCCAATTGTAGGCCACTGGAGAAGATCATGCTGCCCGCCTCAAGCAGGGCATGCGCCCCGTCCCGATCGGGCAAGCGCGCAGCGGGCAGCACGGCCAGGCTATGTTGCAGAGCCTGCACCACCAACAAATGCCCGTTCGCCGAAAAAAAGGCCAGTCCCGCCATCCAGAATCCCAATTGGCGCAGACTCGCGTCCCCCGGCGCATCTTGCCCAAACCAGGGCTGATACAAATTGCGACCGGAAACCTGTCCCAGCCAGCCCAATGCCACCTCCATGATGCCAAACAGGAGCCGTACCATAAACCCCATGCACGCCCCTAACGCGGCCTCCCACGCCAACGTCACCGACCCTGGCCCGCTCAACGGATCAGGCAGTATGCCTGCCGCACTCCATGGCATCAGCAACGCTGCCAGGCTACCCGCGAGAAATAGACGCATAAACCCAGGCAGACGGGAGAGTAAGGGGTCGACGGTGCCCCAGCCCAGTAGGCGCGCAGTCGCGTAAAACCAAGCAAATAAGTGGGCTTGCAAGACACGGTCCATTACTCCACCTGCTCGGGCCAATCACCAAAAGCATGCTGGGCAAAGCTCACCACGCGATCACCCATCCAAACGCCCAGCAGCGCCAGCGCAAGCACCAGCACGATCAGTTTTGGGACGAACGACAAGGTCGGTTCGAGGATCTGGGTGGCAGCTTGGAACATGCTCATCAGCAAGGCGGTCAGCAGAATGGCTAGGAGGATCGGAAGCGAAATAAGAAAAGCAAGCCAGAGCGCCTCGCGCAGAAACCCCTCCACTAGAAACTCCCGATCAAGGAACCCGCCAGCAAATGCCAGCCATCGGCAACCACGAACAGCAATAATTTGAGCGGCAAGGACACCAACTGTGGGGGCACCATAACCATACCCATGCTCATGAGCACGCTCGCCACAACCAGATCAATCACGAGGAAGGGCAGAATCACCATAAATGCGATTTGAAATGCAGTTTTCAACTCACTAATGAGAAAGGCGGGTGCCAGCGCACGAAGGGGTGTGGCATCTGAGTCCTTGCCATTCGGTGCCTTGTGATCCTGCGTGAACAGCGCCAAATCGTCGGCGCGCGTCTGACGCACCATGAACGCCTTGAGTGGCAAGGCGGCTTTGTCGCCCGCCTGAGCGGCGCTCAACTCACCCTGCGTATAGGGAATGTAGGCCTCCCGCCTAATCTTTTCCACGGTGGGGTACATCACGAAATAGGTCAACAGCAGCGCCAGCCCCACCATGATCATATTGGGCGGCGCATGCTGACTGCCAAGTGCATGGCGCAGCAGAAAGAACACCACAGCAATGCGCACAAAGGCACTCATAGACAGTGCCAAAGCAGGAAGAAACGGCAATGCAATCAGAAAGGGCAGGCTGGACGCAGGAAGATTGAGGTTGCCCGCGGATTGGGCGAATACGGTCAAACCTGGGTCCGCAGCCGGCACGGCGCAAGCGAACAGGCCCATTGCCAACGCCGCCACCACGCGCGGCGCGCGTGGACCGTCAATTAAGTCACTTCTGCGCGGCCCGTCGTCGCGAACACCCGGGCACCGCGGAGCCACGAGGTCTGAGAAATCAGCGCAGCGGGTTGCCGCACCACGCGAGCGGTGACGGCAAAAAAGGCTCATCCGGGACCCGATCTGATTCACGCGTCAGCGCTCCTGGCTTGTGGCTTATCCATAGTGTAGAGTGAGCGCACTTGCCCGCCACCGACACCCAGCACGAGCCACGACTCGCCCACCTCGACCACCACCACCCGTTCCCGCGGCCCGACCGACAGGGCACCCACCACTTTCACCACCCCCGCCCGTGAGCCTTGCGGCATCCAGCGGCGCACCAGCCAAGCCAATAGCACAAACCCACCCAGGATCAGTAGCAGCGAAATGACGACACCAACATAGCCGGAAGCGGGCGCCCCGCCTTCTGCAGCCCATGCCAAACCTGGAGCGAGCGCCAGCAGGCTAATGCCCGCGATCGCTCTTACGCTCCTGCGCATCATGCTTTGTTCCACTGCCTTAACGCCCATTCCATCAAGGTGTTGGCGTTCATGTCTGACCAATCCAACGCCGCTGTCCCAGGTCGGCCGTCCACCTGGATTTCGAGACGGCGCGTGGAACCCCCTGTGAGCTTCCGGCGCAACACCGTCTGTGCCAGCGCGAGCCTGATCTTCGTCAGAAGACTCTCACCATAATGAGTCGGTACATCCGTGCAAAAGCAATTGGAACCAAAGCGCGCCGCCACCCAGGCAACAAGCAGATCATTATCTGCGTGCAATATCGGCCCCCGGCCAAGCGCGTCCATTGTTGTCGGCGCCGTCACGACCCCCTCCTCCACAATCACTTCCAGATGGGCGGGCAGAATTGCGACCAGATTCGACTTGACCCGGTGGGCCAGCTCTGAAGATTTGTCTGGGCGGGACGAACCGCCGTACAGGGCACGCAGTTCATCCGCGCTGACCTTAGGCAGCTTCACGACAGATGTTCTTCCCATGCCAGCCCCGAAAGGCCCTCTTGCCGCGAGCCGGCGGAAGCGCGTGAGGAAATCTCATCGTGCAACTTCCGCTCGCGCACGTCATCGCGTCGCGCCAGGTCGTCCCGATAACGCTGCGTCAGCACTTCCAGCGCCTGCACCCGTTTCTCATGTTCCTGCCAGGCATGCATCGCCCGCTGCCATGCGTCATGCGTGGCGTCGACCGCGACGCGCGCATTCTGCAAATGAAGCTTAAGCGCAATCCAACCTTCAACCGCGGCGGGATAAAACCCCACGGCGCCGGTTCCGCGTTGTTTTGCTAGCGTTTCCACATATTGGCTGCGCTCGGCCTGCGCGCGAACCATTTGTGCCCGCGCCCGCAGCCATTCTCCATGGGTCCGTCCCACCTCCCTTGAACTCGCTTCGGCCCGCTTACGCGCCAGGTCGTAGACAATCTGCAGTGCAAAGTGCTTTGCCATTTACGGCAGGAGCGCGGTAAGCGCCAGTTTGGATTCGGCCATGCTGATCTGCTGCCACAACCCCTGCGAGAGATATTCCTGCATCCGAGGCTGAATCTTGACGGCTTCATCAAGCACCGGATCAGCGCCCGGGACATAGGCCCCTACTGCCAGAAGATCGCGACTGCGCTGAAACCTCGAATAGAGATATTTGAAACGCCGTATCCGCTCGAATTCGTCGCCGTCCACCAAGTCGGGCAGCGCACGACTGATAGAGGCCTCCACGTCTATGGCGGGATAATGGCCCGCTTCCGCCAATTCGCGCGAGAGCACGATATGGCCGTCGAGAATGGCGCGCGCTGCGTCCGCAACCGGGTCCTGTTCATCATCCGCTTCCATCAGTACCGTGAAGAAAGCGGTGATTGAACCGCCATCGCCTTTGGCATTGCCGGCGCGCTCCGCAAGCTGCGGCAACTTGGCGAATACCGAAGGGGGGTAGCCCTTGGTTGCGGGGGGCTCGCCGATGGCCAACGCAACTTCGCGCTGGGCCATTGCGTAGCGTGTCAGCGAATCCATGATCAATAGCACGTGCTGGCCCTGATCGCGGAAATATTCGGCGATCGCCATCGCATAAGCTGCGCCGTTCAGTCTCATAAGAGGCGGGTTGTCCGCCGGTGCCGCCACCACCACCGCGCGCGCCATGCCTTCCGCGCCGAGGTTGTTATCGATGAAGTCCTTCACCTCACGACCACGTTCACCAATCAGGCCAACCACGACGACGTCGGCATCCGTATACCGCGCCATCATCCCGAGCAAGATTGATTTCCCCACCCCGCTGCCTGCGAACAAGCCGAGCCGTTGGCCACGTCCGACCGTGAGCAATGCATTGATGGCTTGAATACCGACATCAAGCGGCCGGCGAATGGGTGATCGCTCCAATGGATTGATGGGGCGCGAATAGAGCGGCACACGCTTGTCCATAATCAATGGCCCCAAGTTGTCGAGCGGGCGGCCGGCGCCGTCCATGACACGGCCCAGCAATTGCGGCCCGACTGCCACTTGGCGCACCCGGTCCTGTGCACGGCGACGCGGACTGTAGCGTTTGCCCAGGCGCGGTGGCTGCACCGCGATGGGGTTCTCAGGAACCACACGCGCACCCGGCATCACTCCGTAAATGTCCGTCGCTGGCATTAGGTAGATCCGTTCGCCGGAAAACCCCACCACTTCCGCATCCACGCTTTGCCCACCGGGAATCTGCACCAGGCACTGGCTGCCAATCGGTAAACGCAGGCCGACGGCTTCCATGACTAATCCCGCTACCCGAGTGAGCCTGCCACTGGCGGCAACCGGCGTGCTCAAGCCGATGGCCCGGCGGCAATCGGCCAAGTATTCGCGCAACGGTACAATACGGTCAATTGCCATTAAAATTGTCTGAGAATCCCTTGATTTTGAGCGTCATCGCGATCGGCGTAAAAGTGCCACAATCCGAGAAGCGCATCGCGAACCCGCAAACCCTGAACTGCCTCGCGCCACCGCTGGCGGACTCGCCGCCAAAGGCAGAATAGCCCACAAAGACGAAATCATCCAAATGCGTGGATTCCCCGGTCTATTCAAACCAGTTCTTGTTGCTTCCCAGGACTTTTACGACCTCACGCCAACGGGCCTCAAGCGTCGCATCCAGATCACCCTGAGGGGTTTCAATGAGGCATCCGCCACGTGCGATACGAGCTGCCTCAACAACCCGCAGGCGGTTCTTGTCCAAGACGTCTTCAAGGTGCGGGCGCACAAGCGCCGCGTCCTCCGGGTTAAGCAGCAGACGGGCTTCACGCGTGGTATCAACCATTTGCTTAAGTGCAAGCTGAATGACATCCATCACCCGCTCTGGCTTGGCGGATAGCTCCCCCGCAACAATATGGCGCGCCACCTCCAATGCCAGGTCTAATACCATGTCCGCGAGCCGAAAATCCAAGGTGTCGAGCGCCTGACTATAACTGGTAACCAATTCCTTCATGCGCTGACAATCGGCCTGCGCCTCGCGCCGGCCATCCTCCCTGCCCAACTTGATACCCTCGGCTCTAGCCTCTTCTTTGATCTGCGTGGTCTCTCTAAGCAACCGTGCTTCGCGTGCTTCTTCGCTCTCCTGCAGACTGACAGGCTCGACGACCTCCCACCGTTCGAAGGCGGACTGCTCGATGCCTGGCTTTTGCGGCTCACTCATTTGCGCGATCCAGGCTCAATTGTCCATCGCGTGCAAGTGTGCGCATCAGATTAACGACCTCGTCTTGCGCGGCATCGATCTGGTCCACGCGTACCGAACCCAATACATCGAGATCATCTTTGAGCCGACGCGCCGCAGTTGGCCCCATGCTCTGCGCCAAGGTTTCGACCAAACGAGGATCGGCGCCCTTGATGGCGCGCAGCAGGACTTTCGCTGGCGCGGCCTTGAACAGGCGCAGGCGACTCTGGCGATCCAGACGCGATACATCCTCGAATGTGAATGCCGCCGCATCAAGGCGTGCGACCAGGTCCGGATCTCGACGCGCCAGTCCGGTCTTTAAAGCCTGCGCTGCCTCCTTGGGCAGGCGGCTCAAGAGCGAAGCCGCAAGCGCTTCCCCTTGCTCCAAGGCGGGCTTTTCCTGGCTTGTGCGAGTAGCAAGCCACTCTGACAATTCGCGCAACGCGCCGGGCGCTGCCCCCTGCCAACGCGATAACGCCAGCAGTGCATCGTCGCGTTGTTGGGCGGAGAGCTGCATCAGTACTTCTGCCGCCTGATCCGGCTGCAAGTGCCCGAGCACGGTAGCGACGACGGGGGGAGGTTCTGCGCCAAACAGCGCCGCGATTTCACCCGGTGACATCCAGGCCAGTTGCTCAAGGCGCGACCCTTCGCCCTCGAGCCGGGCGAGCAAAGCCGTCGCCTTATCCTGCCCCAGAGCCTGACCCAGAGCTTCGCCAAGGAAAGCCTGTGGCGCCATGCCGTATCCGGTTTGCTGATCTGCCTCGTCGCGAAACTCGGCCAATACGGCGCTCACCCGGTCCCGCGGCTGGCCGCCCAACCGCCGCATCGCCTCAGCCAGCTGAGTCACTTCAATCGGGTTAAGATAGCGCAGGACCTGGCCGGCGGCCTCTTCTCCAACCGTCATCAGAAGAATGGCACTGCGCTCGAGCCCAGCGGGGTTCATGACGGTTGCAACCACAAACGAATCACGCTAGCCGCACGCGCCGGATCGTCCAGGACCGATTTGCGCGCCGCATCCACCGCGGCATCAAACGGCGAAGTGGCTTCTTCCTGCGATTCTTCAACGGCCCCCGTCCCACGCCGGCGATTCATCAGCCACAGTGTCGTCAAGCCGATCAGTGCCAACAGGGCGAACGCAATCGCGGCGGTCGTCGAAGACGGTTTGGCCTTCGCAATGACGCCAGGGCGTTCGGCCGACTGCGGAGGAGGCCGGGCCGTTCTTGGCCCAAGTTGTCCGAAGGGTAATAGCACGACCTGTAAACTATCACGCCGACTGCTTTCCATGCCCATCGCCTCGCTGGCCAGTCGCTCGATTTTTTTCTGTGTTGCGGGGTCATGTCGCTCATTCTCTGGCAAGCTGGCTTCGTTTACGACGACCAGTGCGCTCAGCCGTTCGATGCGGCCAGACGGTTCCCGCGTAGTCTCTACGGTTCGGTCGGACCCCTTCGAATTCGAGCGCGCCCGTTCGCGGGTCGTCTCCATCTCGCTGAAATTGAGCCGCGGCGTTACCTGTGCCCGGACATTTCCTCGCCCGAGCCACGGGGTCAGTATGTCCATTATCCGATTGACCAGTTCGACCTCCGTTGAGTGAACTGCCTGCCGTTCATCCGGACTTAGGCTCTGGCCGGAATCCTCCGCTCGTGCCAGCAATTCGCCCTGTTCGTTGACGATGCCAACTTGGGCAATCGCCATGCGCGGCACGCCGCTTGCAATGATCTGCCGAATGGCCTGAACCTGTTCGTCATTCAGGGTCATGCCGGGCTTGGTCTTGATCAACACCGCGGCGGAGGGCTGCGGTCCTGCGCGCAAGAATGCCGAGGCTTTGGGAATCGCCAGATGAACCCGAGCGGACGCCACGGGGGCTATATTCTCTAGGGTATGCGAAAGGTCCGCTTCAAGCGCGTGCTGATAGCCAATCTGTTCCTGGAAACTACTCATGCCAAGGCTGGGCGTTGACATCATGTCGTAGCCACTGTCATCGCCCTTGGGCAAGCCTTGGGCAGCAAGACGATATCGCGTTACATCCACCTCCTGGGCTGGAATCTGAATCACGCCGCCCACGACTTTGTACGGCATACTGAGCTTGTCCAACGCTTGCAGGATAGCCCCACCATCGCGATCAGACAGGTGGGCGTAGAGGGGCGCATAATCAGGTTGCCTTTGGGCCGTGACCAGATTGGCGAGCACGATTGTCCCAAGCATGACCACCCCAACCCAAAGGATCCGCACGGGTCGACGCTGGGAACGGAAGATGGCCCAGAGACGCTTAGGCGATACGACGAATTCCGCCATGAGATTTCACGATTTGAGAAATGCGCCAGTCCTCCATAATCGGCATCGTTTGCCAGATATTACAATTGGGATTCCATGCGATTATAGCTGCAAGGGAGTCCGTCTAATGTCTTTGAACGTCCTAGTTGTGGATGATTTTATGACCGTGCGAAAAACAATTCGCGCCGCGCTGAAAAGCCAGCCTGGCGCACTGGTTACCGAAGCCGACTCGGCGCATCTGGCCTGGTCGCTGTTAAACACAAACCATTATGACTTGTTATTGACCGACTGGGTAATGCCAGAGATGAGCGGCCTGGAGCTGATGCAAAAGGTGCGTGCCCAACCTGAGCTTGCCCATATACGCATCGTAGTGATCTCGGCAGAATCCGAAATCGAACAGCAGTTAATCGCCCGCCACCATGGCGCGGATGGTTTCCTGCCAAAACCGTTTGCCGCAGAGCTGTTGAATCAAGAAATCACCCGGCTGTTTGGGCTGCCCCGAGTAAGTTAGACCAGATCGGGGCCAATTACTGCGCGTAGGACCACCTGGTGATCCCGGTTGCGCTTGCGCGATTCAAACCACATCACGGCACCCTTGCGCAAACTCAGGCATTGAGCGGTACCCAGCAAATCTGCCGCGACGAGACCCAGTGTTGGCTGATGGCCCACTACCAGAGCCCATTCAGGACCATCCGGCCATTCCACCGCCCGCAGTACGGACTGGGCATCCACATTCGGCGCCAGTTCCTCCCGCGTTTCCATTTCACGTCCCAGCGCGCGTGCGGTCTGTTGCGCACGCACGGCGGGACTGACCAAAATCTGGGCCTCATTCGGCAGACATGCGGTTAACCAAGCAGCCACGCGCTCGGCCTGCTTTTTTCCCCGCGGGGTTAACTTCCGGGCGAGATCATCGGAACCTTCCTCAGCCTCAGCATGGCGCCATAACAGCAAATGCATGACTTTCCCTTTTGTTGCGTATGCGAGAGCGACAAGCATCATTATTCAATGATGATATTGTGGCCATTATAACGACGCGTGCAGCATCAGCCTAACTGACGACTCGAGCAGGCTGTCCAGTTCGACGAGCCGGCTGGTTCGCCCGCCCAGACGACCGGGACTTTCGTTACCCCAGCCGTTTGATTGTCAAGA
The DNA here is from genome assembly GCA_052145875.1 of Thiobacillaceae bacterium. GTDB lineage: Bacteria > Pseudomonadota > Gammaproteobacteria > Burkholderiales > Thiobacillaceae > DASQBT01. The sequence continues at coordinate 13,736 of JBKQNQ010000456.1, forward strand.
ACGTTTGTAGCGCCGCCCCGAACGATCGTTCAAATTTTAGCCCGCTTGCGGCCTGCCAGCCGTGAACCAAATCAACTGAGCGTCGAAAAGCGGCCGCCTCATCTCCTATTGACCCCATCAAGCGGTCAGCCACAGCCGCATCATTCATGTGCCCCAAGATGTCCTGCAATTGTGCAAGTGGTTTTGCCGTTCCCGTAACCGCGTGACGCGAGTACAGGTTGGAAAAACAGTCGAGTGCATAGCGCATTCGCTTGATGCGAATACGCAGCAGGTGCCGCTGTTCCATCGTGAGAGCCGGGTTGCTGGCAAGCGCCACTATCTGCTTCTGCCGTCTGTTCAGCTGATGGGTGGCAAAGCTTTCCAAGTCGATATCGCCCAATGCCGCGATAAAATGCGGATGCGATTCCGATAGGCGACGGGCCAGGCTCAGCAGCAATCGCCCAAAAGCGGGGGAAAGCAGATACGCTGTAACGCGACTTTGGGCTTGGCGGCGCATCCATTCTGCCTGGTTTGCCAGATAGATGAGCGGCTCGTTATCGGAAATGGCTGCAATGATAGGGGGAAGTGTCTCGGCACAGAACACGTCCCAGTCGCGAGCCGGACCAAGGATGGCATTGAGCCTGCGGAGCTCTCCCACCACTGCCTGCGACAAAGGAAACCCGCGTTTGAACAAGGCATAGGCGGAACGAAATCGGCGCAGCGCAACGCGGGCCTGATGCAGGTACTCCGGATCCTTTCCCTGGACGATGCCTGGCAGGTTTGCACAGAACTGCCGTACGCAATTGCTGGCAATTACGCGCCACGCCTCGGCGAGGGACATCTGCGGGACGAGCGTGGGATATTCCGCCTTGACGGGCGCCTGGGCCGCATTGCGTGCCAAGGCCGTTCCACGCTCTGCCTTGCTGCAATCGCAGGGCCACAGTGCCACCGCCTTGCCCAATTCAAGCGCCAATGCATATAACGCGTCGCGTCTCCCACTCTTGAATTCGAGCTCCAATTCCTGGATCCGCTCTGTCCTATTCCCCGCGCGGATCTCTCCCTCGTCCAACGCGACCTCAATCCTGCTCTCCCAGTTACCGATCACATTCCATGTGCGTCGGGTGAAACGCGTTTCAAAAACCGGGACCAGCCGAGTTAATAATGTTGGCTGAACGTACTTTGCAGCCTCGGGGGGGAAACGCTCAAACTCGATGGCTGGGCCAGAGACCGGCACTTCCATCTCGACACGCATGCTCAACCCACCTTCCGAAGATCCATTGGTCTTGAGCGTTTGAATCCAGCGGCGGCCCACTCGCCTCACCCGCAACGCCACGCCTTGCTTGGCCAGTTTGAAATTCCAGGTGTCAAAATATACCGTGTGTAGTTGCTGTCGAACGGGAGTGCCGGACAACCTGGGATGGGTCAGCAAGCTGAGCGTGCCGGCTGGAAGCAAGAGCTTAAGTTCGATCTCCTCTTTGACTGAGTCCGCCATTCTGATGCGATAGATGTAAGATGCTTAAGTTTGCTAGCATAGCTCGGATTCCATAACCGCCAAGCCGCAGAATGAAACCGCCTCAGGCCGATCAATTGCTTAACCGTGAGCTAGGCATCCTTGCTTTTCAGCGTCGCGTCCTCGCTCAAGCGGAAGATCCGGCCACACCACTCCTGGAGCGGTTACGCTTCCTCTGTATTGTTAGCAGCAATATGGATGAGTTTTTTGAAGTTCGCGTCGCCGGGCTGAAGGAACAAATCAATGCAGGAGTGACAACGGCATCCCCGGATGGCCTGACTCCGCGACAAATATACACGGAAGTCACGCAAGCCGCGCACGAACTGGTCGATCACCAATATGATCTCTTGAATGAAAGCATTCTGCCCTCGCTGGCAGACCAAGGTGTCCGATTTATCCGCCGTACCCATTGGGTTGAGGGCCAGGCTTTGTGGATCAAGGATTACTTTTTCCGAGAGCTGATGCCGGTCCTCACCCCCCTCGGCCTCGACCCCGCCCACCCTTTCCCCAGAGTTCTGAACAAGAGCTTGAATTTCATTGTTGAGCTAAAGGGCAAAGACGCGTTCGGGCGTAACACCGGTGTCGCCGTGGTGCAAGCACCCAGGGCGCTTCCCCGCGTCATTCGGATGCCCAGTGAGATCGCCGGCTGTGAGCACGGTTTTGTCTTTCTCTCATCGATTCTGCACGCCCATGTGGGTGAGCTGTTTACCGGCATGACGGTGGAGGGCTGCTACCAGTTTCGGGTTACCCGAAATTCGGATCTGTTCGTGGATGAAGAGGAAACCAAGAATCTGAGGCAGGCGCTTCAAGGGGAATTGCCGCAACGAAATTATGGTGCCGCAGTCAGACTGGAAGTCGCGGACAACTGTTCCCGCTCTATGGCAAAGTTTTTGTTGGAACAGTTTGGCCTAAGAGAAGATGATCTTTATCAGGAACACGGCCCCGTCAATCTGGTTCGCCTGATGCAGGTGCCCGATTGGGTCGATCGGCCGGATTTGAAATTCCCGCCGTTCACTCCTCAACTGCCAAGCAGGCTGACCAAGGTCGACAATGTTTTTGACGTAATCAAAAAAGGTGATCTGCTCTTGCATCACCCTTTCGAATCATTCCAGCCGGTCATCGACTTCATCGAGCAGGCATCCCGTGATCCACAGGTGATGGCGATCAAGCAGACGGTTTACCGCACGGGCGCAGACTCCCAATTGATGAGCGCGCTAATGGCAGCGGCACGGCAAGGCAAGGAAGTGACCGTGGTGGTGGAGCTGATGGCGCGCTTCGACGAGGAAGCCAATATCAGCTGGGCATCACGTTTGGAAGAGGCGGGGGCACACGTCGTCTATGGCGTGGTTGGCCACAAGACTCATGCCAAGATGGCACTCGTGGTACGTCGCGAGGAAGGGCAGCTAAGGCGTTATGCCCACTTGGGGACGGGAAACTACAATGCCAAGACAGCGCGGCTCTATACGGACTTCGGCCTGCTTACTAGCAACGAGTCCCTCACGGTCGACGTACACAATATTTTTGTCCAGCTCACCGGCCTCGGCCGAGCGGGCAAATTAAGTCAACTCTGGCAATCCCCCTTTACGTTTCACGCAGCAATCCTTGCGGCGATTGGGCGCGAGACTGAACAGGCCAAGGCGGGCCGAGCCGCCTCCATCATTGCCAAAATGAATGCCCTGTTGGAGCCTACGGTTATCGCGGCATTGTATGAGGCATCGCAGGCCGGCGTGAAGATCGACCTGATCGTTCGAGGCATGTGTGCGCTCAAGCCGGGCGTGCCAGGAATTTCCGA
>JBKQNQ010000457.1:0-3263 GCA_052145875.1 Thiobacillaceae bacterium
GTGCTTACGCTGAAGATGTGCTGCCACTTTCTCGATTTTGTATGGGATCTCCGGAATAAGGATGGCGTCAGCTCTTCCGGCTAACCCCGAGTGGAGGGCGATCCATCCCGCGTATCGTCCCATGACTTCAACCACAAATACCCGCTGATGAGACATCGCTGTGCTATGGAGCCGGTCAATACACTCGGTGGCAAATTCAACGGCTGTGCTAAAGCCGAATGTAAAAGTCGTGAACTCAAGATCATTGTCGATAGTTTTGGGCACCCCGATGACGCATAAGCCCTTCTTTTGCAACTTGTGCGCAATGCTGAGGCTGCCGTCCCCACCGACGGCGATGAGCGCGTCAAGCCTGTTCCTGCGAAAATGTTCGATGAGTTCGTCGGAACGATCAACTTCTTTGATCGTGCCATCCGGCTGTCTCGTCGGGCGACAAAAGGGGTTGCCTCGGTTGGTTGTGCCCAGGATCGTGCCGCCCAAGTGAGAGATTTCACGCACGGTAGAACGCTTAAGTTCAATCAGGCCGCCGTCAGCATAGTTCTGTGGTTCCAGAAATCCGTCGTAGCCGTCGCGAATACCAAAGATTTCCCAGCCCAGCCCGCGCGCCGCATATACAGCACCATGAATGACTGCATTCAGGCCGGGCGCGTCACCGCCTCCGGTATTGATTGCCACTCGTCTTATTGCGTTTGTCATCAGCTATTGCCTCTTCACGTCGCGCTGCCGCAAGTTTTGCAAGGCGGGCGGACGGAGTGAATTTCGGATCCTGCGGATCTCAAGCAGCAGATCCGCTCCGATCCCGCGTTATTCCATCTCGAACGCGAGATACTGAAACTGTCCCTGGCGCTCGATCCGCAACACTGCGGCGTCGCCTGGATTGAGCTTAGCCACCGCTGACTTCAGTTGCTCGACGGATTCGATGGGTGTGCGATTCAGCGAGTGGATCACGTCGCCCGCCCGCAGGGCGGTGCTGACGGAACTGAAGCCTGGCGCCCGTCCAAGCACGATTACGCCACTGCCAATGCGCACATCCGGCAGCAGGGAACGCAGTTCGTCGTTGATGTCTAGCCCCAAAATGGCCAGCCGTCCGATGTGGCTCTTTATTGGATCGGCGATACCGGCGAGCTGCGCCATGCGGTCGCGCGCCGGGACGGCGGGGACGTTGAACGACAGCTTCCGCGTGCCCCGCAGCACATCGATTTTCAGGACCTGATCGAGCGGGTGCTGATAGAGTGCAGCGGTGAACCCGGTCAGGCTCAGCATGGGGTGGCCGTCTACAGCCAAAATAACGTCCTCGGCCTCTAAACCGGCTGCATCCGCCGGTCCATGTGGTATGACGTCGACGATCACCACGCCCCAGTTCTGCGCCAAGCCGAGGCCCTCGGCCATTGTGGGTGTTATCGTTTGCGCCACAGCGCCGATTTCTACATGTTCTACGTAGCCGTATTTCCTCAGGCTGTGGTAAACGAAATCCACGACGGGCGCCGGAATGGCAAAACCCAGCCCTTCATTGCCTCCGCCGCTGCTCAAGATGAACGTGTTCAGGCCGACCACAGTGCCTGTAACGTCCACCAACGGCCCTCCACTGTTACCCGGGTTAATAGGCGCGTCGGTTTGCAGGTACACCATCGGGTTATCTGGATCGGGTTGCCGCCAGGCCGAGCTCACCACGCCCATGGTTACAGAGTTCTGAGACCTTCCGGGCTGCCGATGGCAAAGACGAGTTCTCCCGGTTGGGGAACGCGTTCCAGGTTCAAAGGCAGCGTGGGAAGATTGCTGGCCTCAACCTTCAGCAATGCCAGGTCAGCTTCCTTGTGCGCCCCGATTACTTTCGCGTCCAGCACCTGCGCCTTCCGGACACCGGACACCTCGAACAAAGTGGTAGGCGCCACTGGCAGAACTACACGGATTCGCTGCGCCCCTGCCACCACATGGGCATTGGTCATGATGTAACCGCCAGGGTCCACGATCACCCCGGCGCCGATAGCGTGCTGGCGCACGATGAGCGCCGTTTGCTTGCGATCGCCCTCCTCGGCTAGTCCGAAACCGGTTACCTCAATCTGAACCACGGCCGGAGAAACCTTGCTGACCAGTTTTTGCAGCGAGTCGTTGAACTGCGCCAGCATATCAGCCGGCCTGCGTGAGGCAACCTGGTGATCGCTATGGGCCTCCGACGCCGGCTTAGCCGTGGGCTGTTGGCAAACACCAGTCGCGAGCAGAGTTACTGCGCAAACTGCAATCATTACTGGGCGGATCAAGCATCGAGTCATGAGATTCATCCCCGCGTAGCAGCTCGGTTTCAGAGCTTGTTTAAGCCGTCGAGCGCGGCTACCTTGTACGCTTCAGCTAGGGTTGGATAGTTGAAGACCGTGTCTCGAAAGTATTCCACCGAACCCCCATAGAACATCACGGCTTGGCCAATATGAATGATCTCGGTCGCGCGCTGCCCAATCGCATGGACGCCAAGAAGCTTCCGTGTCTGCGGATCAAACAGCAATTTCAGCGTTCCGGCTTCATCGCCGAGCATCATGCTCTTTGCAAGCTCAGAATACTTCGCAATTCCCACTTCGTAGGAAATTCGCTCTGACGTCAGTGTTTCTTCGGTCTGTCCGACCTTGGCGGAGCCAATGCACGCATCACGTCGGAATACTGTTGCTTCAAGATCGCACTCTACCGACATACCACACCATCCTGGAAGGTGCCGCTGGCGAACATCTGCGCCAGGAATTGACCGCAACGGAGTATCTTTTGGGCCTCCTCATCGTCCTGGAGCCCGTGTTCGGACATCAGGCTTGCCGCGTTCATGGAATTCCGAGCTTTGACATAGCTGTCGGACCACGCCTGTGCATTGTTGAACTCGTTCCTCAGCAACTCGAGTCCGCGGTAGTCAGACTCAGTCGATGCTGCCGTTGAGGCTAATGCGATGCTCTCGGCAGCTCGAGCTTGGTACGCCGCTATCGTGTTTCCGGCCATGCCAGTTGCCACTGGATAGCCATTCTGGACAATCACCAGCAGCATTCCGCCCCACTCTCTCATTGACGCCATCGCCTCGATCGCCGCCCTCATGAAGGGGCGCGAGAAGCCTGATTTCCCAGCAGCCTCACCCGCCGTCTCCGCAGCGTCCCTACGGGGCAGCGTCAGAACAATTCGATCTTTCTCAAAGCTGAGCGACCCGTTCGTGATTCGCGCCAGCTCATCCAGGTCCACGAACGCACGGCCTTGCAGTTGAACGACAAGCGCCTGTCCAGGGTAGCCTTGGACGGACA
>JBKQNQ010000458.1:0-4758 GCA_052145875.1 Thiobacillaceae bacterium
AACATCTCCAATCACCAGAACGTCACGGGTGTGCAGACCTCGGCTTATACGCTGTCTGCCAACTCTAGTGTGACCAGCGGCTGCTCGGTGACGGTTCCGGGTCAGGTGCTGGAGGAGTGCTCAACGATGACGTTTGTGCCGCTGGTGGGCGCAGGCCATGCGGGCAGCGGCTTCAAGGCCATCACCAACGCCAACTCGAACTTTGCGTACAGCACCCGCCAGATGCAATTGGCGCTGCGGTTCGACTTCTAGGTCAAAAAGCAGGAAAAACGCGGCGGCTTCGGCCGCCGCGTTTTTCTTTGCGCCTCATTGTGCTTCGCTAATCTCGTCGCTGTGCCAAGTTGGCGCGTTCCGCAGCAGTTCGACCGCCGCTTCCCCGCACAGAATTTAGTTCGTGCTCCCTCGCGCCCGTCAATTCCCCTTGCACCCAGTGGACATCGCAATAACTATCCCCTTGACACATGCTGAGAATTATGGGATAGTGGTTTGGTATCGGGGAGCAGCAAATTTCTTTACGCAAAGTCAGGCAATAAATAGCGGCCAAGGCGATAGTCGATTAGCAGGGGAATAGAAATGAACAACGCTCACGAATCCGAATTTGATCCTAGAGTCGCAGAAGAATACCTGTTTGCGGCGCTGTTTGACCTATTGGACGAGCTAGTCACACGCAATCGGGCTTATGACAAAGTGCTTACTGATTTGGTGGGCAAGGATCAGCTTTCCGGGAGGATAAAACAGCTTGAATCGCTGCGTTTCTCCGTTGCTGAGCCTCGGATATATACCGATCTACGCAATCGGGCCATTGCTGCGGCGGTAGACCGCAATCCTGCCGAACTCGTGTCACTAGCTCGTGAGCTATCAGAAAGAACTCATCTTTGGATGAAAACGAATCTGCCGAAAGAGGGGGGAGCAAAGTGAATATCTACTCTCTAGCTCGCCAATTCCCAACCGAGGAATCCGCGCTGGCTCATTTGGTTAAGGTGCGCTGGCCGTCTGGAGTCCGTTGCGTGGATTGCGACCATGACAAATGCTGGCCGATTGAATCCACGAACAAGACAGGCAAACCGCGCCGGTTGTTCCAATGCGCCAAATGCAAACTCCAATTCAGCGCGACTCAGGGAACACTGTTCCACGATTCCCACTTGCCCCTGTCCAAGTGGTTCGCTGCTATCGCTTTAATGGCTGACGCCAAGAAAGGCATATCCGCGTGCCAACTACAGCGGCATGTGGGCATGACCTATAAAACCGCGTGGTATGTCTGCCATCGGATACGTGAGGCCATGCGCGAGGAACCGGATACAAAGATCGGCGGAAACGGAATCACGGTCGAGATTGACGAGACATTCATCGGCGGGGTCAAACGTCATGTCGGAACAAGGGAAGTGAGAGAGGCTAAAACTCTCGTAATCGGCATGGCCGAGCGCGGAGGACGGATTCACTTGCAAGCCATTCCAAACCGCACGATAGAGGCTATTAAGCCAGTCATTCAATCCAAGATTGACCCAGATACTAGCAAATTCATTACCGATGGGATGGTGACGTATGGGTTCGTTCTGCCCCGCGATAGGCATGAGGCCGGAAACCATCAAGAGGAATTAAAGTACAGGACTTGGACTACGACTCAGACAGTTGAAAATGCCTTTTCCCTATTCAAAAGGGGCATTATCGGCAATTATCACTGGCTGAGTCCGTGGCATCTTACGCGGTATATGCGTGAGTTTTGCTGGCGATACAATCGGCGCGGGATGCAGCCGTGGATATTCGGTATGACGTTGAATAACATGGTTTGCCGCAAGCCTTTGCCGTACAAAGAGCTAGTCAAGTTTTAGCCCGAATAATGGACGGCGTAAAATTGGCTCAACTCTCCGCGCAAGGGAGAGCGTTGAATTACCCCAAAAGGGCGATCACAATTCAGGAGCCGATTTTATGACTCTCATTGCATTGGGGGCGATCTTCACGGCGCTCCGTAGGTTCAAAGTGTCCGTAAAAATCCACCTCTCTTACCGCTAGAATCCGTTCCGCTCGGTCTACGGCTGAGCGGACGGCTGTCCATTATTCGGACGGTTTGAAGTCACATCCAGCGGAATGACCCCAACTGTTAGAACAAGCCGAGCAATAACTTTCATGCCCTAGAAACGCTTCTTGGGCTGCTATACCCTTTTGCACCGTCTCCTCGTAATCCAGATCAAACGGCACATCCGGCGCGACATTAGCCATCATGGGAACAGATCGACGCGCATCTAATGCCCCGATTATCCGTGAATACTCGCGCCATTCGTCGTACAGCTTTTGTCCATACGCGCACATCGGCATGGCACAGAGTATAGCCCTGGAATCCATTTCTGGACTTTCGGCCAGTAGCGGCGCGGATTGCCCGCAAAGCGATAGATAACCAACTGACGTTGGTTCGCTTGTATATCTACTGGCCGAGCTTTTTCGCTTCCCGGCGAGCTTTGAATTTTTTAAATGCGGCTGCTTTCTTGGATTCGCGCTCTGTTTTAACCCTATTGCTAATTTCTTCTTTCGAGAGCGGTTTAGCAGCCAACATGCGGCCTAGAATCCTGTCGAATTTAGCAGCATCTACCTTGATTTCATCGGGCATGGGAGTATTCTAGTGCCGTTCCAGAAAATGAGGCTGTATGGCTAAAGAACCGTACTACCACCGCAATACCGGAAAACAGTGGACTACCGCAGATGATAAGCAGCTACGTCTACTCGCAAAACAGGACACCCCGACGCCTGTAATTGGCGTGAAGATGGGCCGCACCGTTGCCGCCGTGTACACTCACGCCTCGCAATTAGGCGTTAGCTTAGAGCCGCCGAATCCGCACCACAGACGAAAGTAAGCCACTTGTTAGCCCGGTTGAATAAACGCTTCTCTTGCCGAGTCCAATGATGCCCATGGTCTGCCAGAGCAGAACCTAAATCGAATAATGCCTGTAAAGCCTCTGTAGCTCTGCTCTTTGCCAAACTACTCCAATTCAGCGGCTATCCCATGATTTAGTCAGTCAATGCGGCATGTTCAGCGTATAGTGTTTCCGGCTGGCAAATCAGGCGGGATCGTGCGCCTTAGTACCTTGCCGGTCGATCCGTGTCTCACTTGCGAGCCGGATTGATGACCTGATCCCTACCAGCCGAATTCAGTTAAAATGCTGGAACATGCGTCAAGGATATAATCATTGACATCGCACGTTTAAGGCAGAACATCTCGGAATCTCGCCCCGCCTTAGCCCCCGGATTGCACAATTCCAGCAACTTTCCGGCCCGAATGAACCTCAAATCCCCATTCGTATTATCAAATTCAACTTTCACGTAACGAAATCCGATGTTACTTTCGTGCACCTTTTGGATTGAAAGTGTTGAAATCTCGACCGTTATTCCGTTATGTTGAATCACTCCCTCAATTCTTTTTTGGGGAGCTCCGGCCTTTTCGGACTTCCTGAGGTGTACAAATGATCTGCCCAAAGTGCCAATCTGCCGCTCTATCCGTCGTCCCGGCAGAAGTCCGGCTATATCGCAACAGTCCACGCACCTTGAGTCACCCCCCGATGACGCCTTCTCCTGACATTCGGGTTTGCCTGGATTGTGGCTGGTCGGAGTTCGTGATTCCTCGCGCATGGCTTTCCGCTGGTTGGTTGCGTTCTCTGCGCCCGCAACCCACCGTCAATGATGCGGGAATTGCCACCGCGAGTGCGTCCGCTGCAGTAATGTAGTGCGGAACAATTCGATGGACCCGGCCCACTTTTGGCGGCCGTTTGGCGGCATTTCCAACAGTGCGCTGTGCCAAATGATCTTGCGTGCATAAAAAAGGCCCTCAGCTTTCGCTGGGGGCCTTTCGCTTTTGCGTCTTCAGTTCGCCTTTGAATCAATGTCCTGATCAAAGCCTTTGCTTAAGCTGCGTTCTTTCGATCACTGACCCCTGTTGACTGACATCCATAACGAAATTTCTAAACGAGACTTCCGCCAACATGGTTTTGCGCGCGTAAAAAAGGCCTCCAGCTCGCGCTGGAGGCCTTTCAGCTTTGTTCTTGCGCCAAAGGCGCGTACGCCCGGACGGCCAGTCTCAGTACATGCCGTCCATGCCGCCGCCGCCATGACCGGCCGGTGCAGCATTCTTGGGTTCGGGGAGCTCAACCACCAAAGCTTCGGTGGTCAGCAGCAGCGCCGCGATCGACGCCGCATTCTGCAGTGCCGTCCGCGTCACCTTCGTGGGATCGATGACGCCGGCTTTCACCAGGTCCTCGAACTTCCCCGTCAGCGCGTTGTAGCCGTAGTTCGGGTTGAACGGGTCCTTTTCCTTGTCCTTGCCTTCGAGCACCTTGGCCACCACGACCGCGCCCTCTTCGCCGGCATTGTCGACGATCTGGCGCAGCGGCTCTTCCAGCGCCCTCAGCACGATCTTCGCGCCGGTCTTTTCGTCGCCGGTGAGCGTGCCCATCAGTGTCTCGACCGCCGCCATGCAGCGCACCAGCGCCACGCCGCCGCCTGGGACGATTCCCTCTTCGACAGCCGCGCGAGTTGCGTGCAGCGCGTCCTCAACGCGAGCCTTCTTCTCCTTCAGCTCGGTCTCGGTCGCAGCGCCCACCTTGATGATGGCCACGCCACCCACCAGTTTCGCCAGCCGCTCCTGGAGCTTTTCCTTGTCGTAGTCTGAGGTGGTTTTCTCAATCTGCGACCGGATCTCCTTCACGCGGCCTTCGATGTCGCTGGCCTTGCCTGCGCCGTCGACGATCGTGGTGTTGTCCTTGTCGATGGTGA
>JBKQNQ010000459.1:0-15294 GCA_052145875.1 Thiobacillaceae bacterium
TCCACCAAATTTCTTCGACAGAATCGTCGTGATCGCCGCCGTCAGTGTGGTCTTGCCATGGTCCACGTGACCAATCGTCCCCACGTTTACGTGCGGTTTCGTACGTTCAAATTTTTCCTTCGACATATCCTGGCCTCTGTTGAAAGTTACTTCTTGCTACTGATCACAGCTTCCGCCACATTCCGGGGCGCTTCACTGTAATGCTTGAATTCCATCGAGTACGTCGCCCGGCCCTGGGACATCGAGCGCAAATCGGTGGAATAGCCGAACATCTCGGCCAACGGCACTTCCGCCTTTACAGTCTTTCCACCCGGCAAGTCTTCCATACCCTGGATGATTCCGCGGCGTCGGTTCAGATCGCCCATCACGTCGCCCATATAATCCTCAGGTGTTTCCACCTCGACTGCCATCATGGGCTCCAATAAAACCGGGTTGGCCTTGCGCATGCCGTCCTTGAAAGCCAGGATCGCCGCCATCTTGAACGCCTGCTCCGAGGAGTCCACCTCGTGATAGGAGCCATCAAACAATGTCACTTTGACGTCCACAACTGGAAAGCCCGCCAGCACGCCGCTAGGCAGCGCCTCATTCAATCCTTTTTCGACCGCAGGAATGAATTCGCGAGGCACCGTTCCGCCTTTAATTGCGTCCACGAACTCAAAACCCTTGCCCGCCTCATTGGGCTCCATCTTGATCCAGATGTGGCCATACTGGCCCTTGCCCCCGGACTGCTTAACATGTTTGCCTTCCACCTCAACCAGCTTGCGGATCGCTTCACGGTATGCGACCTGCGGAGCCCCCACATTGGCCTCGACACCGAATTCACGCTTCATCCGGTCGACCAGGATTTCCAGGTGCAGTTCGCCCATTCCCGAAATAATGGTCTGGCCCGACTCTTCATCGGTACGCACCCGGAAGGACGGATCTTCCTGCGCAAGACGCCCCAGGGCGATGCCCATTTTTTCCTGATCGGCCTTGGTCTTAGGTTCCACCGCAACATGAATGACCGGTTCGGGAAACACCATCCGCTCAAGAATGACCGGCTTGTCCAGCGCACAAAGCGTGTCACCGGTCATGGCGTCCTTCAGGCCAACGGCAGCAGCGATGTCACCCGCACGCACTTCCTTGATCTCTTCACGCTGGTTGGCGTGCATCTGCAGGATACGGCCCAAACGCTCCTTCCGTCCCTTGATCGAGTTGTAGATCGTGTCACCAGAATTCACCACCCCCGAATACACGCGAAAGAATGTCAGCTGACCAACGTAGGGGTCAGTCATAATCTTAAATGCCAGTGCGGCGAATGGCTCCTCGTCCGATGCGCTGCGTTCAGTTTGCTGACCATTCTCCAGCTCGCACTTGACCGGTGGAATGTCCTGCGGGGAAGGCATGAACTCGATCACAGCGTCGAGCATCTTTTGCACACCCTTGTTCTTGAACGCGGAGCCGCACAGCATCGGCACAATTTCGCTCGCAATTGTCCGGGTGCGCAATCCAAGAGTGATTTCTGCTTCAGACAGGTCACCTTCTTCAAGGTACTTGTTCATCATCTCTTCAGATGACTCGGCAGCCGCCTCTACCATCTTCTCGCGCCATTCCTTACAGATGTCCATCAGCTCGGGAGGGACATCCTCATAGGTAAACTTCATCCCCATGGAGGCCTCATCCCAGTAGATGGCTTTCATCTTGACCAGATCCACCACGCCCTTGAAATTCTCTTCTGCACCAATCGGGACAACCACCGGCACCGGATTTGCGTGCAGACGAGTCTTCATCTGTTCATAGACTTTGAAGAAATTGGCGCCGGTACGGTCCATCTTGTTGACGAACGCCAAGCGGGGCACGCCATACCGGTTGGCCTGACGCCACACCGTCTCAGACTGAGGCTGTACCCCCCCCACCGCGCAATACACCATGCACGCGCCGTCCAGCACACGCATGGATCGCTCAACCTCAATGGTGAAATCGACGTGCCCAGGCGTGTCAATGATATTGATCCGATGTACAGGATGACTGCCGTCCATTCCTTTCCAGAAACACGTGGTCGCGGCAGAGGTGATCGTGATGCCACGCTCGCGCTCTTGTTCCATCCAGTCCATGGTGGCAGCGCCATCATGGACTTCACCGATTTTGTGGGAAACGCCCGTGTAATAGAGGATACGCTCGGTAGTCGTGGTCTTGCCCGCGTCAATGTGCGCAGAAATACCAATATTGCGATAGCGGTCGATGGGTGTACTGCGTGCCATAACTTAGATTCTCATTAGAAACGGAAGTGGGCGAAAGCCTTGTTCGCTTCCGCCATGCGATGCACTTCCTCGCGTTTCTTCATTGCCGCGCCACGGCCTTCGGCTGCGTCCAGCAATTCTCCCGCCAACCGGGCACCCATGGATTTCTCACCACGCTTACGCGCGGCATCGCGCACCCAGCGCATTGCCAGGGCGGAACGCCGTGAGGGCCGCACCTCGACGGGAACCTGATAGTTTGCACCCCCGACCCGGCGGCTCTTCACCTCAACCATGGGGCGCACATTGTTCAGCGCAGAAGAAAACACTTCCAGCGGATCCTTCCCCGACTTCTTGGTAATCTGCGCAAATGCGCCGTAGACGATGCGCTCGGCCACCGACTTTTTGCCGGAGGTCATAATGGCATTCATGAATTTCGAGACTTCCTGATTCCCGAACTTGGGATCGGGCAGAATCTCACGCTTAGGTACTTCGCGACGACGTGGCATGGTATCTCTCTTCTATGGTTCAGGCAGCCTTGGGACGCTTGGCGCCATATTTCGAACGGGCCTGCTTGCGGTCCTTCACTCCAGCCGTATCGAGCGACCCGCGCACGGTGTGGTAGCGCACGCCCGGCAAGTCCTTCACCCGGCCACCCCGAATTAGAACCACGGAGTGCTCCTGGAGGTTATGGCCTTCACCACCGATGTAGCTGATCACTTCAAACCCGTTGGTCAGGCGAACTTTACAAACCTTCCGCAACGCCGAGTTGGGCTTTTTTGGGGTAGTCGTGTATACCCGCGTACACACGCCGCGCCGCTGGGGGCAGGCCTGCAGGGCAGGCACTTTGCTCTTGGCCGTCGGTGCCCGGCGAGGCTTGCGGATCAACTGATTAATGGTTGGCATTGTTTTCCGTCCGTATCCTTGGTCTCAAAACAACCGGGACGGCTTGCGCCGTCCCGTCGCTATTCATCACGCTAATTTCAGGGTCAAAATGCCCGGAAAAAGACCTTTAATTTTAAAGAGTGACTCCCGAACTGTCAAGCCACTTCCTGATTCTCGCCCACTTCACCTTCCTCGATGCCACGACCTTCGGCCATATCCATTCCAGCGGCTTGCCGACGCCGCGTATTGTGGAATGCGAGGCCAGTGCCGGCGGGAATCAGGCGGCCCACAATCACGTTTTCCTTGAGCCCACGCAACTCGTCCCGCTTGCCCATAATGGCAGCTTCGGTGAGGACCCGCGTGGTTTCCTGGAACGACGCTGCGGAGATAAAGGAATCCGTCGACAACGAAGCCTTGGTAATACCCAGCAAAATGGGCTCGTAGGTGGCCGGCTCCTTGCCCTGAGCAAGCATTTCGTCATTGAGCTGCAACACTTCGGAACGCTCGACTTGCTCGCCTGGGATCAGGGCGGTGTCACCCGGATCCACAACATGCACCCGACGCAGCATTTGACGAACAATCACTTCAATATGCTTGTCGTTGATCTTCACGCCCTGCAGGCGATACACATCTTGGACTTCATCCGTGATGTAGCGGGCAAGCGCCTCGACGCCCTGCAGACGGAGAATGTCATGCGGATCAACCGGGCCGTCCACAATCATCTCACCCTTGTTGACGACTTGGCCATCATGCGCCGTGACATGCTTGTCCTTGGGAATCAAATATTCGTGAGGCTGCCCATCGAAATCAGTGATGACCAGACGCTGCTTGCCCTTCGTGTCCTTGCCAAATGATACGGTCCCCGTGATTTCTGCCAGCACGCCGGCGTCCTTCGGTGAACGGGCTTCGAACAGCTCGGCTACGCGCGGCAAGCCCCCGGTAATATCCCGTGTTTTCGAGGTTTCCTGCGGAATCCGTGCGAGCACGTCCCCGACACTCACGTCCTGACCATCTTTCACCGTGATGATCGATCCGATCTGAAAGGTGATATTGACTACTGTTTCCATGCCGGCGATCTTGACTTCCTGACCCTTCTCATCCAGCACCTTTACCTGGGGACGCAACCCCTTAGCAGCGGCACCTTTGCGACTCTTCGGGTCGATTACGACTAACGTCGACAAACCCGTCACGTCATCGATCTGCTTGGCAACGGTCACGCCCTCTTCCACGTTCTCGAAGCGGATACGGCCCGAATATTCGGTAATGATGGGTCGGGTATGAGGATCCCACATTGCCAGCACTGCGCCCGCCTTGATCTTGTCGCCATCTTTTACTGAAATGGTGGCGCCATAAGGCACCTTATGGCGTTCGCGCTCGCGTCCGGCATCGTCCATTACAATCAGCTCACCACTGCGCGAAATAGCGACCAGCTCCCTGCGGGTATTGGTGACATATCGCATTGTCGCGGAATAATTGATTGTGCCGACCGACTTGGCTTCAAGCTGGCTGGCTGCAGCCGCCCGCGAAGCCGCGCCGCCGATGTGAAAGGTCCGCATCGTGAGCTGGGTGCCAGGTTCACCGATTGACTGCGCCGCGATAACCCCGACGGCCTCACCAACGTTTACCTGATAACCGCGACCAAGATCGCGTCCATAACACTTGCCGCAAAGACCATAGCGGGTTTCGCACGTCAGCGGAGTACGGACCTTAACTTCGTCTATGCCGATGGACTCGACGGTGTCGACGGTCCTTTCGTCCAGGAGCGTGCCCGCTTCAAACAGGGTCTCCTGGGTTTCAGGGTGGATAATGTCCACGGACGCCGTGCGCCCAAGGATGCGCTCGCGCAGCGGTTCAACCACCTCACCGCCCTCCACCAGTGCCTTGACCACCATGCCTTCCCTCGTGCCGCAATCGTCTTCAATGACTACCAGATCCTGGGTCACATCGACCAGACGACGTGTCAAATAGCCCGAATTTGCAGTCTTGAGCGCCGTATCGGCCAAGCCCTTGCGAGCGCCGTGCGTCGAGATGAAGTACTGCAACATGTTGAGCCCCTCGCGGAAATTCGCGGTAATCGGGGTTTCGATAATGGAACCATCAGGCTTGGCCATCAGGCCCCGCATCCCGGCTAACTGACGGATCTGCGCGGCGGAACCGCGCGCACCGGAGTCGGCCATCATGTAAATGGAGTTAAATGACTCCTGGTTAACGTCGACGCCTTCGCGATTGATAACCTTCTCCGAACCCAACTGGGTCATCATGGCTTTGGCCACGGCGTCACCCGCCCGACCCCAGATATCCACGACCTTGTTGTAGCGTTCACCTTGGGTCACAAGGCCTGAGGTGTACTGCATTTCGATCTCTTTAACCTCAGCTTCTGCAGCGTCAATAATTCCGTGTTTTTCTCCCGGGATTAACATGTCGTTGATCGCAATGGACATGCCTGCACGGGTCGCAAAGGTAAAACCGGTATACATCAGCTTGTCCGCAAAAATGACGGTCTCGCGGAGCCCGCAACGTCGAAAGCTTCCGTTAATCAGCCGGGAGATTTCCTTCTTTTTGAGCGGCTTATCGACGAAGCTGAACGGCAGTCCCGGAGGCAGGATCTCCGACAGCAGGGCGCGGCCGAGCGTGGTATTCACCCGCTTCACGGCTTCAACCTTCTCCCCAGCCTTGATATCGGTTTCCTTGATCCGCACCGTCACACGGGCATGCAGCTCCGCCACACCGGTGTCGTAAGCGCGTCGTGCTTCTGCCACATCGGCAAACAGGCTGCCCTCGCCGCGCGCATTCACCTTCTCGCGAGTCATGTAATAAAGGCCCAGCACGATGTCCTGGGACGGCACAATGATGGGCTCCCCGTTGGCGGGCGACAACACATTATTGGAGGCCAGCATCAACGTGCGCGCTTCCATCTGCGCTTCGAGCGACAGCGGCACATGCACGGCCATCTGGTCGCCGTCGAAGTCGGCGTTAAACGCCGCGCACACGAGCGGATGCAATTGAATCGCCTTGCCTTCGATGAGCACTGGCTCGAAAGCCTGAATGCCCAGGCGATGCAACGTGGGGGCCCGGTTGAGCATTACGGGATGTTCACGAATGACATCGGAGAGGATGTCCCAAACGATGGGCTCTTCATCCTCCACCATTTTCTTCGCAGCCTTGATGGTAGTGGCCAACCCCATGACTTCCAGCTTGTGGAAAATGAAGGGCTTGAACAGTTCCAGTGCCATCTTCTTCGGCAAGCCGCACTGGTGCAATTTGAGCTGCGGGCCGACCACAATAACGGAGCGACCGGAGTAATCGACACGCTTGCCAAGCAGGTTCTGACGGAAGCGACCGCTCTTGCCCTTGATCATGTCAGCCAGGGACTTGAGGGGACGCTTGTTGGCACCGGTCATCGCCTTGCCTCGGCGACCGTTGTCCAGCAGCGAATCAACCGATTCTTGCAACATGCGCTTTTCATTGCGCACGATGATTTCCGGAGCCTTCAGCTCCAGCAGCCGCTTCAGGCGGTTATTGCGGTTAATGACACGACGATAAAGGTCGTTCAGATCCGA
The DNA here is from genome assembly GCA_052145875.1 of Thiobacillaceae bacterium. GTDB lineage: Bacteria > Pseudomonadota > Gammaproteobacteria > Burkholderiales > Thiobacillaceae > DASQBT01. The sequence continues at coordinate 6,662 of JBKQNQ010000459.1, forward strand.
AGTCGCGAAACGGCCGCCATCGAGGGGAACCAACGGACGCAACTCCGGCGGCAGCACCGGTAATACTTCCAAAATCATCCAGTCAGGTTTGATGCCCGAGCGCTGGAATGCCTCCAGCACCTTGAGACGTTTGGAGGTTTTCTTGAGCTTCGTGTCGGACGTGGTCTTGGAAAGCTCGGCGCGCAACTGCTCGACCTCAGTCGGCAAATCGATGCCGCGCAGCAATTCGCGTACCCCTTCGGCGCCCATCAGTGCCTTGAACTCATCGCCGTACTCTTCAACCTTGCTCAGGTAATCATCTTCCGTGAGCAGTTGGCGGCGATTGAGTGGCGTCATGCCGGGCTCAGTGACCACGAAGGCTTCAAAATAAAGCACTCGCTCAATGTCCTTCAGGGTCATGTCCAGCACCATCCCCAGTCTGGAGGGCAGCGACTTAAGGAACCAGATGTGCGCGACCGGGGATGCCAACTCGATATGGCCCATGCGTTCACGACGGACTTTGGACAGCGTCACTTCGACGCCACATTTTTCACAGATGACGCCACGGTGCTTGAGTCGCTTGTACTTGCCGCACAGGCATTCGTAATCTTTCACCGGTCCAAAAATCTTGGCACAAAACAGGCCATCGCGCTCCGGTTTGAAGGTGCGATAGTTGATCGTTTCGGGCTTCTTAACTTCACCATACGACCAGGAGCGGATCTTATCCGGCGACGCGACGCCAATCTTGATCGCGTCGAATTCCTCTTCCTGGGTGGCTTGCTTGAACAGATCCAATAGTGCTTTCATGACTGATCCCTCACCCGATTAATAACGTTCCAGATCAATATCGATGCCCAGACTGCGGATCTCCTTCACCAATACGTTAAAGGATTCCGGCATGCCCGCTTCAATCTTGTGATCACCTTTGACAATGCTTTCGTACACCTTGGTGCGACCATTAACGTCATCCGACTTGACGGTCAGCATCTCCTGCAGCACGTAGGCCGCACCATAGGCCTCCAGCGCCCACACTTCCATCTCGCCAAATCGCTGTCCACCAAACTGTGCCTTGCCACCGAGTGGCTGCTGCGTGACCAAACTGTAGGGGCCCGTCGAACGCGCGTGCATCTTGTCATCCACCAGGTGGTGCAGCTTCAGGACATGCATATACCCCACTGTTACCGGGCGCTCGAAGGCCTCCCCGGTGCGCCCGTCATACAGCGTTACCTGACCCCCTTCCGGCAAATCGGCAAGCTTCAACATTTGGCGGATTTCATCTTCGCCCGCTCCGTCAAACACGGGAGTAGCAAAGGGCACGCCCTTACGCAGGTTTTCGGCCATCCCAAGGATTTCCTCGTCACTGAACGAGGCGAGGTCGGTCTTCTGGCCGGTGGTGTTGTAGATCTCGTGAAGCAGCTCACGCATTTGCTTCGCCTTGACCTGCTGATCAAGCATCTTGCCAATCTTGATACCCAGCCCTTTTGCCGCCCAGCCAAGATGGGTCTCGAGAATCTGGCCCACGTTCATCCGCGAGGGCACGCCGAGTGGATTCAAGACGATGTCCGCTGGCGTACCGTCTGCCATGTATGGAAGGTCCTCGACCGGCACGATCTTGGACACCACACCTTTGTTTCCGTGGCGCCCGGCCATCTTGTCGCCGGGCTGCAGGCGCCGTTTAACCGCCATGTAGACTTTGACCATTTTCTGCACGCCGGGCGGCAGCTCGTCCCCTTGCGTAAGCTTCTTCTTCTTCTCTTCGAACATCAAGTCGAATTCGATGCGCTTTTGTGCGAGGCCGTCTTTTATGGCTTCCATCTGGCGGCTGGCTTCTTCATCTGCAACGCGTATGTCAAACCAGTCATGTCCGGGGAGGGATTCCAGGTATTCCCGGCTGATCTTGGTCCCTTTTGCCAGTTTCTTTGGACCGCCATTCGCAACCTTGTTCAGCAGCATGCGGCCCAGACGGGCAAAGGCGTCCGCCTCCACGATGCGCATTCTGTCAGCCAGATCCTTCTTGTATTCCGCAAGTTGCGCATCGATGATCGCTTGAGCACGTTTGTCGCGTTCGATGCCCTCGCGGGTGAAAACCTGAACGTCGATGACCGTGCCGCTCATGCCCGAAGGTACCCGCAGCGATGTGTCCTTCACGTCGGAGGCCTTTTCGCCGAAGATGGCGCGCAACAGCTTTTCCTCCGGGGTGAGTTGGGTCTCGCCCTTGGGCGTCACCTTGCCGGCCAGCACGTCTCCCGCTTCGACTTCGGCACCGATGGAGATGATGCCGGATTCGTCGAGGCGCCCCAGCTGGCGTTCAGCGAGATTGGAAATATCCCGGGTGATCTCCTCTGGCCCAAGCTTGGTATCGCGCGCGACAACAGACAGTTCCTCGATGTGAATCGAGGTGTACCGGTCTTCGGCAACGACGCGTTCGGAAATCAGAATCGAGTCTTCAAAGTTATAGCCGTTCCAAGGCATGAACGCGACCAGCATGTTCTGGCCCATTGCCAGTTCGCCCAAATCGGTGGACGCGCCGTCAGCCACGACATCGCCGCGAGCAATCACGTCACCGACTTTCACAATGGGCCGCTGGTTAATGTTGGTATTCTGGTTTGACCGTGTGTATTTGATGAGCGAGTAAATGTCGACACCCACTTCGCCCGCCTTGGCCTCATCGTCGTTGACCCGTACCACGATCCGGCCAGCGTCGACGTAATCGACCACGCCACCGCGCAGTGCCGTCACCACCGTGCCGGAGTCCACGGCCGCCGTACGTTCCACGCCCGTGCCAACAAGGGATTTCTCAGGACGCAAACAAGGTACCCCCTGACGCTGCATGTTGGAGCCCATCAGCGCACGGTTAGCGTCATCGTGTTCCAGGAACGGTATGAGGGAAGCGGCCACGGACACCACCTGCGACGGCGAAACGTCCATGTACTGGATGCGTTCGGAGGTGGAGAGGGTGAATTCGTTCTTGTGCCGGCACGAGACCAGATCGTCCTTGAACTTGTTCTTGGCATCGAGATCTGCGTTCGCTTGGGCGATCACGTACTGTGCCTCTTCGATTGCGGAAAGGTATTCGATTTCGTCCGTAACCCTGCCGTCGACCACTTTCCGGTATGGCGTTTCGATAAAACCGTACCAGTTCGTGCGCGCATATAATGCCAGCGAGTTGATCAGGCCAATGTTCGGCCCTTCCGGCGTTTCAATCGGGCACACGCGACCGTAGTGCGTCGGATGCACGTCACGTACCTCAAAGCCGGCGCGCTCGCGCGTCAGACCGCCGGGGCCCAGGGCCGAAACCCGTCGCTTGTGGGTAATCTCGGACAACGGATTGGTTTGGTCCATGAACTGGGACAGCTGGCTGGAACCAAAGAACTCCTTGATCGCAGCTGAGACAGGCTTTGCATTGATCAGGTCGTGGGGCATCAGGTTGTCGGACTCGGCTTGCGAAAGGCGCTCGCGCACTGCCCGCTCCACGCGAACCAAACCGGCCCGGAACTGATTTTCGGCGAGTTCGCCCACCGAGCGAACACGACGGTTCCCCAAATGGTCGATATCGTCAATCTCACCCCGGCCATTACGCAGCTCCACCAGGATCTTCATAACAGCAACGATGTCATCCGTGTCAATATTGCCTGGCCCGTCGAGTTGTTCACGCCCAACCCGGCGGTTAAACTTCATGCGGCCGACTGCCGACAGATCGTAGGTATCCGGACTGAAGAATAAGCGCTGAAACAGCGCCTCAACCGCATCTTCCGTCGGCGGCTCGCCGGGACGCATCATCCGATAGATGGCGACGCGCGCAGCCTGCTGGTCGGCCGTCTCGTCTATGCTTAATGTTTGGGACATGTAGGGTCCCTGATCCAAATCATTGATGTACAGCGTCTGGATCTTCGGTACCCCTGCAAGCGCGAACTTCTCCAGCAGTGTCTCGGTAATTTCATCGTTGGCCTTGGCCAACACTTCGCCCGTGGACTTGTCAATGACGTCGTGAGCGAGAATTCGGCCGACTACGAACTCAGCGGGAATTGCCCACATCTTCACACCTGCGGCATCCAGTTCTCGAATGTGTTTGGCCGTGATGCGCTTGTCCTTAGCGACAATGACTTTCCCGTCCTTCCCGCAGATGTCGAAGCGTGCAATTTCACCGCGCAACCGATCGGGTACCAGCTCAAACTGGATCCCTTGCGAGTTTATGTGGAAGGTATCCTTGCTAAAGAAGGTCTCGAGGATGGTCTCCGGTTTGAATCCGAGTGCTTTCAGCAAGATTGTGGCGGGCATCTTGCGACGCCGGTCGACACGAAAATACAGGATGTCCTTTGGGTCGAACTCGAAATCGAGCCAGGAACCCCGGTAAGGAATAATCCGGGCGGAAAACAAGAGCTTGCCGGAAGAATGGGTCTTACCACGGTCATGCTCGAAGAACACGCCCGGTGAACGATGCAGCTGCGACACAATCACCCGCTCGGTCCCGTTGATAATGAAGGAACCGGTGGGCGTCATTAAGGGGATTTCGCCCATGTAGACTTCCTGTTCCTTGACCTCTTTGACCGTCGGTTTGGACGCTTCCCTGTCCATGATGACCAGGCGAACTTTGGCGCGGAGCGGAGCACAGAAGGTCAGCCCCCGCTGCTGGCATTCCTTCATGTCAAAGGCCGGCTCGCCCATGGTGTAGCTGACGTACTCCAGGCGTGCATTGCCCGAGTGGCTGACGATTGGGAAAATGGACGTAAACGCAGCCTGCAAGCCCTCGTTCAGCCGATTATCGGCCGAACGATCGGCTTGCAAAAAGGCCTTATAGGAATCAAGTTGGGTCGCCAGCAGGAACGGCGCGGCGAGCACACTTTGACGCTTGGCGAAGCTTTTACGGATACGTTTCTTTTCGGTGAAGGTATAGCCCATGGAGTCTCCTTACTGGCAAGGGTGATGGGGCATGAACGATGTCAGTCGATTTTCCGCAATACAAAACCCACCGCAGGCCCAGGCAAAAACGCCCAGGGCGGGGACTTTAATCATGGCCTCGATCAGCTGCATACATTCATCGGCAACACACATAAGAAGCGCGCAATCCCGAAATCTAAAGAGGGGGCGCGCCTCTTACGTGTGTCCGCAGCGGCATCGCCGCTACGAAGCACACTCCCGCGTTACTTGACCTCAACCTTCGCGCCGGCGTCTTCCAACTGCTTCTTGAGCGCTTCGGCGTCAGCCTTGCTCACGGCTTCCTTCACGGCTTTCGGGGCACCGTCAACCAAATCCTTGGCTTCCTTCAAGCCCAGGCCGGTGGCAGCACGCACCACCTTGATCACTTCCACCTTCTTCTCGCCGGTTGCGGCAAGGATCACAGTGAACTCGGTTTGCTCTTCTACGGCGGCAGCCGCCGCGGCCGGCGCTGCGGCCACTGCCACTGCCGTGGCCGCAGCCGACACCCCAAATTTCTCTTCCATTTGCTTGATCAGCTCGGAAAGGTCCAGCACGCTCATGCCAGCGATGGCATCGAGGATTTCAGCTTTGGATACAGCCATGATTAACTCCTGTCAGGTTCGTAAATGTGTGAATGATGTTAGGCAGCTTGCCTTTGATCGCGGACAGCGGCCAGGCCACGTACAAACTTGGTCGGGACCTCATTAAGGGTGCGAACAAATTTGGCGATGGGGGCTTGCATGGTGCCGAGCAGCTTGGCGAGTAATTCCTCACGACTGGGCATCGCCGCCAAATTCGAGACATCTTTGGGAGACATGACGAAATGGGGGATTGCACCGGCCTTGATGACGAACTTGTCATTGCCTTTCGCGAACTCCTGGAGCACCTTGGCCGCAGCAACGGGGTCTTTGGAAATCCCATAGGCCAGCGGGCCAACCAGATGGTCGGCAATACCGGAGAATGGGGTATCCTGCACCGCGCGGCGTGCCAGGGTGTTCTTGAGGACGCGGAAATACACGCCGGAGCTACGCGCTTTCATGCGAAGCTGGGTCATGTCCGCGACTTCAAGTCCGCGATACTCGGCCACCACCAAAGCCTGAGCCTGAGCAATCTGCTCATTGATCTCGGCGACGACGGCCTTCTTTTCTTCAAGATTGAGACTCAAGGTCTAACCTCCTTCAACGTGACAAGCCGGAAACCGGCCTGTTTGGCGACCTTGACAGGAAATTCCTGTGTTCGGGTACACCATCTGCGTAGGCTGGGGTAAACCCCAATTAAGCTCACGCGCCTACGGTCTTTGACAATCCCAGCCTTGTGTGACCAAACCTGGGCCCAAAGTTCCTATGCGACCAGGCTTGCCTGATCCACTCGAATGCCAACTCCCATGGTGCTGGAAACCGACATTTTCTTAAGATAAACGCCCTTGGACGAGGCAGGCTTGGCCTTTTGCAGCGCCTCAACCAGGGCCTGCAAATTCACTTTCAGGTCGTCAGCAGCAAATGATGCGCGGCCAATCGTGCAATGCACGATACCCCCCTTGTCGGTGCGATATTGAATCTGACCTGCCTTGGCATTCTTCACAGCCTGGGTCACATTGGGGGTGACGGTGCCAACCTTGGGATTTGGCATCAGTCCACGCGGGCCAAGTATTTGGCCCAGCTGGCCTACGACACGCATCGCATCGGGCGTGGCAATGACCACGTCAAACTCCATCTTGCCCGCTTTAACCTCAGCGGCCAGATCTTCGAATCCCACGATATCCGCGCCGGCTGCCCTGGCAGCCTCGGCATTTGGCCCTTGTGCAAACACGGCGACACGAACGGTCTTACCGGTGCCTTTTGGCAGAACAACTGAACCGCGTACCATTTGCTCGGATTTGCGTGCATCAATGCCCAGATTAACGGCCACGTCGACGGATTCGTCAAACTTGGCAGTAGCGGTTTCCTTGATCAGCTGAAGTGCTTCTAACACCGGATAGGACTTGGTGCGGTCGATCTTGCTGTTGATCGCCTGCAGACGTTTGGATAATTTCGCCATGGTTAAATCTCCGCGTCCACGCCCATGGAACGAGCGGAACCCGCAATGGTGCGCACCGCAGCATCCATGTCGGCCGCCGTCAGGTCGGGCATCTTCATTTTAGCGACTTCTTCAAGCTGGGCGCGGGTGATTTTCCCCACTTTGTCTGTATGCGGTTTAGCTGATCCCTTGTCGAGCTTGATGGCTTTCTTGATAAGCACCGTTGCGGGCGGAGTCTTCATCACGAAGGTGAAGCTCTTGTCCGCAAATGCGGTGATCACTACCGGGATCGGCAAACCAGGCTCCATGCCCTGAGTCTTGGCGTTAAACGTCTTGCAAAACTCCATGATATTCAGGCCGCGCTGACCCAGCGCCGGCCCGATGGGCGGAGAGGGGTTAGCCTTGCCCGCCGGGACTTGCAGCTTAATATAGCCGACAATCTTCTTTGCCATAATGGCTCCTTATAAAGTGAGTGCCAACGCGCTTTCGGCTACGCCTACTTGCGCTCCTCGTTTACCGACCTGCCCGCGGGGCGGCCGAATGGTCAGGCTTTTTCAACCTGGCCGAAATCCAGCTCAACGGGTGTGGCGCGGCCAAAAATGGTGACCGAAACACGCAACTTGTTCTTGTCATAATTCACTTCTTCCACGTTTCCGTGGAAGTCGTTGAACGGCCCATCAATCACCCGGACCGCCTGCCCCACTTCAAACAACACTTTGGGTTTGGGTTTCTCCACGCCTTCACGCATCTGGTCGATGATCGCGGCAACTTCTTTCTCGGAAATCGGTGTCGGGTTCATGGCGCTGCCCCCCACAAATCCCGTTACCTTGGGCGTACTCTTCACCAAGTGCCATGTATCGTCAGACATTTCCATCTGCACGAGAACGTAACCCGGGAAGAACTTGCGCTCCGAGACGGCTTTCTGGCCGCCCTTCATTTCCACAACCTCTTCCACCGGCACGAGAATCTCGCCGAAGCGGTCCCTCATGCCTCCGCGGTCGATTCGCTCCTTCAGCGCGCGCGCAACGCTTTTCTCAAAGCCGGAATAAGCGTGAACCACATACCAGCGCATTGTCATGTTCAACCCCGTCCCAACGCCAGCTTCATCACCCACCCCAAACCCGAGTCAATCAGCCACATAAAAACTGCCATGATCAAGACAAAAGCAAGCACCACACCGGTGGATTGCAACGTCTCCTTGCGGGTGGGCCAGACCACCTTGCCCGCCTCAACCCAGGATTCCCGGGCGAACCCCGCAAAGAGTTGTCCCGATGCCGTAAAGCGCCCCGTGACCGCGCCGGCAATTAACCCTGCGAGCACAGAAAGCACTCTCACGACCATGGGGTAGTCGCCCAGCACGTAAAAACCTGCCAGACCCGCTACCACAAACAACACCGCTAACAGCAGCTTGATTTTGTCCATTATTCCCGACAAATCCGGTCAGACCGGTCTTTGTACATTCCAAATTTGGCAGGCCAGGAGGGTCTCGAACCCCCAACCTTCGGTTTTGGAGACCGACGCTCTGCCAATTGAGCTACTGGCCTAATCAATTGTTTGCCCCGGCTGAAATGGCAAGCGGCGAGGTTCTTTCTCGCCACGGCCCAAGACTGGGGGGAAACGGTTTACTCAATAACCTTGGCCACCACACCGGCGCCGACGGTACGGCCGCCTTCGCGGATGGCAAAACGGAGGCCTTCTTCCATGGCAATCGGAGCAATCAG
>JBKQNQ010000460.1:0-10461 GCA_052145875.1 Thiobacillaceae bacterium
TTTCGGCCTTCACACGAAGCGCCCGACGTTTTGGTTTTTTTATTGAAACTTACATTCGGAGATCGACATGAGCCACTACCGCGTTGTTGTTATCGTTGGCAGCCTTGGCAGGGATTCATTCAACCACAAGCTGGCTGACGCCATCGTAAAGCTGGCGCCCTCAGAGTTCTCGTTCACACAAGCTAAGATCGCCAATTTACCCCTCTACAACCAGGACGATGACGCGAACCCCGGCGAATCGGTTAAGCAGCTGAAGCGAGAAATCGCGGCGGCACGCGGGCTCCTGTTCGTCACACCTGAATACAACCGATCGATACCTGGGGTGCTCAAGAACGCGATTGACCACGCTTCGCGGCCTTATGGCCAAAGCGTCTGGGCGGGCAAGCCTGCCGGCGTAATCGGCGTTTCGCTCGGACCAAATGGCACGGCCATGGCGCAGCAGCACTTGCGCAATATTCTTGCTTACCTTGATGTCTCCACCCTGGGCCAACCCGAAGCGTTTATTCAAGCAAGAGAGGGTTTATTTGATGAGGCCGGCAACATTGGGGAAGCAAGCAAGAATTTCATGCAAAACTGGATGGACCGATATGTTTCCTGGGTGAAACAGCACACTGCGTAACGCAGCAAAGAACACATCAGGTGCATGCTTTCCATCAACTTATTGAATCAATTGATCGATGCGTCAGACTTCACGGGAAGCCTCGAACCGAATTTCGAACTGCGCTGAAAAAGGATAAGTCCGCCATGTTCACATTACGTATGACGCCCCGCCTACCGGCCCGCATTCAAGCCGTCCATATGGTGACGGCAACAGTTATGGCCGCAGGTGTGTCTGCGGAGTCTGAACTGGCCAGCTACTAGACGGCAGAGAATACCGCCAAGTCTCATATAGGGACTTTCGACAACTTGGATTTCGATGTCTTTACCAGCCAGAAATGAAATCGGCTGCATGCGCGCCATTCCCGGGACGTCATTGTGCATTGGCCAGACGGGCATCCGACGAAAGGCATTGAGCGGCACATCGCTGACTTGAAGGCGATGTTCGTTCCTGCACCGGATGCACGTATCCGTGAACATCCTGTCAAGATTTGCTCCGGTGAATGGACCAGCGCAAACAGTATGATGGAAAGTACCGCTACCAAGCCTGTGCCCACGGCAGACCGGAAATGATTCCGCCCACGGGCAAGCCGTTCAAGCGGACAATGGCTACGATCGGGCATGGGAAGGGAAGCGCCGTGGATGAAGAATACCTGTTCTCGGATAGCCAGACGTTTACGGAGCAGATCGGCCTAGCGCGTGGCCGCGCCTTCCAACCAGCTGCCGAAACAAGAGCATGATCCCTGCACCAACATGGTGATGCGGCGCGGTCACGCTTAATAAGTTCACCGCCGTCCTTGAATCGAACCGGGGCGCGCCATAGGAGATAATACATGGTGGATCAAATCCGTCAGGGTATCGAGCTGTTGCCCCAGCCCCCGCCGGTCAAACAGTTGTTTATCCTGATGCACGGTGTGGGTGGACTGCCCTCGGACCTGGCTGCACTGGCCGACAAGCTTCGTGAGGCCTTCCCCAATGCCGCCCTGCTCCTCACGGAGGGAAGTTGTCCATTCGATGGCGGCGGCAGTGGCAGACAATGGTTCTCGACAGCGGACATGACTGAAGCGAACCGGGCCTCGCGGGTTGCCGCAGCGATGCCGGCGCTTCATGCGTTGGTGAATGAGGCCCAGAATCGCTTCAACGTATTGCCACCAGACACGGCGCTGGTTGGCTTCTCTCAAGGTGCGATCATGGCCCTCGAATTCACAAGCGTTTATGATGGCATGGTCGGAAGGGTCGTGGCGTTTTCTGGCCGGTATGCGCGTCTTCCAGAAACGGCACCCGCGTTAACAACCATACACTTGCTACACGGAAAAGAGGACCACGTGATCCCGGTAGCGCATGCGTACGCTGGCTATGAAAGAATATCGACCCTCCAGGGCGACGCGACACTCGATATTGCCTCATTGGTTGGGCATGAGCTTCATCCCGCTCTTCGTGATCGAGCCATTAATCGTTTGCAGACCTGCATTCCGCTGCGCACCTGGAAGAGGGCGTTGGGGGGCTGAGGGCGCAACAGCCAGGACTAATGAGACTGTCAAGGCCTCAACCACTTCCCCGTGGACCCCGCGGCGTCACCGGATTTTTCGGACGTTGCGGATCGCTTCGGTGGTCTTCAATATTGGTTCCTGGATGCACGACGTCGGCGCAGGCAGCGCCTGGAGGGGCGCTTGCAGCTACCGTTGATCGGCCCGCGTGACCTGATGACCTCGCGGGTCTGGATGACGATCAGGGCCGCGACACGGGGTGTGCTCACACTTTGGGGGACGACGACCTTGCTGACCCTGTTGATTTTTGCTTTCGCGCCGGGCATTGGCACGGCAAATATGACGGCGGCGCGGGGTGCGATTACATCGGAATTAATACCCCGCAATGAACTGCATGCAGCCATCGGCCTCAACACGCTGAGGATGAACGTTGCGCGATTGGTTGGCCCGGCACCTGCCGCGCTAATTCCGTCGGCAGCGCACCTCCCCAGCTGCGGCACCTGGCCGCGGGAGGGGCGTGATGGTCGTGGAGAAATAGCGGGTCCGGGCGCAACTGTTAGAAGCGCATTAGTGGATTTTGGTAATTCCGCTACGTCATGCAGCCGGGGCTAAAAGGCCACGGGCACCGAATCGGCGCCCGGGAGGCGCGCCGCGCCATGTGGTTTAACGTTGAGAAGCAACCATTGTCCAAAGCCGGCTAACGCATTATAGAGCTGCGAAGGCGCAACTGACTCGAATGTGCCAAAAGCCGGCCGCAAATTGGGCCCCGGCAGGGGCTGGGTACCGCGAGTGATCGAGGTACGAGGCATCGTCAAGTGTCCGCAATTCCAGGATGGGGGGACCGCGCGATCCCTGACTTCTTGCGTTTTTAGCGTCGGCTACCGGCGGCGTTTTTCGAGCTAGCAAAATTGGACTGCGGATCATCCGCGCCTCGGCGTTGCAGCGAAGTTGGCAAAGCTCGGAGAGTTGGACAACTTTCGCCGATTGCCTTCGGTTTGCATTGCCAGCCAATCCGGGGTCTCGCCGGCAACGCACCGTGAAGGATCTGGCGCCAATTACGGCGCGACACGCGGGCCCCTGCAAAGACACACGATCACATTTGCTTAGTCAGCAAGACCGCACGGCAAAACCAACAAATCATGCCCTTCCCGTCTGATTATCTCCTGCGTGGGATTTGCCCTCCTGATTCATTTTCGCGCGGGCCAGAGTCTTTGCATTAGACTTACCTCAATCTTTTTGGCGCGTGGGGATTGGCCGGTGATCGAAATCGTAATCCCAAGTTTGTATCTGGTGGCTGGCATGATCGCATATGCTTCGATCCATCATTTCGCGATTGCCCTGACTTTCCCGAACGACCGTGTGCGGATGCTGTTTGCTGGCATGTGCGCGTTAATGGTGCCCTTTACCATTTTTGATGCAATTTCCCTGCAAGCGCCAGGCACAATGGAATTCGCGCACGCGCTGAAGTGGAATTTGGCTTTTGGTCTCCTCTGTTTCAGCCTGTTTCCCTGGTTTATTGCGCTGCATACCGGAAAAATGTGGCGGCCTTTGATGGTTGGATTGAGCGTGTTGTTCGTCAGCCTATTCGCAGTCAATTTGGTTCAACCATACAGTCTGCAATATGACCAACTAAACGGGCTCCGCACGCTGCACTTGCCCTGGGGCGAAGTGGTCAGCCGTGGGGTTGGTCACAACGGGGGGTGGGCCTATATCGCCATCGCCGGTTCTCTGGTGACCTTCGGATACGCGCTCTTCGCATTTGGCGGGGTGCGTCATCGCTACCGCAGTCGCACGGACCTGGCCACCGTCCTGGCCATTGGGCTATTTCTTGTCAGTTCAAGTCAAGGCTTTCTTGCACGGCTTTCCATCCTCGACTTTATTGAGACAGGTCCGTTTGGCTTCTTGGCGATGGTGATCGTCATGAGCTTGGTGCTTTCCTATGAGACGCAGCAACGTCTGGGCACCTCCGAACGCAACTTCCGCTCGCTGTTTGAAAATTCGCCCAGCGCCATGGTCGCCATTGACCCGACAACAGGGCGAATCGTGCAGGCCAATCGCATTGCGTTGAATATGATTGGCTACGGGGCCGAGGAAATTTTGACCAAAACCGTGGCCGATGTGACCTGCCGGGAGGATATGGAGGATTCCCAGCGGCGCTATACGCAACTGGCTCACGGATTGGTCGATCACATGCGTTACGAGAGACGCTATCTTCGGAAGGATGGGAGTACTTTCCTAACTGATAATTCCGTCTCCACCCTGAAGGATGCTCGTGGAAAGGTTGTACGCTTCATCGCGAGTGGCATCGACATAACTGAGCGCAAGCGAACCGCAGAGGCACTGCGTGAAAGCGAAGAGAAGCTGCGCAGTCTATATGAACTCTCGCCCTTGGGCATTGCACTGACAGACATGAAGGGTCGCTTTGTCGAGTTTAACGAGGCGTTTCAAAATATATGTGGTTATCGCGCCGATGATCTCAAAACGCTCGATTACTGGGCACTTACCCCAAAAAAATATGAGGCGGAGGAAGCACTCCAACTGGAGGCCTTGGAGCGCAAGGGAAGATATGGTCCCTACGAAAAGGAATACGTACGCAATGATGGCACGTTGGTTCCCTTGCGCCTAAATGGTGTACTCGTTACAGGTCGTGATGAGGAAAAGTATATCTGGTCAATCGTCGAAGATATAACGGAGAGCAATCGCGACAAAACCAATCTTAGGCGGGAGAACGAGAAGAATCTTGCGCTCTTGCGTAATGCCAGCGATGGCATACACATAATCGACGCTGAAGGAAATATCATTGAGGCTAGCGACTCATTCTGTGCCATGTTGGGCTACCCGTATGCCGAGATGATCGGCATGAACGTTTCACAGTGGGATGCCCAAATGTCCCGATCGGAGCTCATGAGACGCGTCCATGGACAGCTCGCACTGAAGGAGCGCTCGCAGTTCGAGACACTTCACCGACGCAAAGATGGGACCGTTTTCAATGTTGAGGTCAGCGGTTTCCCCCTTGAACTGGACGGCAAGCCGGTACTGTTCAATTCATCACGCGACATCACTGAGCGCAAGCAATCCGAAACTGCATTGAAAGAGAGCGAGACACGCTTTCGTACCATCATTGAACATTCACCAATTGGTATAGCCTTTGGGCGTGACGGCTACACGGTCGACGTGAACGCGGTTTTTCTGAAGATGTTTGGTTACGGTGATGTTGCAGAGGTGCGTGGTCAAGCCGTGACCAACCAGATTGCGCCGTCGTGTCGGGCCGCTGTGGAAGAGCGGATTAGGCGGCGCATTGAGGGCGTTCCTACTGAAACAACCTATGAGACAGTTGGATTACGCAGGGACGGTACTGAGTTCCCACTGTTCATCTCGGCGAATCGTGTGGTATTAAGTGATGGGACATTGACCTGTGCTTTCCTGATCGATTTCACGGAGCGCAAGCAGGCAGAAGCTGAGCTAGAACAGCATCGTCACCACCTGGAAAACCTGGTTCAGGAACGAACCGCCGAGTTGCAGCAGGCGAACCGCAAGCTGATTGACACCCAATTTGCGATGAACAGCGTTGGGATTGGAATCCGCTGGATTGACGCCGAGACGGGACGACTCATTTATGTCAATCAGTTCGCGGCGGAGATGCTGGGATATACGGTAGACGAAATGCTGCGTTTACGGATATCTGATATCGATCCCAGTTTAACTGAGGAAAGTTTTCTACGGGCTACTGAAGCGATGCGCAAACAAGCGGTGGCGCGTGTGGAGACGGTCGATAGAGCTAAGGGTGGCCAGTTAATTCCGGTTGAGGTGACAATCCACTACGTCGCTGCAGGTGGTGACGCACGCTCAAAATTCATCACCTTTGTCACTGACATTAGCAAACGTGAAGCGGCGAAACTTGCGTTATTGCAAGCGAAGGAAGCGGCAGAGTCCGCCAGCATCGCGAAGAGCACATTTCTTGCGAACATGAGTCATGAAATTCGGACGCCGATTAGCGGCATTCTTGGCATGGTGCAGCTACTTAAGCGGGATGGGGTCACCCCAAATCAGGCGGAGCGGCTGGACAAGATCGATGTCGCCGGTAATCATCTGCTGGAAATCATCAATGCCATTCTCGACTTGTCCAAGATCGAGGCAGATAAGTTAGTGCTGGACGAGACTGATGTCAGCGTGGAGAACATCATTTCCAATGTCGCTTCCATTCTGTTCGAGCGCGCGCAGGCCGGAAACCACGAGCTGGTCATCGAGGCCGCACCCTTGCCCCCTGGGCTGCAGGGCGATCCAACCCGGATTCAGCAGGCGCTGTTGAACTTCGCGACCAATGCGGTCAAGTTTACCGAAGCCGGCAAGATTACGCTGCGCGTATTGGCCGAGGAAGAATCCCGCGACAGCGTGCTGGCGCGCTTCGAGGTGCAAGACACAGGTGTCGGGATCGCACCGGAGACGATTGCGAAACTATTCGCGGCATTTGAACAGGCCGACAACTCCGTGACCCGGAAGTACGGTGGTACCGGCCTTGGGCTTGCCATCACCAAGAGGCTTGCGCGGTCGATGGGCGGAGACGTTGGGGTAGTCAGCACGCCAGGGGTTGGAAGCACCTTCTGGTTTACCGCGCGGCTTAAGAAGGGGGTCGCTTCAATTAACACCGTGTCCCCAGTCCCGGCCAATTCGGCGGAGGTGATACTGGCCAGCGATTATCGAGGCCGTCGCATTTTGTTGACCGAGGATGAGCCGGTCAACCGCGAGGTCGCGAAGTTGTTGTTGGAAGATGCTGGACAGATCATCGACATCGCCCTTGATGGGGCCCAGGCGGTCGAACTTGCCGCGAGGAATCACTATGACCTGATCCTGATGGACATGCAGATGCCGCGGATGGATGGTCTGGAGGCGACACGCCGGATACGGCGGTTGCCCAACGGCGCGAAGGTGCCGATTCTCGCAATGACGGCGAATGCTTTTGTGGAGGACAAGGCACGCTGCCTTGAGGCTGGGATGAACGATTTCATTGCCAAAGGTGTCGCTCCGGAGAAGATCTTCGAGACTTTGCTTAAGTGGCTGGCGTAAACAAGGTCGGTGCGCGGAATTGGTATCGCGTCTGGCGACAGAAGACTCGGATGAGCCAAATCGGGGTGTAACCACAAGCGTAATCAGGGCGAGGGCAGCGTTCCTTTCCGCATATGCGCTGAAGTTCAGAAGCTCAGAGGACTGTCGTTGCGTCTTGGGGTGCTGTTTGCGGGTGCCTGGCAGCCATAAGAGCTGTGTTGCCTCTGCGTCACAAAATTTCTGATCGCTCCCCTGATCGCGCACGCCGGGGCGACGTTACGGGGCCCCGCCTGTTTTCCGGAGGCCTGGTTCCGTCGCGAGTGTGCGAGCGAAGGCGGTCGCTCGTGGGCGCCCAGGATCATTTAGCCAAACAAACCAATGGACTGCCACGAGGAAAAGCCTCGCGCTCGTCTGTCTTTGCCATTCCAATTTTGGCATTCGACAAGTGGACGACTATCATGAGCAATGGGGTCTCGCTTGACGTTTCGGTGGCGCCTTCGACTGCCGTACCGAGTAATGTGAAAAGCGTGTTCCACCCCAATTCCCTATCCCATTGATGTGGGTCCCGAAATTATCTGAGGAGAACAAGCATGAATACCCTAAATGTTCTGGCAATTAGCGCTGGACTGGCGCTCGCGCCTATGACTCATGGAGCTGATACCTCACCGACGGCGGGTGCCACGCCACCGGCTGCGGCGGCCGATGCGAGCATGGAAAACATGGTGGGCATGAAGCACGACATGGGTGGCATGGGCAAGATGGATTGCATGGATAAGATGGGTGGCATGGATAAGATGGGTGGCATGGATAAGATGGGCGACAAACACGACGCGTTGGAACAGCAAATTCGTGCACTCCAAAAGCGCGTCGATCTTTTGCAGGCGGTAGTGGAGAAACTTTTGAAAAATTGATCTTGCTGTATGGTCGCGTCTGGTTTATGGCTCGCAAGGCCTCTAGCGAACCATGGCAACCGTGATGGAGCCCGATGCCCCAGGGGGCTGGACGTCGGAGCCCGGTTGCTCGCCATAGCGTGACTCCTGACCGTGGGCTCCGCGCCATTTCAGACTGTCGCTCGGCCGCGCTACTTGAGAAGCGCTTGCGCATGGGGTTGCATGAGGGAGGGGCTGTTCCCGCGTGGGGAACGCCTTGATGGGGAATGAATCGCGACAAGACGGCAAGCTCTCGATACCCTAACGCCGCGACGGGCTGTGGGCACACTAGGGCTGATTGCCGGCCATGGACTGCCGGCGAGCACGTTTAGGGTCGCTCCAGATTATCTCGGTGAAGTGTCGATGAATCGAAGCGTTCAAGCAAGCGGCTTGGTACCTGATGTCGGCTCGCCGATGCGTTATGGACGGAGTGGATTTGACGCGAACCCACGTGGATCGTTATTTGAGATCCGGCGAAAGATGGGGCTTCAGAGTTTGCACCATCTGGCCGAAGATTTTCGGAGTGGCGGCGAGAATGTTGCCGGTGTCGAACCACGTTTCATTTCCCGCAAGATCGCCGACCAGGCCCCCGGCTTCTTGAACCAGTAGAGAACCGGCCGCCAGGTCCCATGGATTTAGGCCAATTTCCCAGAAGGCATCATAACGTCCAGCGGCGACGTAGGCGAGGTCAAGCGCCGCGGAGCCAGGACGACGAATACCTGAGGTCCGCTTCATGACATCGCGAAACATGTTGATATATGTTTCGACGTGGCCGAATTCCCTAAATGGAAAGCCGGTCCCCACTAAGCAATCCTCGAGTTTATCTCGCTTTGAAACACGCAGCCTTCGATCGTTGAGAAACGCGCCGCGTCCCCGACTTGCGGTGTAAAGCTCATTATTCACCGGATCATACACCACGGCCTGGCTGACAACGCCCTTGTGTCGTAGCGCGATGGATACAGCGTATTGCGGCAGGCCATGGAGAAAATTGGTGGTCCCATCCAGGGGGTCGATGACCCACTGGTATTCATCCGCCCGGCCATCGACTGCCGGCCTCGCGCCAGTCTCCTCTGCTAAAATTCCATGATTTGGATACGCTTCGAGCAACGTTTCTATAATCGCGTGTTCGGCGCTTTGATCCACTTCGGTGACGTAGTCCCGATCGCTTTTCGTGTGGACGGTCAGACGATCAAGATTGGGCGCGGCGCGATTGATAATCGCCCCGGCTTTGCGTGCGGCCTTAATGGCCGTAGTAAGCATGGGGTGCATGGGAAAAATCCGCATGTATAAAGAACGAAGCACGAATTCTACCTGATGCTCGGCACTCTTGAGATCCTTGATCGAATACGCGTGGTCTTGGTCCGCACGAGTCACCCTGGGAATATTGGCGCGGCCGCGCGCGCAATGAAGACGATGGGGCTTAGCAAATTGTATTTGGTTGCGCCGAAACAGTTTCCCCACAATCAGGCCACCGCCATGGCGTCCGGGGCGACGGATACGCTGCTTCAGGCGGTGACATGTGCCTCACTGACCGACGCCCTGGCGGGGACGACGCTCGCCATTGGCGCCTCTACCCGCAGGCGCGAAATTATCGGTGACGTGCTGACGCCGGCTGACGCCGTGCCCCGCCTGTTGCCGGAAGCAGCGGGGGGAAATTCCGTTGCGCTGGTTTTTGGAAATGAAACCTTTGGCTTGTCGAATGAAGAACTCGGCTGCTGCCAGTGGCTAATGTCAATTCCGGCCAATCCAGAATACCCCTCGTTGAATCTCGCTGCGGCGGTGCAGGTAGTGGCATACGAGGTGCGCCGCCAAGCGCTCAAAGAGGGGGCGTGGTTGCCACCGAAAATGGACGGTGCGGACTTGGCTGACATCGAACGTTTTTATGTTGAGCTGGAAAAGACGTTGGTTAAAATTGGCTTTCTCAATCCTGCTTCGCCCAAGCGCCTCATGCCCAAGCTGCGTCGCCTGTTTTCGCGAACGCGACTGGCGAAGGAGGAACTTAACATCCTGCGAGGATTCCTTGCCGCGGTGAACGCCAAGGCGGGAACTCGTACTCGAAATACTTGACGACGCAACTTGGATAAAGCAGGCTTTCACCCATGTTCAGCAAGATCCGCGAAGAAATTTCCGTTGTGTTCGAGCGCGACCCCGCTGCGCGCTCGGTGTTCGAGGTCGTCACAACTTATCCCGGGTTTCACGCGCTGCTGCTGCATCGCCTGGCGCACCGGCTTTGGATCATGGGGTTCAAGTGGCTGGGTCGATTTATTTCGCATTTCGCGCGTTGGGTGACCGGTATTGAGATCCATCCGGGAGCAACAATCGGACGGAGGGTGTTTATTGATCACGGCATGGGTGTCGTGATAGGCGAGACAGCGGAGATTGGTGACGATTGCACGCTCTATCAC
>JBKQNQ010000461.1:0-3093 GCA_052145875.1 Thiobacillaceae bacterium
CCAGGTGCGCAGGCGCTCGAGCAGCACCGGCGAGAGCATGGCGTAACGATCCTTGCTGCCCTTGCCCTGTTCAATACGCAGGGTCATGCGCTGGCTGTCGATGTCGCCGACCTTGAGCGCGACCACCTCACTGGCGCGCAATCCTGCGCCGTAGGCAACCGAGAGCGCCGTCTGATGCTTCAGGTTGCCGGCCGCGGCGATCAGGCGGGCCACCTCCTCACGGCTCAATACCACCGGCAGCGTGTGCGGGACATGCACCGGCTGCATCTTGGCCGTCAGCTCAGGATGATCGGCCGTGACGTCGAAGAAGAACTTCAGCCCGGTGATGGCCGCATTGAGTGAGATCGGCGAGATGCCGTGGTCAACCAGGTACAACTGATAGTTACGCAGATCCTCCACCGTCGCGGTGTTGGGGGGGCGGCGAAGAAAGCCCGCGAATTGCCGCACAACGCGAATGTAACTGCTCTGTGTCTTGGGTGAGAGCTTGCGCATCCGCATGTCGTCGATCATGCGCTGGCGCAACTCAGAAATCGCTTCAGTCGATGAGTTCGTCATGGTCCTGCTCCTGTCGAAAAGCGAGGCCGATTGCCTCGTTCCTCAACGTAGGAAACAGATCCACGGTCTTAACCCTCCACCAAACCCGGATCGGAGCCACCCCTACCGCGCGAGCGGTTTAGTCCCCTGGCCGAACTGGGACTGATCATAGCCGCTCCAAATTGATTTTGGCTACATTGTCCGCTTTCATAATTCGCATCCGGCTCTGCACGACCCGAAGCAGACTTTGCCGCCATTGCCTCTTGGATCTGAAATTTGTCCGAGGTGCCCAATCACCTCGCTCCCGTGTTATCAAACGATGAATCCAAACCACGTCTAAGCGCCCATTACTCGTGAATTGGCTGGACCAGCCGCCGCATTCGATTGGCCTGTCGATAATTCTTACAATCTTGCTTCGTTTGGAAACCTCGAGAGATATAAGCGGCTTACATATCATGAGCGTACGTTCCTGGAATGGGATTTGCTTTTCAGTTGATATTGACTTAAGTCGAAGCTTCAAGGAGTGGGAAATGATAATTAGACCAATCTTGGCGTTGCTGTCCCTCAGCGGTGTGCTCGTCGCTACTAGTGCTGCAGCTTCAGTGATTTCATGGACGCAGTGGACAGGGGATAACGGCACCAACACCGCGACTGGGAACCTGATGGTTGGTGCAACGAGCGTAAACGTCACTGCAAGTGGAAATGCAAATTATGGGTTTGTCCAAACCACTAGTGGCACCGACTACTGGCTGCCAGATGCCCCTTACCTGAGTTCCACAGTCTCGAATGCTCCTACCGGTCCTGGGATAGTTGCTTTGAACAGTGCGGTTACAGAAACCATCACCTTTTCCCAAGCCATTGAAGATCCACTGATTGCATTGGTGAGCTGGAACGGTGCGAACGTGACCTTCCCGGATCTAACTGCCGGTCAATATATCGACTATTTGAGTTCCGGTTGTGGATATTGGGGCTGCGGCACCTACGGGAGCCCAACTTCCGATTCATTCACGGGAGTTGGCGAATTACACGGCGTTATAGAATTGGTCGGCGACTATACGTCGATTACTTTCACCGACACCGTTGACGAATACTGGCATGGCTTCACAGTTGGTGTCGTAGGTCTTGCGTCGCCAGGCCCGGGCCCAACCGTGCCCGAACCTGGCTCGCTAATGCTGGTTGGTTTGGGTTTGTCGGCACTCGCATTTGCCAAACGGAAGCGATAAGGATAGACGTTAAACTGCCCGTCCCACCCCGCTTTTGCGGGGTTTCTTGTCTGTGAGGCTAGTGATCAGCCTTATGAAGGCGGCCGTTTACGCGTAATAGCACTCCGCGCATCTTGCCTCTGGTAGCACCGCCGACTGCGTCTGCTATGGCAAATAGCATTGCAATAGTTCTGGTTATTGGCGGCAGTTGGCTCGTTCCGGACGTTCTTTAAGACATCGTGAGTGACCAGTGAATGTCTGAACCTGGCCAAACTGCGTCAGATGGACATCATGCCACAAAGCGGCCGCACGAGCCCAAACAGGTTGCCTGGCGTGCGGCCGAGGTTCCAGATGCTATATCTCGGTCTGCTCCGATATTTCCAGTGCGTCATCGACCTCTATCCCTAGGTATCTGACTGTCGATTCCAGCTTGGTGTGCCCAAGCAGGAGCTGCACAGCCCGCAGGTTCTTGGTGCGACGATAGATTAGCGTGGCCTTGGTCCGTCGCATGGTATGCGTGCCATAGACCGTTGAATCGAGCCCGATGGCGGCAACCCATTTATGCACGATCCGGGCGTACTGGCGGGTAGAAACATGAGGCGATCTTGCCAGGCGACTGGGAAACAGATAGTGCTCGGACTTCAAGTTTGCCTTTTCGATCCATGCCGAGATGGCCGACCTGGTCGGCTCGGTCAATTCGAACTGCACAGGACGTTGCGTCTTTCGCTGCACGACCAACGCCCGGGGCAATATCTGGTTGCCGTGCGTCACATCCCGAACCCGCAGGCTCATTAGATCGCAGCCCCTGAGCTTGCTGTCAATCGCCAGGTTGAACATGGCTAGGTCGCGAACGTGGTGCTCGTTGTGCAGATGAATTCGGATGGCCCAAATATCCTTTGGCTTGAGCGGTGGCTTTTGGCCGATCAGCTTGCCCTTATTCCACGGCTCCCAAGTACGATTGGATTCCATGTCAAACTCCTTCGTGGTTGATGGAGCCTGATTGTGTCGCCGAGTCGCGCGACAGGACGGCTGCTTTCAAGATGACACGTTCGATGCGTACAATCGGCCAAGACCGGTCACTCAAGTATGATCCCCTTAGCGGACGCTCACACGGAAAACCAGGCCGATTCGCATGTGCAGTTCGGCTTTGCATTCCAAAACAAATCGGTCAACGTTCAACTGCCGTCATTGGCGGTCAGAGTTCAATTTTATTTTGGGTCGACATACGATGCGCTCCAGTGAAAGATAGTGATATCAGGGCAATATGCGCACAGAGCTTTTGAACCGACGGAAGGAACATAGACGAATCCAGCAATCCTTGGAGCGATTTCACTCGCCGCGGTTTCAAATGGCGCTC
>JBKQNQ010000462.1:0-4039 GCA_052145875.1 Thiobacillaceae bacterium
AAAAAAAGCCCAGGAGAATGAAGCCGACCCACAGAACATTAAGCATGGAATGACAGGAACCGGTTCATCGCGATCTAAGCTGCCCAGCTCGCCACAAACAACAGCAGGCCGATCACCATCCAAATTACCAGTCCTCGCCAGGTGAGGCTAACTGCACTATCAATGTGGTCGGCATCGGGTTCCTGATTCACGCCCAGCTCCGGCCGTTGGACCCAGTCTCCCCCGATACAGACGGGCAATCCGAGACGCACCCCCATCGCCCCCGCCCCCGCCGCCAGAATCATTCCATCCTGCGGGTCACTCCAATCTTGCCCTTGGCTACGCCAGCAATACATGGCGTCCTCAAAATTTCCTGCCACTGCGTAAGTCAGCGATGTGAGACGCGCAGGCAGCCAATTGAGGGTTCGAAAGAACGATTCTGAAAAGGCTCCAAAGGGCGTCCCATCGCCACCCCAGCGCCGTGCTAGGATAGAGGAAGCGCGAAACAGAATGGCTCCGACCGGCCCAAGTGGAGATAGCACGGTGAACCAGAAGAAGACACCAAATCCTTGCCGGTGGCTGCGGCTGAACAATTCCTCCAGCGTGAGCTTTACTGCGTCTTCCGGCCTCAGGGACCCGGGTGGGTTCCCGCGCCAAAGCTCCAGCCTGCGGCACGCCTGGTCCATTTGACCCGACTTAATCAACCCGGCCACTTCCTCGGCAACGCGACTGTAATACTTGAATCCGGCGGTGAAATACAACACGATTACGTTGACTGCCCATCCCACTATGCTGCTGAGGTGATTAAGCCACCCATAGATGAGACCGGTGAGCAGAAGCAGGGGAAGCACCGCGGCAATCCATGCGATCACACCCTGCATGGATTGCCCTCCATCAATCTTTTCGCGCAGTGCGTGCGCATAGCGCGCGTAGGCCTGATAATAGGACAGGGGCTGGGTTAGCGGGCGGTACTGCTCGAGCGCGACGGCCGCAATCAGTGAGCTAAAAACCATCACTGTTCCATTTCCACCGTAAGCTCCCCGATTGCAGATACGGTGTTCGCCGGACGATATATTTCAACGGTCGGCATCCGGATGTCGAGCCGCTGGGATTTCAGGTGGTCATATAACGCCTGATAGGCCTTGCTCGGGGCGAGCAGAATCCCTGCATGAACTTTGGCCATGAACACCCTGCGGCGCGGAATTACTTCCTCCTTTAGGCCTTGCGGGATCTTGTCGCCAGCGCCGATTGTATAGCCCACCTTGGCGCGCTGATCCACTCCGGGGGTCTTGCGCGGGTCGGTCAGCAGGACCACGATATTGTTCCCGGGCTCAACCCCGGCCTGCTCTAGGGTATCGAACACGATTTTCTGGGTCTTGCGAACATTGGCGATATCCCCTTCGTGCATCAGGTAGGCAATCCGGTACGGTCCTGCTTCACCTTCCGTGATTTCAACATTATTGAACCCCCCCCACCACCAAAATACCGCCACAATCGGAACAACAAATGCCAGCAACATCATCAGCCAATGCTTCTTGAACACGCGCGCTCCTTGCATCGTAGAGAAGGAAGATAGCATAACGGACCGGCTTGTAAATGAGTGCTTGCGCGGCAAAACACGCCGCAACGACATATTCACTCGCTATAAATTTCCGCACTCGCCCCGGCGCCAATCCTGCGGACGACCGCTCCGAAGATGCGGTCAGGTTCTGTAAGTACCGGCACGTGTCGCCGCGATGCTACCGGCGGCCGCATGCGCCGCCATTGACAGGTTCATGGCACGATGGAAGCCTCATGCCAACCGCTAACACGGCGTTCGCAGCGCTTGCCGCTAGCCGCAGACATAAGGTCCATCTGCGGCGGTGAAAAGGCGACGCGATTCCCTTCATATGGGTGAGCACACGAACCAGAAGGATCGCCTAATGTCTGGAAGGATACAGAAGGTTGAGGACGCAGCGTGCTGTCGGATGAATAGGCTCACCGTCGGACAGCGGGAATCATCCGCACCCCGGCGCTAGCCGAGCAAGAAATCTGTCTTTCATTGGAGTGTCGTGTGACCTGCCTCCCCCCGCCCTCCCTGGGGCAGCTGATTGCGCTGCCAAGCGTGGGCGTTCTCCTAAATTTAGGGCATGGTCTGGAGCTTCTGGCAATGGGATGCCGTACCGGGGGAACGTGGGGAAGGTGGGGAGCGAGGGCGCAGCCGGGCCCTACAGTGGGCCGTCGGATAGATCAGCGCCCGAAAAGGGGTGAAGCGTAGCCGGATGCGTGAGGATACGACGGCGCGAAAACCGGTGGGGCACCGCATCGCGCCAAGCCCGACAGTCCAGGGCGCACACTGTGGCGATGCCTCCTGCAAGTCTATTCCCCCCGTGGAGGGACTCCACGGTCACTCGAACGCTTAAGTCTTTTCAGGCCACCTGGCGTGGATCAATCTGGGCCCTGACGGACTCAAGGGCGTCCTTGAGCGTTTCCTCAGGCAGATCGTTGAGATGTTCTGCCAAGATCTCAGCCGCATCAATGGTATCGGCATCGTCGGGTAGAACATCGGTGTCAAGGTTTGCAACGAATGCCGCTGAAGCGCCTACGACCTGCAGTAGCTTTGCCCGCTCTCCCATCAGCATTTCAATTTCCTTGCGCAACATTTGAACTTCTTCATGTTTCAATGCGTGTACTCTCATGCTGCCTCCATCCGATTTAACAACGTGTGGTCCAGTGTAACCCCAAAGGCGACGCGGGAAAAATATTGTTGCCGCTGCCCAAACGAAAGCCCTCGAGTTCATAACTACGGATTATTCCTTGATTACTGTAGGGTTAACGCTTCGGCTCTTTTGTTGTTTCGCCGGCTTCCTTTATTTTCGCAATCTAGCATGGAGCACGGAACGAGCCAGCTTATCGATAAAATGCCACTCAATATGACCCCAATCAAGCCATCTCATGACCTATTCAACGCTGCTGTTTGACCCCATTACCCCTCATGCCCAGGGATTCGTTGAGCCCGACTCGCTGCACCGCGTCTACTGGGAGGAATCCGGCAACCCCAACGGTTTGCCCGTCATCTTCGTCCACGGCGGCCCGGGGGCGGGTACGTCACCCCAACAACGACGTTTTTTTGACCCAACGCGTTACCGAATCATCCTGTTCGACCAACGGGGTTCGGGCCGGTCCACACCCTATGCCGAGCTCAGGGAAAACACCACTTCTCATCTGATCGGTGACATGGAACTGCTTCGCGATAAGCTGAGTATCGATCGTTGGCTTGTCTTCGGAGGATCCTGGGGTTCCACGCTGGCACTGGCGTATGGCGAAACCCACCCTGAGCGATGCCTGGGTTTCATCTTGCGCGGCATCTTTTTGTGCCGACGAAGTGAAATAGACTGGTTTTTGTATGGCCTGAAAACGATATTTCCCGAGGCTTGGCGCGATATGGTCGCGCCTATACCCGAGGATCAGCGCTCGAATCTGCTGGAGGCCTACTATCGAATTCTGACCGCCCCCGATCCAGCGGTCCACCTGCCCGCCGCGCGTGCCTGGGCACGCTACGAAGCGCGCTGCTCCACCTTGCTACCCAATGAGCAGATGGTCGACAGTTTTGAGTCACCCAAGGTCGCCCTCTCGCTCGCTCGCATTGAGGCTCACTATTTCATGCATGACATCTTCATGCCGGATAACAGCCTGCTCACCAATGTTGGCCGCATCCGGCACCTTCCCGCGATCCTGGTCCAGGGGCGCTACGATGGGGTGTGCCCCATTGTTACGGCTGACGAATTGGCCCGTGCCTGGCCAGAGGCCTCTTACGAGATTGTCAACGACGCCGGGCACTCAGCCTTCGAACCCGGCATCACCCGGGCCCTGGTACGGGCGACCGAAACGTTCAAGGAGTCGCTTGCGCCAGCCACCATATCGGTAGGTGGAAAGTCTCCGCAGCAGGGCTAAGTAAAAATGCCCAACCTTGCCCGTCGCGACTCAGAATGGGCAACCGTTCTTGGGACGCGGCGTGCAAGGCACGTTGCCGAGAAGCCTGCTCGGTGTGTCGGACGCCCCTACCAGCGCAGCGCCTGAC
>JBKQNQ010000463.1:0-3544 GCA_052145875.1 Thiobacillaceae bacterium
GACGCTTCTCAGGGCCTTACTCGCGGCCTAACTTTCGTTCGTGCGACGGTTACTTCCGGGATAACAATTGCGGCAGATCACCAGACATATGCCGGTATTGCTGCCTGATGAACCGATAGCACTCGCAGGCCCTTTTTCCCAAGCCTCGAGCGTCGAGCACGCTCATGCGACCGCGCCGATAATTGATCAGCGCGGCTGCCTGAAACTTTCCGGCGGCGTCCGTCACGCCCTCGCGACGTACCCCGAGCATGAGCGCTATTGATTTGTGATCGGCCGGAAACTCCCGCGAGCCGACATAGTCATTCATGGTCAGCAGCCAGCGCGCCAGACGCTGCCCAACGCTGTGATACTGGCAGCACGCCACCGACTGGCTGATCACCGCAAGAAAGGCTCGCGCGTAGGCCAGAAGCAGCCACTGCAGTGGGCTGCAAAAGCGCATTTCCTTCCGCAGATGCCTGGACTTCATCCTCATCGCGCTTCCGGCGAGCTGCACAACCGCCTTATCTGGCGTAACGACGCCCCCGAGAACGACATTGATACCGACAATCCCTTCGCGACCGATGAGGCCCACTTCCACCGTGCGGCCATCATCCATGCTGTCCACCATGGCCACCACGGCTTGTTCGGGAAAATATACCTGTCCGATGTCCTGATCGGCCCGATAAATGACCTCGCCCCGCGCCAATGTCACGTGCTCGAGCCTCGGCAGCAGCCGTTTGTATTCCGTGGCGAGGAGCGCAGCGAGAATATGATTCCTAACTGGAATGTCGGAAGGAGGTGGCCGCCTTCTATGGTCGTGGCTATCTACGACTGTCATCGGGGCTCATGGGCTTGGCAGGTATGTCGCATCCATGATGGATGCCCTAGAGTCCGGCGATAGCAAAATGATCCTACCGCGGCGGCGGTTGATTCGCTTCCAGGCAAGTTGCACGCGCGCTTTCAGAAGGACCCCCGCCTTTAGCGCCGCGGTGGCATTGGATCCGAGCGTGCGTGGGCAATGATTGTCTACTGACCCGAACTTGTCCTTATTTGGGGACACTCAAACTTCCGCGGGAAGGCGCACGATAAACTCGCTGCCTCGTCCCAGTCCGGCGCTCGCCGCAGTCACGGTACCACCATGTAACTGCACAATCTTCTGTACCAACGCAAGGCCGATCCCTAGACCGGATCTGGAGCGCGTCGAGGTTGCGTCAACCTGCACGTAGAGGTCAAAGATATGGGGCAGCGCATCCGCGGCGATCCCGATTCCAGAATCTTTGATTCGAACGCTGGCGTATCCTTTGTGCGCAGACATTGATAGTGAGGCTCGTCCACCCGCATCGGTGTATTTCGACGCGTTTGCAAGTAAGTTGACGAACACCTGCTCAAGGCGGCTTGCATCGGCGCGTAGCCATATTGCCGATGCCGCCCACGTTGGTACAACTACTTGACGTCGACGACTAAATTCCGGTTCTAGTGTCTCAATGGCCTTGGCCAGAATTCCCCGCAAATCCACCCGCTCTCGCTCCACCAGCAGGTGCCCACTGGTAATACGTCCAACGTCGAGAAGACCAGAGGCAAGCTGTGCGATTTGACCCACTTGTCTTTCGATAAGTTCGTGCATTCCTTGCTGTACAGGCATGTCCGCGCCGCTTGGGCCCCGCAGGACGGCAAGGCCATACTGGATCGATGCCAGAGGGCTGCGCAGCTCATGAGAGAGAATGGCCAAGAACTCGTCCTTGCGCCGATTAGCCGTATTCAATTTCTCCAATTGCGTAGCCAGCAGGTGCAGCTCTTTGATCAGAATCGCGTTTTCATCGATGACTACGCCAGCGCCATCACTTTCTTGGCGTCTATGCCGGCTATTTCCGTTTAGGCCCGTGTTCTGAGGCGCACTGTGCGATGGTAGCGACTCCGCGTGATGTGGCTGTTGCATGGCGATCTGCCCTGTGAATTGCAGTGTCAGTGCAATCCTACTGCGGAGGCCGCGGTCGCTCTGTTCGCTGCCTCACACAGCGGGGACTGTGAACGTCGGCACTGAAAGCGGGGGTGGATATTTCGACGGAGAACAGTGGAGCAGATTGCCATCGTTGCTTGCCGGTCGAAGCACTGAACTCGACGACGGCGAGAGAAGATATGCCGCGCGCGTCTTGCGTAAGACGCTACAAGATCCTGGAGGCTCGAAGCACACCCTGCGATCCCCTCTCCGGCCAAACGGTGTCGTTCCGTAGCGCTCCAGCCAAGCTAAATGCCGACCGAATCGGTGCTGTGCGACGTGCGACGACACACGTCGCCGATAACAGCCCAAAGGTCTGAAGCGGCCCAGGGTTAGGAACACGCTGTTCGCAAGTAATGACCTCTCTCTTATGAGGGTCGCGCGGACCCATGATAATTCCGCTCTTTGGTTCGATCCTCGATGTTTCGACTCAACGTCTTAGACCCCAACGTCAGAACCAGTCGGCGTGGCGGTAGCGCGCCGCCTTGTCGCTTGGGGAGTCTGACGACATCATGACGGCGATATCGCACCTTGGGTTTGAATGGATCGTTCATGTGACACCCTGGGCCCTGCGGTAATCGGCATCGTGGAAATCAGGCGAAGCTCTGCGGGCCGTGACGTGTTGAACCTAGCATTCATGCTCCCCCTTGGTCTGTGCGCTACCGGGCACAGGTTACTAATGGCGCTCCCGCTTTGCAGCATCGCGGATTACGCTGCTAATCGGGAAAGACTGCGGTGGAAAGCGCATCCGCCTGGACGGGCAAGCACCTCCGTCGTCCTCCCAGAGTGCAAAGCTGCGGGGCGGCACTCTCCCAGGGATCGACATTAATGACAGCGCCGCCCTCCTCGATCGAATCGAACACCGTGCGTGATCCTGCCGGACGTTGACGTCCTGATATACGCCTTTCGTTCCGACTCCGAGCGCCATAGCAAATACAAGGCGTGGCTGGAGTCCGTGATCAATGGACCCGCCGCATATGGCATGGCTCCGCAGATATTGGGTAACGTCGTATAACGACGGATGGCGACTATGCCCGTTTCGACAGGTTGAATTTGCGCACGCCGTTCTAGCCATCGTCCGAAGGATCAACCGGACAGAAAATCGACCCGCAGGTCACTGCCTGCCTCACCGGAAACACCGACTGTCAAATACGACGAACGAGGCCGATGGGTGATCCGCTGATCACCACAATCGCACAACAGGTGCACTTGGCTACTTGTGGTCATCCTGTTCGGGAATGCGAGAGGCGTATTCGCGCTTGAGCACGATCGACGCGATCGTGAAACCGGTTTCGAAGCTGTCCACGCGAAAATGTTGGAACAATCCATCTCTCTAGGTACTAGACCGAATGGATGTCGGACGCGATATTCGCTAGCTTGCGATTTTGAATCGGAGCGGACATGGAAACCAAGGGCAAATGCGCGTTCGCAGGCGTGACCCACGCATACACGAACCGTCACTGATGGCCAAACCAGCTCAACCTTCGGGTTCTCCATCAGCACTCGACCCTGTTCAATCCGATGGCAAGGCGTTCGATTATGCCAAGCGGTTCAAGAGCCTCGATCTGC
>JBKQNQ010000464.1:0-4154 GCA_052145875.1 Thiobacillaceae bacterium
GGAAGATGATGAAGCCACGCTGTCTGCCGTGCAAGAGGATGTTGCCGATCTCGAACAACGGATCCGTGAAATGGAATTCCGTCGCATGTTCCATAACCCGGCCGACCCTAATAACTGCTTCGTTGACATCCAAGCAGGCGCAGGCGGTACCGAGGCTCAGGACTGGGCTTCCATGCTATTACGCCAGTATCTGAAATATTGTGAGCGCAAGGGCTTCAAAACGGAAGTGCTGGAGCTCTCCGAGGGCGAAGTTGCAGGAATAAAATCGGCCTCGCTAAAGGTCGCGGGGGAGTATGCCTACGGAATGCTGCGCACGGAAACCGGCGTGCACCGCCTAGTGCGCAAGTCCCCATTCGATTCGTCGGGTGGACGCCATACCAGTTTCGCTAGTGTCTTCGTCTATCCAGAAATCGACGAATCGTTCGAAATCGAAATCAACCCGGCTGATCTTCGCATTGATACGTACCGCGCTTCCGGCGCAGGCGGCCAACACATCAACAAGACCGACTCTGCTGTGCGCATCACCCACCTGCCCACAAACATCGTGGTGCAATGCCAGAATGACCGCTCCCAGCACCGCAACAAAGCCGAAGCAATGGCAATGTTGAAATCACGCCTCTATGAGGCGGAAATGCGCAAGCGCCAGGCCGAGCAGGATAAGCTCGAGGAAGGCAAGTCAGACGTGGGGTGGGGCCACCAGATTCGCAGCTACGTGCTCGATAACTCCCGTATCAAGGATTTGCGCACCAACGTGGAGATCTCCGCGACGCAAAAAGTATTGGACGGGGATCTGGACGCGTTTATTGAAGCAAGCTTGAAACTGGGCGTGTAGGCGGCGGGCAAACCACTCAGCCCTCCCCCACCACTGCCAACACCGATTCCGCATAAGCGTCCAGTTTTTTCGCGCCAAAGCCTGAGATCTCACTCAGTTCGGCGCGCGTTAGGGGCTTCCGTGTGGCGATCTCGCGGAGCGTCGCATCGTGCAAAATCACATAAGCGGGAAGACCCTTTTTGTTTGCGGTTTCACGTCGCCAGGCGCGAAGTGCATTAAACAGGGGTTCCGCATCGGTGTGGTCAGCCGGTGGACGGGCCTTGCTACGCCTGGTGTGGCCATCCAAGCGGCGCAGCATGACGGCTTCCTGCCCACGCAGCACGGAGCGAGCCGACGCGGTAAGCTTCAGCGCGCCGTAGGCAGCGTGATCGACTGCGAGGCATTCCCGTACCACCAATTGCCGTAGTATGGCGCGCCAGCTCCTGTCGTCGAGCTCAGCGCCGATGCCGAACACGCTCAGCTCGCGGTGGCTGAATTTCTTGATTTTCTCGGTTGTCCGGCCCATGAGCACGTCGATCACGTGTCCCGCCCCGAAACGCTGTCCCGTGCGGTATACCGCCGACAGAGCCTTCCGTGCCGCCTCGGAGCCGTCCCACATGGTCGGCGGGTTCACGCAGACGTCGCAATTACCGCAGGGACGCGACATTTCGCCAAAGTAGTTCAGGAGCGCGACGCGGCGGCAACTCGCGGCCTCGCACAAGCCGACCAGCGCGTCCAGTTTTGCGTGCGCAATCCGTTTGTGTGCCGCGTCGGCCTCGGATTCATCGATAAAACGCCGCTGTGTCACGACGTCCTGCAGGCCCCACGCCATCCATGCTTCGGCAGGCTCGCCATCGCGCCCGGCGCGGCCGGTCTCCTGATAATAGCCCTCAACCGAGCGTGGCAGGTCGAGATGGGCAACGAAGCGAACGTCGGGTTTGTCGATCCCCATGCCAAATGCAATCGTGGCGACCATGATGATGCCGTCCTCGCGCAGAAAGCGCTCCTGATGGCGGCGACGCGTGGTGCTGTCCATGCCCCCATGGTAGGCCAGCGCAGTAAAGCCCGTCTCGCTAAGCCAAACCGCAGTGTCCTCCACCTTCTTCCGGGTGGTGCAATATACAATTCCTGACTCACCCGCATGGGCATCCAGCCGATCGAGGAGCTGGCGACGTGGGTTGGTTTTTTCGCTGATTTGATAGCGGATATTTGGCCGGTCGAAGCTGGCGATGAATACTGGCGCGCCGTGCAGGTCGAGCCGCGTGATCATTTCCGCCTGAGTCTCGGCGTCGGCGGTAGCGGTGAGCGCAATGCGCGGCACGTGTGGGAATCGCTCGTGCAACGCGGAGAGCCCGAGATATTCCGGGCGAAAATCGTGCCCCCATTGCGAGACACAATGCGCCTCGTCGATTGCAAACAGGGACAGCGCGGCCTGGTCCAGCAGGCCTTGAAAGTGCGCACTGAGCAAGCGTTCTGGCGCCACGTACAAGAGTTTTAACCGCCCGGCAACAAAATCGCGCGCAGTCGCTGCCGCCTCTGTCGCACCAATGCTCGAATTGAGGACGGCCGCAGCAACGCCCAATTCTCTCAACGTTGCCACTTGGTCCTCCATGAGGGCTATTAGCGGCGAGACGACGACTGCGCAGCCCTCGCGCAGAAGGGCAGGAAGCTGGAAGCACAGTGATTTCCCACCCCCGGTGGGCATAAGCACCAACGCATCGCCCCCGCCCGCCACGTGTTCAATGATGGCGGCCTGCTGGCCACGAAACCGGGTGTAGCCGTAGACTGACTGCAAAATGGAGCGCGCTGAAGGGGTCATGAAGCTCGAAGCGAATGGCAGTTCGACAATGTATTCACCGTAGTGTATTAAACTATTAGTTTTTTCCCAGCTTGCGCCATTTCTGTCGCGGCGAAGCGCTTTCTTAGAAGCCCGATTCCATCATGTCCGATCTACTCATAGTTGCCGCTCAAGACGAAAACCAAATCATGCAGGAGCGGAGGCAGAAACTCGCCGCACTCAGGGAGCAAGGCCTTGCCTTCCCAAATGACTTCAGGCGAAAAGACTATGCGGCGGAACTGCATGCTCGCTTTGGCGAAAAATCCAAGGAAGAACTGGAACACACCCCGCCCGAGCTCGTCGTTCTTGCTGGCCGCATGATGCTTAAGCGGGTAATGGGCAAGGCCAGCTTCGCCACCTTGCAAGATGGCACTGGCCGTATCCAGATCTACATCTCCAGCGATCATACTGGCGTCGACACCCACGACGCTTTTAAGCATTGGGATCTAGGCGATATTCTCGGCGTCGAAGGTGCCGTATTCAAAACGAACAAGGGTGAGCTTTCCATCCATGCGCATAGACTACGTCTGCTAGCAAAGGCACTGCGCCCGCTGCCTGACAAGTTCCATGGCCTAGCCGATCAGGAAATCAGATACCGCCAACGCTACGTCGATCTGATCATGAACGAGGAGACGCGGCGAACCTTCACCTTGCGTTCCCGCATCGTTTCAGCGATTCGCGAGTACATGGTGGCGAACGATTTCATGGAGGTGGAGACCCCGATGATGCACATGATACCAGGGGGTGCATCAGCCAAACCGTTCATCACCCATCACAATGCCTTGGACATGGATTTGTTTCTCCGGATCGCACCAGAATTGTATCTGAAGCGACTGGTCGTCGGTGGCTTCGAGAAGGTCTTTGAGATCAACCGCAATTTCCGCAACGAAGGGCTAAGCACCCGGCATAATCCCGAATTCACCATGATGGAGTTCTATGAAGCCTATCAGGATTACCGAGGCCTCATGGATTTCACCGAGCGGCTAATCCGAACGGTCGCTCAGCAGTGCCTCGGCAGCGCCCAAGTCCACTATCAAGGCCATGAGATTGATCTGGCCAAATCGTTCGACCGGCTGACGATTGTCGATGCGGTCTTGAAGTACCATCCAGAATACACGAAGGCACAACTCAATGACCGAAGCTGGCTAGTGGAGTGGTTCGACCGCCGCAAGGTCGATTACAAAAGACACGATGGGGTCGGCGGCCTGCAGCTCACGTTCTTCGAGGAGACCACCGAAGCGATGCTAATTCAGCCAACCTACATTATCGATTACCCTCAGGAGGTGTCGCCGCTCGCGCGAGCCTCGGACGCCGACCCGGCCATAACCGAGCGCTTTGAGCTTTTTATTACCGGACGGGAATTGGCCAATGGATTTTCGGAGTTAAATGACCCGGAAGATCAGTCGGCCCGTTTTCTGGATCAGGTCAAGGCCAAGGAGGCCGGTGACGAGGAAGCAATGTTCTATGATGCGGACTATATCCGGGCGCTTGAATATGGCTTGCCCC
>JBKQNQ010000465.1:0-9470 GCA_052145875.1 Thiobacillaceae bacterium
TCGTCTGCTGGGCTCGAGCCTGGGTCGACGCCAACATGTAATCGTCATAATTACCCGGATAGATTTTAATCATGCCGAAGTCGACGTCGGCCATGTGGGTACATACCGAGTTGAGAAAATGACGGTCGTGCGAAATGATGATAATCGTCGACGCCCGCGCGTTGATCACGTCTTCCAGCCACCGAATCGTGTTGATGTCCAAGTTGTTGGTTGGTTCATCCAGCAACAAAATATCGGGATTGGAAAACAGCGACTGGGCCAATAACACGCGCAGCTTGTAGCCTGGCGCCACCGCTGTCATGGGGCCATTGTGTAACTCCGAAGGAATCCCCACTCCAAGCAACAGCTCGCCCGCCCGAGCTTCCGCGTCGTAGCCGCCCAGCTCGCCAAAACGCCCTTCCAGTTCGGCGGCACGCATGTAGTCTTCCTCAGTCGCGTCGAGGTTTGTGTAAATTGCGTCCTTCTCTTGACGTACCGCCCACATATCCTTGTCGCCCTGCATCACCACATCCAGCACGTTCTCCTGCTCATAGGCAAACTGATCTTGGCGCAACCAGGCCATACGCTCCCCGGCGTCCAATGAAACATTGCCTTGGCTGGGCTCGAGCGTGCCCGCCAGAATTTTCATGAACGTCGATTTGCCGCAACCATTCGCGCCAATAAGGCCATAACGATTACCGTCACCGAACTTGACAGAGACATTCTCGAACAGGGGCTTGGCGCCAAACTGCATCGTGACGCCGGCAGCAGTCAACATGGAATAACCTCAATGGAAATATTTGCAAAACAGCGGATTCTAACATTCCCGCCGATACAGGCAGGAACATGGGCCCCGGGCGCCGTCAGGCAGGGCGGTTCAGGCTAGGGTGAGCGGCACTCGGCATGTCAAGGTAGTAACCCTGAACCATGTCCACCCCGAAGGTCTTCAAAATTTCCAGTACACCGACGCTCTCGACGTACTCCGCCACGACCCGTTTTCCTAGCCCGTGAGCAACGCTGACAATAGCTTGCACGAACACTTGGTTGTCCTGATGGCGCTGCAAATCACGGATGAACAGTCCATCGATCTTGAGGATATCGGCATGCAAGTGCCTGAGGTAGGCAAACGAGGAGAAGCCCGTGCCGAAATGGTCCAGCGACGTGCCACAGCCCATCTGGCGTACCGACTCAATCAGGCGCCGGGTGTCATGCAAGTCGCTCACCGCGTCGGCCTCGGTCAGTTCAATGATGAAGCGACTGGCTTCGACTTGAAACTGCTTGAGCTGCTCTGCAATGAAGTGGGGCAAGCTCGGCTCACTGAGAGAACGCGCTGACAGGTTGACCGCGACAGCTGGAACGTTGGGCGAGCGCGAAAGCTCCTGCACCGCTTCGCAGATTACCCAGCGGTCGATATCCAAGATTCGGCCACTTTTCTCTGCCAGCATGAGGAAATTGCCGGGCAAGATCAACGTATCGGGGTGCTTGTCATCCACCATTCGTAACAGCGCTTCAAGGTGGGAAAGGCTCCCATCGTTCGTGCGATAGATCCCCTGGTAGTGGAGTACGAGCCCCTCCGCTTCCAGCGCATGACTGATCCGCTCGTCCCAGCTAAGCCGCAGCAGTTTTTCG
Organism: Thiobacillaceae bacterium; assembly: GCA_052145875.1. GTDB lineage: Bacteria > Pseudomonadota > Gammaproteobacteria > Burkholderiales > Thiobacillaceae > DASQBT01. The sequence continues at coordinate 1,609 of JBKQNQ010000465.1, forward strand.
CCGCTGCCAGTGGCGTCGTCGCGAAAAATTCGCCAAGTGTTTTTGCCCGCTTGCTTGGCCTGATACATCGCAATATCTGCTCGGGCAACAAGTTCCTCGGCGTTCGTTGCATGATCTGGATAAATGGCGATCCCCAAGCTGCCCGTGATACGCAGATTCTGGCCATCGAAGCGAACCGGTATCTGGGCAATCGCCCGCAACACGCGTTCGGAGAGCACTTCCGCCTCGTTATCTTTCAGGGCGGGCAACAAAATGGCGAACTCATCACCACCCAGGCGAGCAAAAACCTCATTGCGCCGAACCAACGCGCTGATTTCACCGGCGACCCGTATCAGCAAGGCGTCACCCGCTCGATGCCCAAAATTGTCGTTGATCGCCTTGAACTCGTCCAAATCGAAGAACAGGGCAGCACAACGCGTTCCTTGCCGCTGACATTCGACCAGCATGCGGTCAAACTCGGACTGGAAACGATGGCGGTTATATAGCCCGGTCAGCGGATCACGCTCCGCCAGATAGACCAGCTGCTCGGCGGTCTGCCGCTCACGCGTGACATCCTCGTAAATCCACAGGTGGCCGATGAACCCGCCTTCCTTGTCCCTCACCGGGTAGTCAAGCTCGGTGATCACACGACCGTCACTCATTTCGATTTCGAAGTTTTCAGCGATATCCCGACTCTCCAGCACGGCCATCAAATGCCGGGAAAAGTGATCGGGGCGAGCAAGTAGATTAGGGGATTTCGCCAGTACCTGGTTCACCTCCTGGCCCACCAACGGTTCATCCTCAGGAATCATCCACATCCGGGTAAAGGCCGGATTGTGGTATACGACCCGGCCCTCCGGATTAACGAACAAGATACCCAGGCTCATTGCTGACAGGAGCGCCGACAACCGTGCACGCTCCTGCTCGCTTTCCTCCAGATATCTTCCCTTCAGACGCTCCGCGGTGCGCAAATCCGCCACTGCGGAGCGCAAGGACGCTTCCGTCTGCTTCAGGTCATCAATATCCCTAACGCTCGCGCGCAACCCCAAATACTCGCCAGCCCGGCCGTAGATCGCCTGCCAGTTCGCACTGGCCCAAAAGACGCTGCCGTCCTTGCGGACCATCTGAAACACAAAGCCACTGCCTGAATGCCCCTTTAGCGCCTGCCGCAACTGGAAATCCGCGGCAACCCGGTCGTGCGGATGAACGACGTCGAGCGGGAAATTCATTCCGCCCATGCACTCGGCCACGCTGTAGCCCAGCATGCGTTCAACCGAAGGATTGACCCAGAGCGGACGCCCCTCGGGGGACAGCCACAACTCAAGGTCATAGGTGTAATCGGCAATCGCCAGAAAACGGGCCTCATCCCCTTTCGCCTGTGTCACATGATCCTCGACCGCTTGCGCCAATAGATTGAAAGCCCGTGCAATCTGGCCCACCTCCTCGTGACCCCATACGGGCACGCGCGCATGAAAATCGCCGCCCGCAATACGCGATGCGGTCTTGCTAAGCGCCTGAAAATGACGACTTATCCAATAACCGAACAGAAATAGCAGCAACGCAGTGCCTGCGAGTGCCAGCAGGCCAATGGCGATACTCTCGATGACAAGGCGTTCGCGGGATTTCGCAATGAAGTCATCAGAGAACTCGTATTCGATCCCGCCCACAATATGGGCGCCCACTTTGACCGGAACACTACCGCTCACTAATCCATTCCCACCCCTGAGGTGCGGGCCCACGGAAACCAGTATCCTTCCAGTTTCATCCTTGACCGTGAGTCCGTTGAGATCATGGGTGTTGTCCATTACGCTGGCCAGAACGTTTAGCGCCGCCAAATCGCGTTGCGCGAGTGGCGCGGCCATCGCTGCCGCCAGCAACGATGCACTTTGCTTGAATTGCGCTCGTGCCGCGCCCTGCATGGCCTGATCGATAATGCGTGCCCCATTCACCACGAGCGCCGCAAGCACCACTGCCTGGATCAGAATCGCGACCAGCAGAAAGCGCCCTCTCAAACTTAATTTCATTGGCGCGCTGACTTGGCCACCCGGGAAGCCACCGCCCGGCCACCGGGTACACTGCCAAAGCAGGCTTCCCGTAACGCTGTGAAAACACCTCCCCAACCGCCATCATGTGCCAACGCGTCGGGACACGACGCTAGGGCAAGACCTAGGGCCGACATAGGCCACACATGGTCCGGAAAGGGGACGGTCGGTGAGGTGCGCATGCCCTAGTTGATTTTTTTTAACAGCACTTTAGAGCGACGCTGATAGTTGTATAGCTTTTGTCGGCCGGCCGGCAGCTGGGCAAGTGACCCCTCCACATATCCGCGTTCCTCAAACCACTGCTCGGCTTGTGTAGTGAGCACAAATACCTGTCTTGCCCCCTGTTTTATCGCACCTCGCTCCGCTGCTTCGCGCAGCCGGTCGCCAAGTCCGTGTTTGCGATATCCCGGATGCACAACCAAGCACGCCATTTCAGCCAGTTTTTCCTGGGCAAACGGGTACACCGCGACACAGCCCGCAACCACGCCGTCGGACTCAACAACTTGGAAACGATCAATCTCCATCTCCAGCAATTCGCGCGAGCGGCGCACCAGCACCCCCTCGCGCTCCAACGGTTCGATAAGGCCGAGGATATCCCCCACATCGTCGATCGTCGCGGCACGGAGTGTTTCCAGGGGCGAAGGCGTAACCAGCGTTCCCACGCCGTCACGTGTGAACAGCTCGGCCAACAATGCGCCGTCACGATGACGGGAAATCAGATGGGCTCGTTTTGCACCTTCCTTGCAGGCTTTGATTGCGCTTGGCAAAAAATAGCCGACGTCCTCCGGAATCTTCTTCGCCTTCGCCAACCAGGCCTCGGCCTCTTCGACCGTTATGGTGGATAACGTGTGACCACGGCGGGCGGGTACCCCGTCGGTTTCCATTAGAAATACCAACTTGTCGGCTTCCAGGGCAATCGCCGCCTCCGCGGCGACGCTTTCAACCGTAACGTTAAATATTTCTCCGGTGGGCGAATAACCAATCGGCGAGAGCAAGACAATCTCGCCATCTTCGAGCCGTTTATTGATCGCTTCCGAATGGATCTTTCGTACCGCTCCGGTGTGCTGCAAATCCACACCGTCGCGCACGCCAAGCGGCTTGGCCGTGACGAAATTGCCGGATGCCACACGAATATCCGAGCCCGCCATTGGCGTGTTGGCTAACCCAAGCGATAGCAACGCTTCGATTTCCACCCGCACGGTACCCACGGCCTCCTTCACACTGGCCAGTGCCGCCGCATCGGTCACGCGTAATCCATTTGCGTAATGAATCTCCGCCCCACGCTCCTGCAGCTGAGCTTCAATTTGGGGCCGTGCCCCGTGCACCAGCACCAGACGAACGCCCAGGCTGCTCAACAGGTTGATGTCTTGTGCCAACCCGACGAATTGACCTTCAGTCACAACTTCACCGCCGAAGGCGATGACAAAGGTCTTGCCGCGAAAGCCGTTGATATAGGGCGCAGCTGACCGAAACCATTGCACGAAGGCGGTAATGTCATTATTCATTGTCAGTCCCGAAACCTGGAAGTGCGGGATATTCTTCTCCCCTCATTGGTATTACTTTGCGCTTTTACGCCTTTGTCTTCAAGGCCTTATTGGCCAAAATCCCCCCACACCATCTGCATCGCCGCAATCGCCGCCAGCGCCGCGGTTTCCGTGCGAAGGATCCGCGGCCCAAGCCGCACCGATACAAACCCGTTCTGCACGGCAAGATCCGCTTCGTCCGGTTCGAACCCTCCTTCTGGCCCCGCTAGCAACCAGACGGGCCCCTGCGGAACCGGCAAGTCCTTTAGCGTGTGTTCACCCTCCGGTGACAGAAACACGCGCAGGCCCTCGGGCCGCGTACCCAGCCAATGTGGCAGATCCAGTGGCATGGTCACTGGAGGAACCCGATTGCGCCCACTTTGCTCGCAGGCGGCAATGACCACGCCCTTCCAGTGATTTACGCGCCGTTCTGCGCGCTCGCTGGTGAGTTTCACCACGCTACGCCGCAGTGCCAGCGGCTGGATCGCGGCAACGCCGAGTTCCACGGCCTTTTGCAGCGTGTAGTCCATCCGTTCGCCGCTTGAAATACCCTGCGCGAGACGGATATCAAAATTGGACTCCCGCTCCATCCCGCCACATCCAATCACCGTGACAAACAATTCATCTTGCACAACGCGATCAATGCGGGCGAGACACTCGCCGCCCTGCCCGTTAAATAGGGTCACTCCGTCCCCCGCTTTTAACCGCAGTGCCCTTATGCCATGTCGGGCGGGGCCCGGCGGCAACGAAAATCGCATGCCTGGACCAAGCGGAAGAGGAACAAAGAAGCGTGCAATTGCCATGTTAATGAGCGCGGGCGAGGTGGGCTTTGTTATTATTCAATAATAACTGACTGATCTCCAATTGCTGCCATGGTTTTACTTACGACTCCTATCTGCGATTTCGGCTGGAAAGCCGTCGACTTCGACTTGCCCGGCGTGGATGGGCAACACCACAGTTTGGAAAACACAATGGGGCCCAATGGGCTGCTCGTCGTGTTCCTGTGCAATCATTGTCCGTATGTGAAGGCCATCCGACCACGTCTGGTACAGGACCTCTCCGAACTCAAGCTGCGACACGGAATCTACGCCATCGCCATAATGAGCAACGATCCGACCGAATACAGTGAAGACAGCTTTGAAAACATGAGACGGGTGGCGGAGGAATTTGGATTCACTTTCCCCTATGTTTGGGACCAGACTCAAGAAGTCGCCCGAGCGTATGGCGCTGTCTGCACACCGGATTTCTTTGGATTCAATAGGAATTTCGAATTGCAGTACCGCGGCCGGTTTGACGAGTCTCGTCGCGACTCGGCACCCGAGGGCGCGCGTCACGACCTGTTGGAGGCCATGAAACAAGTTGCCGAGACACAACGTGGCCCGCGCGACCAGATTCCATCCATGGGCTGTTCAATCAAATGGAGAAATACGTGACGGCTGAGGAGCCTATTGCTGAAAATGCGCTTGAACAGGTGCTCGCCTTGGTGCGTGAAGTCGCTCGAGCGGAAGTCACCCCCCGCTACCAAAAAGTCGCCCATAGTCACAAACATGACGGCAGCTTGTTTACCGAAGCAGACACCGCCACCCAGAAGGCGCTCGAAACCGGCCTGCCAAACATCATCGCTTGCCCCGTTCTGGGTGAGGAGATGCCCGAGGCCCAACAGCATGCCGCTTGGGCCGCAGGGGCAAACGGCCTTTGGTGCATCGATCCGATCGACGGCACGTCCAACTTTGTGGCTGGCATTCCCTATTTCGCGATTTCCGTGGCCTACCTCATCGACGGAAAGCGCAGGCTAGGTGTCGTCTTCGATCCGGTGGCCGACGAGTGCTTTTATGCGGAATACGGTAAAGGGGCGTTTCTGGACGGGGAATCGCTGCCGATCCGCACGCCGGTCAAGGAGTTACACCGAGCAATGGCGGGGGTTGAACCGAAACGCCTGACCAACCGCCTGATCGGTAGGCTCGTGGACAAACCCCCTTATGCCTCACTCCGGAATTTTGGCGCCTCTGCGCTGGACTGGTGCTACGTTGCCGCGGGACGTTTTGATGTTTATGTCCATGGAAAGCAAAAACTGTGGGATTACGCCGCGGGTGCGCTGATACTGGAGGAAGCGGGCGGCGCGTTCAGCTGTCTGGAAGGTCCGTTCAATGACGGCCCGGTGTGGGAACGTTCAGTGATCGCATCCGCAAGCCCGGAATTATTTGATACGTGGCAAAAATGGCTGAGTGCGGGGTGAGCGCTTCAAGATATAGGCCCGGCGGGAACATTCCCGCTCGATGCATCGCATCAACCCGACTATCGCGTCAAATGCCCCGCATCCAACGTGTCTAGACTTGGCGCCTGCGCGCCCTTGCCCGGCTGCGACTCACGCGGGGCATAGCCGGGTACCACCGCTGCTTCAGGATGCCGAATAAACATGGGCGGGCCCTAGATAAAAAACTTTTAGAAACCGGTGTTTGGGCCTTACCGCCCTGAAAACACGAGGGTCTCACGTTTTTTTGACCCCGGCTGTTCCGCGTCGACGCGGATCCGGCCTTGCCTGACTCTCCCGGCTTGGGGATAATTAGCCCTTTTATTCGGTTCCTCCCCGCCTCACGAAGGCCTTGGCCGAAGCGGCGCTGTCCCACCCCCATTGCGCGCCCGTACAGAATTTATTCACGCTATCGAGGACTATCATGCCAACTCGCACCGAACTCGCGAATGCCATCCGGGCACTCGCCATGGATGCTGTGGAAAAAGCCAAATCCGGTCACCCTGGGGCCCCCATGGGAATGGCGGAAATTTCCGAGGTGCTCTGGAACCATAATCTGCGCCACAATCCGGCCAACCCCAAGTGGCCGGATCGGGATCGGTTCGTGCTGTCAAATGGCCACGGGTCCATGCTCCAATATGCGCTGCTGCACCTGACCGGTTATCCGCTCAGCATGGAAGACATCAAGCAATTCCGCCAGTTGCATTCAAAGACCCCGGGCCATCCGGAATACGGCTACGCGCCAGGGATCGAGACCACAACCGGGCCGCTGGGGCAGGGCATTACGAACGCGGTTGGCATGGCATTGGCGGAAAAGCTGCTGGCAAACGAGTTCAACCGGCCTGGTCACGAGATTGTCCATCACCACACCTATGCGTTCATGGGCGACGGTTGCATGATGGAGGGCATTTCGCACGAGTCTTGCGCCTTGGCCGGCACCTGGAAACTGGGAAAACTGATCGCCTTCTGGGATGACAACGGGATTTCCATCGATGGTCACATCGAGAACTGGTACACCGACGACACGGCCAAGCGCTTTGAAGCCTATGGGTGGCATGTCATTCCTCATGTGGACGGGCATGACTTTGGCGCACTGGAAAAAGCCATCGCCGAAGCCAAGGCGGAAACCGGAAGACCCACCTTGATCTGCTGCAAGACCATCATTGGCAAAGGGTCGCCCAACAAGGAAGGGACTCATGATGTGCATGGCGCCGCATTGGGTCACGACGAAGTGGAAGCCACCCGGAAGAATCTGGGGTGGAAATATCCGGCGTTTGAAATCCCCCAGGAAATCTATGACGGCTGGGACGCCAAGACCAAGGGCCAGGGCTTGGAGACCTTATGGAACAATAAGTTTGCCGAATACGCCCGCGCCTACCCGGCTGAAGCCGCTGAATTCACGCGCCGGATGAGCGGCGAACTTCCCACCAATTGGAAACAGCACGTCACCGACAGCATTGCGGCGATCAACGCCAAAGGCGAAACCGTTGCCACGCGCAAGGCGTCGCAAATCGCGATCAACGCGCTGGTCAAAGTGCTGCCCGAATTTCTCGGTGGTTCAGCCGACCTAACTGGATCCAACCTGACCAACTGGGAAGGGTGCCACCCAATCCGCCACGGCAACCCGGGTAATTATATTAGCTATGGTGTGCGTGAATTTGGTATGGCGGCGATCATGAATGGCGTGGCCTTGCATGGTGGCCTGCTTCCCTTCGGAGGGACTTTCTTGATGTTCTCCGAGTATTCGCGCAATGCGTTGCGCATGGCCGCGCTAATGAAGCAGCGGGTCATCCACGTGTTCACTCACGATTCGATCGGGCTGGGTGAAGATGGTCCGACCCATCAGCCCGTTGAGCAGACTGCGACCCTTCGGATGATGCCCAACATGGATGTCTGGCGGCCTTGCGATACCGTGGAAACCATCGTTGCATGGGTGCATGCGGTTGAAAACAAGACCGGTCCCACCGGCCTCATCCTGTCACGCCAAAACTTGCCGTTCGTCAAGCGTGACGACGCCACGCTCGCCAATATCTCCAAAGGGGGCTACGTTCTCAAGGACGCCGGCGG
>JBKQNQ010000466.1:0-15662 GCA_052145875.1 Thiobacillaceae bacterium
GCCGATGACTACCTGACCAAACCGTTCGGGGTGGCTGAACTCTTGGCCCGAACTCGCGCGTTGTTGCGGCGGACTCGGCACGCTGACAGCAACGAGAGTTCCGTATACGAGTTTGGCGACACGAAAGTCGACATTGCCAAGAGACAGGTCTCCAGGGGCAACGCCCCTATCCATTTGACGCCGATTGAATTCAAGCTGCTTGTCCTGCTATTGGCAAATGCGGGCAAAGTGCTGACCCACAGGCAATTGCTGCGCGAGGTCTGGGGACCTAGCCACGGAGAACACACCCATTACCTGCGGGTCTACATGACGGGCCTCAGGCGCAAGCTTGAGGAAAATCCCAACTTGCCCAAGCATCTGAAAACCGAATCCGGCGTGGGATACCGGCTGCTGCTTGATCCATAAAGCCGTCTACGTCGGTATCCCACGTGTTGTAAGGATATGAATTGGCGGGCGACCTCATTGAACCTCGCCAATGATTTCCCCATTGGGGCGGTCAAGCCCGATATGTATGGATTCCCATCTCACTAGTCCGGTAAGGCACACTTCCTAAAAGAAACATCCGCTTCCCGGAACCCCCTTTACGCAGCCAGGAGTGCGGCTCCAAGTGCTTCTGGGGCACCCCCTGGCCGCGTGCACAGCGGATGAGGCCACCCCACGCCCACAGCCTGACGCAGGGGCATTCTCGGAAATCTCGCTCCCGCCCGAGCGACTCACAGTCAATTCCGCACGGTACGCTCGCGCCTGTAATCGGGCAAGCGGACCAGCGTTTAGATTCGCTTGGGTGCACGGCCTCGCGACCGGGATACAACCCATTGGTCTCCGCCCGGACAACAGCATTACCCAGCCTCCAGGTCGCGTTTTGTGAGAATCGCTCGCCGTTCTTGCCGGCGCCGTCGCGCCGCTCCTCTGTGAGCGCACGGCGTTGAGTCGAACCATCGATCGAGCAGCGACTATATCCATCCCACATCAACGTGTCGATAAGACCCCAAGAAGGAGAAAGGCCCGAGCTTGGAACGGTTTCAACGACAATCCGATCACGCTGTTTCGATATTAGCCACGCTGATACACGACAAAGTGGTATTCCAGCTGCGTCGCCTCGTCGATTCGTCTATCCCTGCTTATCTCTTTGAACTCCGCCTTGTTGTACTCTGGAAACCATGCGTCGCCAGCCACATCCGCTTGAATCTCAGTTAGATACAGTCGTTCGACCGTGGGCAGCACTTGACGATATAGCTCGGCTCCACCGACGAAAAAGATCTCCGGGTCGCCCCGGCAAGCAGCGACGGCGTCGGGAATGGAGCGTGCGACACGGCACCCCTCTAAACCAGTTACAGATCCGCGGGTAATCACGACTGTGGCGCGGCCAGGCAAGGGACGACCAATAGACTGATAGGTCTTGCGCCCCATAATAATATGATGGCCCATGGTTAGCGCTTTGAAGTATTTAAGATCATCAGACAGCTTCCAGGGGAGACGGTTTTCAATCCCGATGACACCATTTCTGGCAAGCGCCGCGACTAACGAGATCCGTTGATGATGCAGCATGAGCAGCGACGAGGGAGTGATGAGTCGGGTTCAATTGCACGGGCAAGCACCGGAAAAAGGCCAGCGGGACGGAAGTCGGCCGTTTGCGGAATAAGGCTTCCGTATGCGATCAACAGCTGCGCGCATGTTAGACGCGAGCGGCCAGAGAACGGTCCCGTGGCACGCATTTCAGATCGCGTCGTACGGTCCCCTAGTGGCCAATCCTCAGCGCGATGGCGCCAACACACGGTTACCTTTTTCCGGGTCAAATCGCCACCGGCGCCTTAATTCCCGGATGCGGGTCGTACCCCTCCAGGGTGAAATCCTCGTACTTGAAGGCAAACAGGTCGCTCACGTCGGGATTGAGTCGCATGGTGGGCAGGGAGCGGAAATCGCGGGAGAGTTGCAAGTTCACCTGATCGAGATGATTAAGGTAGACGTGTGCGTCGCCCAGGGTGTGGACGAAATCGCCAGGTTTCAGGTTGGTGACGTGGGCCACCATCATGGTCAGCAAGGCATATCCAGCAATGTTGAAAGGTACACCGAGGAAAATATCGGCGCTACGCTGATAGAGCTGACAGGAAAGCCTTCCCTCAGCCACATAAAACTGAAAGAAAGCGTGGCAGGGCGGCAACTTCATCTTGTCGATTTCACCCACGTTCCAAGCGGAGACGATGATGCGGCGCGAGTCGGGCGTCTCCTTGATTTGCCTTAGCGCTTCGCTGATCTGGTCGATGTGTCGGCCATCTGCGGACCGCCAAGAACGCCACTGTGAACCATAGACCGGCCCTAAGTTGCCACTTTCATCGGCCCACTCGTCCCAGATGCTCACGCCATTTTCCTTCAGGTACCGGATATTGGTGTCGCCCTTCAGAAACCAGAGCAGTTCGTGAATAATGGATTTGAGGTGAACCTTCTTGGTCGTCAGCAGAGGAAATCCTGTCGATAGGTCAAATCGCATCTGGTAGCCAAAGACGGAGATCGTGCCGGTGCCAGTCCGGTCAGTCTTCTTGACGCCATGGTCAAGCACGTGGCGAAGCAGGTCATGATATTGTTTCATTTCGCGTCAGGGGCTTGAGGAGCCGCAGCCTGATTATCGTTTTCAGAGTGGGTATTGTCTCTCACCAAGGCACTCCCGAGGATGGTTTCGGGTCCAGCTCCATAAGTTTCCCAGAAAGCGATCTGGAAGTCCTTGTTGTCTTGAATGGCTTCAGTAAATGCAGCGAATTTTCGCTCGTCCATCGCTTTGAGTTTTTTCACCAGGAGATATGCCTGGCGATAAAACTCATGGATAGTCATGTTAAACGCACTTGCCTTATGCCGCAGATCGGTTGTGTCACGTGCCTTCAGGTCGATTTGTCTTCCTTCGCTCGCGGCCTTATAGGCCTGCTCATCCGTCGCATATTCTGCCCCTCCCCCATCAGCGATCAACGTTGCAAAGCCTTCGTGAAACCACACGGGGACGCTCGAATCGTAATGGCCGATGCTTTGACCTAGGTGAAGGTGTGAAAGCTCATGAACTAGGATGGGCCTGAGTCGCGTGCTTTCGTGGTCGTTCAGATTGGGTGACAAAATCAAGCGATTATCCGGCACGACGGCAGCGGACAGGTGTGGGGTCAGCACGTAGCGATTGAAGCATTCCTGGGTGCCGCACACATAGACGCGTGGCCGGAACTTGAACGGCCTTCCAAAGCCGCGTTCCACTTGGTCAAGTGCGCTGGGCAAAAGGTTGGCTACTTTGAGCCCGTAGCTTTCAAAACCAGGCTCCACCATCACGCGATCATCTTCCCGCAGTGCAACAAACCCCTGAAAGGGAATGAGCGCGCGCGGGCTGCTCACGGTCATCGCGCAGCCCGGCAATATTGCGCTAAGCGCCAATATCCAGAAATAGCGCCTTACTGACATTTGGGTTCCATCCGAGCTGATATCTTCCCGCCCCCGAGGGTAAACCGTTTGAGGTTAACGCCGATTAGCTCCGCGCGCTTCATCCACATTGCGGCGTGTTCAGGCGCGAGGTGTGCGTCAACCGCAGTTCGCAAGTGGCAGAGCCAGATCGTGAAAGCTTCCGCGGTCAGATTAAGTGCCCGATGCTTGGCCAGCATGTCGAAGCTACGCGGCTGTCTTGGTCTTCCACCGAAGCTCGACCACCAGAAATCTGCAATCTTGGCTTCATGCTCACCGCCGGGCTTAATTTGCGCAAACAGGCTGCCTACCACGGCATCCCGGCGCAGGAGCGCGTACTGGCTGCGCACCACAGCATCCACCTGGGCGCGCCAGGGCCCGTTACACTTCATTCCGCACTGATAGGGTCTGCCAGCATCCGTCGATTAGGACTTCAAGCGGCTGATAGCGCTGCTTGTAGGCCATCTTGCGCAATTCTGCGATCCAATAGCCTAGATAGACATAGGGAAGCCCAAGCTCGCGCGCCTTTCCAATCATCCACAACACGTTGTACACACCGGGGCTGCATTTTTCCTCGTCCGGATCAAAGAATGTATAGACCGCGGACAGGCCATCCTTCACGCGGTCCATCACGCTAACCATCACCAATTTGCCGGCATTGTGAAATTCAATTAGTGAGGAATCGACATGACTGGCGAGCAGAAACTGGGTATATTGTTCGGCGCTGTCCTGGTCCATGCCGCCCCCGGAATGACGCATGCGCTGGTACTTACGATACAGTGCATAGTGCGCGTCAGTGTAGGTCAGTGGCATAAGCTCCACCTGCATGTCTCGGTTGTGCCTCAAACAGCGCTTATGGCTACGGCTGGGCGAGAAGTTCTCGACTTGCACGCGCGCCGGCACGCAGGCGTGACAACCTGCGCACTGGGGCCGATAGGTGAACTGGCCGCTGCGACGAAAACCCGCCTGAATCAATTCGCTATAAACGTCGGTCGTAATGAGGTGCGCCGGAGTCACAACCTGTGACCGAGCCTCCCGCAGGGGCAAGTAACTGCATGGGTAAACCGAAGTCAGGTAAAACTGAACCCGATTGAACGGTGGCTCAGACGGAAACATGCTCGAATTTCCACGGACCAGGATGGTGTGGCAAGTTTACCAATTCACGCAGCATTTGGATAAACGCCTCGCGTGGAATCTTCCGTGCCCCCAGACTCGCTAGATGGGGGGTGTAAGACTGGCAGTCGATCAAGCCAAAACCCCACGCCTGTAACTGCCTGCATAGCACAGCCAGAGCAATCTTGGAGGCATCCGCCACCCGGCTGAACATCGATTCGCCATAAAACATCCGCCCAATCGCCACACCGTACAGGCCACCAACGAGTTCCTCGCCAAGCCAGCTTTCCACCGAATGGGCATAACCTTGTGCATGCAAGCGGCTATAGGCCCCGACCATGGCGGGGCTAATCCAGGTGCCGTCCTGCTCAACCCGCGGCGCCGCACATTCCGCCATCACCTGAGCAAAGCAGGTATCCAAGCGTACCTCAAACCCACCATGGCGCAAGCGCTTAGCCAGCGATCGGCGGAGTTTGAATTCCGAGGGAAACAGGACCATGCGCGGGTCGGGATTCCACCACAGGATCGGCTGCCCTTCCCCAAACCACGGGAAAATACCCTCCCGATACGCAGCCAAAAGAGTATCGGGTTGCAAGTCGCCACCGGCCGCCAGGAGGCCATTGGGGTCTTTCAACGCCGTCGAGGCAGCGGGGAAAGGATCGCCGGGATGAAGCCAGGGAAGCATGGCCCAATTGTAGCCGGTCGTCGCAGTCCCTGTAGATGTCCTGGTGCAACCTGTTAGTATTATGCTTTCCAGTTCGATACTTACATGGTCAGCCCCACATCCGTGGCCTCGCCTCAATCACGCCTGGAGCGGGCATGCTTTCATTGCGGCCTGGCGGTTCCTCAGGGCGCAGCTTACGCAATTCGCTATCACCAGCATACTGAACCCGCGTGCTGCCCCGGTTGTCAGGCCGTGGCACAAACGATCATCGATTCGGGCCAGGAAGCGTATTACGAACATCGCACCGCGCTTCCCTCCACGCCGCAGGCTGCCGAAGACGAACTGGTCAAGCTCGGCCTATATGATCTGCCGGAAATCCAGCAAAGCTTTGTTCGGGTCGAACCTGGCAATGTCCGGGAAGCCTCGCTAATTCTCGAGAATATCGTCTGCGCAGCCTGCATTTGGCTCAACGAACGTCACATCGCCCAACTACCCGGGGTGATTTCGGTGGACATCAATTACACGACGCGGCGTGCCCGAGTGCGATGGGATGAATCCCGCATTCTCCTCTCCCGCATTCTCAAGGCCGTAACGGAGATTGGTTATGTTGCACACCCATTTGACGTGGGTCGCCAGGAGGCACTGTTCAAAACGGAGCGCAATAACGCGATCAAGCGATTGGCCATTGCAGGCCTCGGGATGATGCAGGTGATGATGTACGCGATTCCAACGTACACAGCCAACCCGACTGAAATCACGCCCGATATTCTTGCGTTGATGCATTGGGCTAGTCTCATCCTGACCCTGCCCGTCGTGCTCTATTCTGCCGGTCCGTTCTTTACCGGGGCATGGCGCGATCTCAAACACCGCAGCCTGGGCATGGATGTGCCGCTCGCATTGGGTGTCGGATCCGCATTTCTTGCCAGCATGTATGCAACAATAATCGGACATGGCGAAGTCTATTTCGACTCCGTCGCGATGTTTGTCTTCCTGTTACTTACTGGCCGCTTTCTGGAGATGGGCGCGAGGCGCAAAAGTGCGCAGGCTGCCGAAGAGCTCATCAAACTGATGCCCGCCGTAGCAAGCCGGATGACACATTGGCCAGGACGTGAGACGGAAACCATCCCGGCGGTGCGTCTTGCAGTGGGTGATTATGTGATGGTCAAGCCTGGTGAGACCATTCCGGCCGATGGCGTGGTGGTGGAAGGCGTTAGCAGCGCCAACGAGGCGATGTTGACCGGAGAATCTCTGGCGATTGCCAAACGGCCAGGTGCGGCCCTTACTGGCGGTTCAATCAATCAGGAAAGTTCACTCATTATGCAAGTCAGCAGGGTCGGCGAGGCGACGCGGCTTGCATCCATCATTCGCCTGCTGGATCGCGCGCAAAGCGAAAAACCGAGCATCGGCAAGATGGCCGATCAGGCCGCGGCATGGTTTATTGGGGTGCTGCTTGTCATCACAATCGCCGTCGCCACGGTGTGGGCCATTCTCGATCCAAGCCGCGTATTATGGATTGCCGTTTCAGTGCTGGTCGTCACGTGCCCCTGTGCGCTTGGACTAGCGACTCCTGCGGCGTTGACAGCGGCCACGGGCCGATTGACCAAGCTGGGATTACTGACAACACGTGGCCACGCGCTCGAAACGCTTTCCCAGGTGACCGATGTCGTGTTCGACAAGACCGGTACCCTGACCAATGGCCGTCACACCGTGCAGCAGGCCTATCCGGCAGTTGGCAGCACCAAAGCTGAAACCGTGGCGCTTGCAGCGGGTTTGGAATCGAGCTCCGAACATCCAATCGCCAAGGCAATTCGCGCGTCATGTTCAGCCGCTTCGGTTATCCACGATCCAATGAATCATCCCGGTCAGGGTGTGGAAGGCCAGTTCGAAGGCCAGCCCGTGCGCCTTGGCAGGCCTGCATTCGTGCAGGAGCTCTGCGGAACATTGCCAGAAGCTCCGCCCTTGCAGGGCGCAGAAACGCTGCTTGCGTTGGGTCAGCGAGGCAGGTTTCTCGGTTGGCTCGCCGTGTCCGATGAACTGCGCGAGGACGCTGTGGAGACAATCGAAGCATTGCGGCGACGTGGGTTGACCTTGCATATTCTGAGCGGAGACAGCGTCAAGGCCACACGCGCAGTCGCACAACGCTTGGGCATCGATAAGATGCGCGCCGAGGCACTTCCCGCTGACAAGCTCTCTTACATTCGACAGCTCCAGGCTGAGGGCCGCGTTGTGGCGATGGTGGGCGACGGGGTAAACGACGCGCCCGTCCTGGCCGCCGCCCAGGTTTCAATCGCAATGGGCGAAGGCACCGATGTTGCACAGGCCGCTGCGGATATGGTCATTCTCGGTGGCCATCTGAACGCGCTGGTAGAAGGTGTGTCAACGGCGCGCAAGACGCGGGCGGTCATCCGCCAGAATCTGGCATGGGCGCTGATCTATAACCTGATCGCCATCCCCTTGGCTGCGCTGGGTCACGTCACTCCGTGGATGGCGGGCATAGGCATGTCAGCAAGCTCGTTACTCGTTGTACTCAACGCGCTGCGCCTCGCGAGCTTTACACGGACCGCCCCCAATGATGGCCTACCCCGCATGGCTCCCCTCAGCACCCCTCACCCTTCGGCCGAATAGATGGACATTCTCTTTCTGCTTATACCGCTTGGCTTGGTCCTCGTTGCATTGATTGCGTGGTTCTTCCTCTGGTCAGTCAAATCGGGCCAATTTGATGACTTGGAAGGACCTGGGCACACGATACTCATGGACGACGACCGTGCACCACTGAGTCGAGGCAGGAGTGACGAACAAATGGTCATTATGCCAAGCGGAGAGACAGACAATCGACAATCGGATTGACTTTGGAGAATAATTAAAGATAATTCTGTCCTAATAGCCAGCGAGCTAGAATAGCCAGCGAGCTAGAAATCTACGTCAACTTGAGGGAGACGCCCATGGAAGCAACCACGTACAACTACAAGATCGTGCGTCAGTTCGCCATAATGACAGTCATATGGGGAATTGTCGGGATGTTGGTCGGCCTAATATTGGCGGCACAATTGATATGGCCTGAACTGAATATTCCCCCCTATCTTACCTATGGGCGATTGCGGCCCTTGCATACGAATGCGGTGATCTTTGCATTTGGCGGCTGCGCGATGTTCACGACGGTGTACTACGTGGTGCAGCGAACCTGCCATGTCCGGCTGTTCGCCGAGAAACTTGCCTCTTTCACCTTTTGGGGCTGGCAGGCCATCATCGTCGCTGCGGCAATCAGTTTGCCCATGGGTTACACCTCTTCCAAAGAATATGCAGAACTTGAATGGCCAATTGATATCGCAATTGCGGTCGTGTGGGTGTCCTTTGCCATCGTATTTTTTGGCACATTGATCAAACGTAAGACTCCCCATATCTATGTGTCCAACTGGTTCTTTGGCGCCTACATCATCACCATTGCCGTATTGCACATCGTCAACAGTGCGGAACTACCGGTGGGTCCCATGAAATCCTATTCGGTCTACGCTGGCGCTCAGGATGCCATGGTGGAATGGTGGTATGGACACAATGCAGTCGGCTTCTTCTTGACAACCGCGTTTCTTGGGATGATGTATTACTTCATTCCCAAGCAGGCCGGACGTCCGATTTACTCGTACCGGCTATCCATCGTTCACTTCTGGGCACTGAACTTCACCTACATGTGGGCAGGCCCGCACCACCTGCAATATACCGCTTTGCCGGATTGGGCCCAGTCGCTCGGAATGGTTTTCTCCCTGGTCCTGCTTGCCCCCTCCTGGGGCGGGATGATGAACGGAATCATGACCCTGTCCGGTGCTTGGCATAAACTGCGCACTGATCCCATCCTGAAATTCCTGGTCACGTCGCTATCGTTCTATGGGATGTCTACATTCGAAGGCCCGATGATGTCAGTGAAGACGGTAAATGCCCTGTCTCATTACACCGACTGGGGCATCGGCCATGTGCATTCCGGCTCACTGGGCTGGGTGGCAATGATTTCCGTTGGATCGCTTTATTACCTTATCCCGCGCCTGTTTGGCAGGGAAGAAATGTACTCCGTGAAGCTGGTCACTACGCACTTCTGGGTGGCGACGATCGGGGTCGTGCTCTATATCGCCGCAATGTGGATCGCAGGCGTCACTGAGGGGCTGATGTGGCGTGCCTCTAACCCGGACGGCACACTCCAGTACAGCTTCGCCCAAGTGGTAAAGGCAATTTACCCCTTCTACACCATCCGTTTGTTGGGCGGCCTGCTGTTCTTCTCTGGCATGCTGATCATGGCGTATAACGTGTGGAAAACAATTAGTGTCGGTAAGGCCGTCAACGACGCACCGATTCCTGCCCCAGCACACGCTTAATCGAAGAGGAGAAAATAATGGCTTTCTCACATCAGAGCATTGAAAAAAACACAGGCTGGCTGATTATTCTCACGATTCTTATTATCAGCGTCGGGGGGCTCGTGCAAATTGTGCCCCTGTTCTTTCAGCGTTATACGACTCAGCCAGTGGAGGGACTCAAGCCCTATTCCGCCCTGGAGCTGTCAGGGCGCGACATTTATATCCGGGAAGGCTGTGTCGGCTGCCATTCCCAGATGGTCCGCCCCTTCCGCGCCGAAACCGAGCGCTATGGGCACTACTCGGTCGCTGGTGAATATATCTATGACCGACCCTTCTTGTGGGGTTCTAAGCGCACAGGCCCCGACCTGCAACGTATGGCAGGCCGCTATTCGGATGATTGGCATCGTATCCACCTGACGAACCCACGCGATGTGGTGCCTGAATCCAACATGCCGGCCTATGCTTGGCTGGCAACCGCACCGCTCGATGCGAGCATGATCCAGGCCAAAATGCGTGGACTTCGAATGCTCGGGCACCCCTATACCGACGAGGAAATCGCCAACGCGCCCAAGGATCTGGAGGGCAAGACTGACATGGATGCGTTGATTGCCTACCTGCAAAGCTTGGGCCGCGCCATGCAGGATGTGAAGCAATGAGCGCCGACGCAATGATCGGTTCGGGTCTTACCGTTGTGTTCTTCCTGACCTTCGTAGGCATCGTGTGGTGGGCCTATGGGACAGACAGAAAACAGCGGTTCGAGGACGATGGACAAATTCCCCTATTGGACGACGAGCCCGTCGTTAAAGGAGACTACAAATGAATGGGATGCTGGATTTTACAAGCGATTTTTGGAACTGGTACATCACGATCATCACCATAGTCAGTCTGTGCGGGGTTGCCATCTTCCTATACTCGCAGAGAACGCAACGCTTCGCTCCTGGACAAAAGGCCGAAGAAATGGGACACAAGTGGGATGGTGATCTGGTCGAGCTAAATAACCCGCTGCCAAGCTGGTGGGTCAAGTTGTTCTGGATCACCCTGGTTTTCGCCGGTGTGTACTTGACGCTTTTTCCGGGCCTGGGGAGCTACAGGGGCTTGCTGGGCTGGTCATCTTGGGGCCAATATGATGCAGAGATGGCGACGGCAAAGGCCAAGTACGATCCGTTGTTCAATCAGTTCCTTGGGCAGCCACTGCAACAGGTAGCCGCAAACAAGGATGCCCACGACATGGGACAGCGCTTGTTCATGACCTATTGCTCCCAGTGTCATCAATCTGATGCCAAGGGTGCCAAGGGGTTTCCCAATTTGACGGATAACGACTGGCTCTATGGTGGTGATCCTGATTCCATCGTTGCGTCAATCTCCAATGGTCGTAACGGCGTGATGCCCGCCTGGGGACCCATTTTGGGCCCAGATCGAATCAAGGAAGTGGCCAACTACGTGTTGTCCTTATCAGGTCGTCCCAATGACACCACCCTGGCTGCAGCGGGCAAGACCGTGTTCCAAGCCAACTGTGTCGCCTGCCATGGCCCTGAGGGTAAAGGCAACACAGCAATTGGCGCCCCGAACCTGACTGATAGCATCTGGCTCTATGGCGGCAGCGAAGGGACCATTATAAAAACGATCACTGAGGGTCGTAACGGTCATATGCCTGCTCAACTCGATAAATTGGGTAAAGCGAAAGTGTATTTGCTGGCAGCGTACGTTTATGGCCTCGGTGGCGGTCAGCCCGCTCCCACTGCGGCCCCCCAGCCTGCACCGGCGACTGCTGCACCTGCGGCGGATGCGGCGGCAGCTGCTGCACCGGCCGCAACGGGCGATGCCGCCGCCAAATAGGCAATATGGCGTTGGCCCCCCCGTTGTAACCTGAAGCCCCCTGGCTCAATTCTTGGGCCAGGGAAATTCAGAGGACCTTCATAAAGCTGCTGCCTACTGCTTAGTGAGAAGCCTCTCCCAATCGCAGCATTCTTTCTCATTACGCATGGATATCCCTCCCACCCAAACCCCCGCCGCGTCCAATCAAGATAGCGATGTCGAACGGTCGCTGTACGCAATTCGGCAGAAAATCTTTCCACGGGCGGTGCACGGGTGGTTTGCCAACTGGCGAATCTTTTTCGTCCTGCTTACGCAAGGGATCTTTTACGGCCTTCCTTGGGTAACTTGGAACGGCCGGCAGGCCGTCTTGTTCGACCTGATAAACCGGAAGTTCTATATCTTCGATTGGGTGTTCTTCCCCCAGGACTTCATCTGGCTCACGGGCCTTCTGATCATTTCAGCCTATGCGCTGTTCCTGTTCACGGCCATTGCGGGTCGCTTGTGGTGTGGTTTCACGTGCCCGCAAACGGTCTACACCGAGATGTTTCTGTGGGTGGAGCGAAAGCTCGAGGGTGATCGCCCCAAACAGATAAAGCTCGATAAGCAACCCTGGAATGCGGAGAAAATACTGCGCCGTGGGAGCAAGCACCTGATCTGGATCCTGATTGGATTTTGGACTGGCTTCAGTTTCGTCGGATATTTCACTCCCATTCAAACGCTGGGCTTCGAGTTTCTGACCTGGACCCTAGGTCCATGGGAAACCTTCTGGGTATTTTTCTACGGCTTTGCAACCTATGGCAACGCCGGGTTCATGCGTGAACAGGTGTGCAAATACATGTGCCCCTACGCGCGCTTCCAAAGTGTCATGTTCGACCCAGACACGCTGATCGTGTCATATGATCCGGGAATGGGCGAGCCGCGCGGCGCCCGCTCCAGATCTACCGACTACAAAGCGGCTGGACTGGGAACCTGTATTGACTGCAGCATCTGCGTCCAGGTCTGCCCCGTCGGCATCGACATTCGCAATGGCTTACAGTACGAATGCATCGGATGTGCCGCCTGCATTGACGGCTGCAACCAGGTCATGGAAAAGATGGGTTACCCGAAGGGGCTTATCCGCTATACCACCGAACGCGTTCTCAAGGGGAACTACACGGACAAGAATGTGGTTTCACATATATTTCGTCCCCGCGTGCTGGCCTACACTGCTATCTTGTCCGCAATTTGTATCGCGTTCGTCTACACGTTGGCAACACGGATACCCTTAAGGGTGGATGTCATCCGCGATCGAAACATGCTTTCCCGCGAAAACGACCTCGGGCAAGTGGAAAACTTGTATCGCGTTGAAATCATCAACATGGATGACTTGGTCCATCGCTATCGCATCACCGTCCGTGGAGTGGAAGGAATGATAGCCAAACCCCAGAACGATCATCTCATCGCTGAACCTCTTGCCACCCTGGATATGCCAGTGCTTCTCGTTGCGGATCCCGTTAACCTGAAGTCTCGGACCACCCCCGTTGAAATTGTTGTTACTGCTGAGGGTGACCCTAAGTTGAGCAAGACGGCAAAGACCACTTTTCTGTCCAGATAACCGGCTCATTTAAGGAGAAGCTATGCACAACATTACCGCACGCACGCCCTGGTACAAGGAGCGTTGGCCCTGGCTCCTGGCGGTCATGCCATTTAGTTCCATCATCGTCGGATTCGCATTCCTGTGGGTTGCAATTACCAGCGATGACGGCCTGGTCTCGGAGAACTATTACCAGGACGGTCTCGACATCAACAAAGTCATCGAGCGAGACCAAGCCGCCCGACACTACAACCTTGGCGCCAGTGGTCAAGTTACCGGCACCGAGATCAACCTCCTACTTGTGGGCAATCTCCCCACACTGCCTGATTCCCTCAGGCTGACGCTCATTCATCCTACGCGTAAGGGCCTGGATCAGTCGATTCTGCTCACTCGTGACAAGTCAAATGCTTACTCGGGCCTCCTCAAGGACGTTACGGACGCACATTTTGACATCACGTTGGAACCATTGGACGGGACATGGCGCATGGTAGGCATGTGGCGGCCGACCCGGGGTGAGAAGCTTAAACTGAACCCTGCATGACGGGACCAAGCGAGTCGTGAAAAACCTGCAGGTTGGGCCGCACGTGTTATCCAAGACGCGGAACGTCTTTTTTAGTATGCTGACAGCTCAGGCTGTCATGAGCAGGGATTCTTCTGATTCAAACGCAAGATTGATTCTGGCAACCAAAAAAGGGAGAGCATCATGGGTATCGTCATGAATGAGTTGTTCGGCACTGATATTGGACTGTTAAGCCTGTTTACTATTTTGTTTATCATCTGTATGGGTATTGGGTTCTTCGTATGGTTCGTGCGCCGCATGAACAGCCCGGACGAGTAAAGGGGAATCGAGGATATGCGTTGTATCACCGTATTTTGGCCGTCTTTCCTCATTGCTGGGGCAGCGGATATCATTTTCTTCACGATATTTGACCCGGTGGAGTTGACGTATCGAGGCGACGTGCTATTTGACAGTCGGCTCGGGGCCTATTCAGTTGGATTCTTCTTATTCTGGTTAATGGGAATTGGATCCTCGGCACTGACGTGCTTCTTCCAGAGAACGGCCAACGAGATCAACCGTTGCCCCCTGCCGCCGTCCGAGCGGCCGGAAGGATGCCCTAAGCGGGAAGGCTGCGAGGACTGTAAGTAGGGCAATTCTGTACACAGTTTCCTCATTGCACGTGATCCCTTCTCACGTGCAATGGGTTGTGTTGCGAGTCCTCCCATGTACCGCGTGACCATGGATGTCTCGTGGCAGCTCAAAGGTCAAGGCACCACGACCTTCAAGCTCTTGAAGTCGTTCTGATAAACCGTAAGTTCATCGCCCGAAGCAAATTCCCAACCTTCCGAATAGCTAAACTCTTCGGAATCTTCCGGTCCAATTTTCAGCTGAAATCGATTAAACTTCGACAACGTCGGATTTCTAATCGCCAGAATCAGGGTCAAGCTGTGTTCCGATTTATTCGTAAACTTCGCAACCAGCCCACGTCCCCAAAATGATCTTCTGAAGCTCACTTCAACCGGCAACTCGGGCTTTGCCACCTCCGCCGTCTGGTCACCCAAGGCTTGGGCATTAAGTCTGGCACGCAAGTCATCGGCTTCAGTTCTTGCGGTAGCAAGGTCAATTCTCGCCTGGGAAAGATAAGTATCGAGCGCTTGTTGAATATTGGCATCTCGAATCAGCACGCCCTTCTGCTCTTCCATGTCAACCTTGATCATGAAGGCATACAGGCCCACCGCGCACAGCGCCATAGCAAGTAGCAAGTTCAATGCAACAGATAACAGCAGGCTTCTGGATATCGGAACAGAAGTTGGAACATCCGCGCGCCGTGTATCGTTCTCTTTTCCATATGAACGACATTTGGCATTCAACTCTGCTATAGCATAATCCTTGCCAGCGGGAATTTGAGCATATTTCAGAATATTTCATAATTGGCAAAGGGGGGATGTCCCAATTGCGAACATTTTTTTACACCAACACCACAGCCGCTTCAACGGTCTAACCCATTAACTAAACAATAGTTAGACAATCCAACGCTCCGACCATTCAACAAAACCTTCCCGGACAGAATTTGGGCCCATGGTCGGTTCCCTTTCCATGAACCGGGGAACACCGAATGCCGAATGAAAAAGGACCCTCACCTCACCCTGGCCCTCTCCCCTCCCATCGGATGGGAGCGGAGAGGGAACAAAGTATCGGCGCGCACGGAGTGATCGGCCTTCGCGTGGCTATGGCCCGACAGGCGCGCCCTACCAAGGTTCAGGGGGTCAATGCCCGCCAAGAAACTATTTTTGGGCCAACTGGTCGAGCGCGAAGTTCAGGGTCATCACGTTCACGCGCGGCACGCCGAAAACGCCCAGGTCGCGGCCGCGGGTGTTTTGCGCCACCAGCTTGCGGACCGCGGCTTCGGACATGCCCCGCGCTTTCACGACGCGCGGGATTTGCAGTTCGGCGTTGGCCACGCTGATGTCCGGGTCCAGGCCGCTGCCCGAAGCGGTCACGGCGTCGGCGGGGACAATGGCGTTGGTGGCCAGCCCGTTGTCGGAACGGTACGTGGCAAGGTTCTGCGCGATGCTGGCCACGAGGTTCGACGAGGTCGGGCCATAATTGCTGCCGCCCGAGCTGGTGGCGTCATAGCCGTTCGCACCCGCCGCCGACGGGCGCGGATGGAAATATTGCGCGCCGGTGAAATTCTGCGCCAGCAGCGCCGAGCCGCGCACCGCGCCGGTT
>JBKQNQ010000467.1:0-9323 GCA_052145875.1 Thiobacillaceae bacterium
AGGAGATCGCTGCCGATGCCGCGCACTCTGTTCGCGGGAGCGCATCGTTGGGCGAAGCGGGCGGGATTGACCCAGGCGACGTGCTGACCTCAGCAGCGCATTTCTAACCGACCATTACATCGGTTAGTTGCTAAGATGATCGACACTGGTTGGTGTACGGACAGATGCTGAGCCGGGGCGGGTAACGAGCAGGGTGTGTCCCACAGCGGTCGCATTGGGCAACGTTGAGGCCATAGGCGACGCGGAGAAGTCTTGGATGACTCAAATCCGAGCGACGGCGTTGCAGTGATGGCGGTGACCGGGTCAACCAGTTCCACCGGTTTGGGTTAGCCCTTCCACAGACCGCATGCCACTTTTTGGGCCCAAAATGAGGAGGTGCGCAATTGTGTTTCCAGCGGCGGTGACCCGCATGCCACGGAGGTGGCGTCGCGGGGGCCGGGCAAGTCTGATCGCGGCGAACTTAAGGCCAATTGAAGCCGATATCGACGAAGCGACCGGCCAGGCTTGATACCATATCGTCTAGTAACGACAATCGAACCGACTCTTCAATAGTAACCCGGCAAGAACCATGACTCAATCCATTGGTATTCTTACCTCCGGCGGCGACACGCCAGGTCTCAACGCGGCCATACGCGGTGTCGGCAAGGCCTGTTTGTCTCATTACGGCATGCAGATCATCGGCTTTCGCGACGGCTTTCGCGGCCTTATGGAAAACCGCACCATGGTCTTGAAAGGCGAAGCACTATCCGGCATCCTCACCCTAGGTGGAACCATCCTCGGCACCAGCCGCGACAAGCCGCACAAGATGCCGGTGAACGGCAAAGTTCTAGACATGACCGAGACCATTGTCGCGAACTACCATTCCAATCAGCTTGATTGCCTGGTCTGCCTGGGCGGTGGCGGAACCATGAAGAATGCGCTGCGCTTGAAGCAGGCAGGCCTCAACATCGTGGCGCTCCCGAAAACCATTGACAATGACGTGGCATTGACTGAAATCACCTTTGGTTTCGATACCGCGCTGGGGATCGCCACCGATGCTATCGACCGCCTGCACAGCACTGCGCACAGTCATCACCGCATCATTGTGGTTGAGATCATGGGTCACCGCGCCGGCTGGCTGGCATTGGGTGCGGGCATTGCGGGTGGCGCCGACGTGATTTTGATTCCGGAAATTCCCTACAGCGTGGAAACCGTGGCCGAAGCAATCAAGGAACGAAAGCGCAAGGGAAAACCGTTCAGCATCGTAGCCGTCGCGGAAGGTGCACTCACCCAACAGGAATTCGTGGTGCAGCAGGCTAATACCGCCAAGAAGAAGGACAAGAAGGCAAAAGAAATCGTTGTCGAACCTGAGCTAGTCTATGCAGAACGCACGTTGCGCCTGGCTCATCAACTTGAATTGCTTACCGGTCTGGAAGCTCGCCCGACCATTCTCGGTCACCTGCAGCGCGGTGGCACACCCTCCGCAGCCGATCGCCTGCTCGCCACGCGTTTAGGTACAGCGGCCGCCGATCTGATTCATGCAGAGCAATATGGTTTTATGGTTGCCGCACGCGGCGAGTTGAGCGTGCCTGTCCCATTGGAAGATGTTGCCGGTCAAGTCAAAGTCGTACCGCCGAACCATCCTTGGGTGGCCAGCGCGCGTGGCGTGGGAACAAGTTTCGGGGATTGATTGGAATTAGAAATGGGTCGAATTTCTCCGGTATCCCCAATTTACTTTGGTGGCCCGCCTCTTCTGCTTCGTGGCTGGTCAGAATGCGCATCGCTGAACGCGCTGGGACGCTTTGCCGCGAGCGGCACGTTTACTGCTTCGTAGGCCAGTTTCACCTGCCAAAACATCCATTTCACCTCGCGAGTCATCGCCAATTCAGTGAGCGCATTCATCTGGTACGACGGCCACGAAGCGTTCAAGCGTCTCGCGCGTTTCAAAAGCCTCTACTCGATATGCTGCTTTGGCAACCGCACATGCCCCCTCCTGAGTTACCGACGCGCGTTTGCATGACTGCGAGAAAGTGGAACGTACGCCGGCTCAAAGGTAAGCCTCAAATAAAGACCTGATCGTCATCGACCGGAGGCCAATCGACCGCGTCGGACATGGCATCTGATGTGGCTGCGTTCCAAGAAGATCCAAACTTCGCGTGGGCCATGGGAAATCCAGCTTAACCGAGGCTAGTTTGAAGACAGAAAATTAGATCGCTTTCTGGCATCGTCGCAAACCCGGAACTGTAATCAAATGACGTAGTTCGGTGTCTATCCAGCGGCAATACGCAGTTGACTCGCCCTTCGGACGCGCCCTAATCGCGGAAAGATGGTCTCGACAGAAAACCGGTGTGCCTCGGGCGAAAGCGATGCCATAGCGTCTTCCACCAAGATGACATCAAACCCGAGGCCGGCAGCATCCCGCGCCGTGGACTCGACTCCAAAGTTCGTCGCAATCCCGCCTAGAACAACAGTATGAATGCCACGCTCGATCAACTGATGCTCCAGATCGGTTCCCAAGAAAGCGCTCCAATGGCGCTTTGTGACAATCAAATCCCCAGGGTTCATCCCGGCTTCCGGAACTAAATCAGACGCGTTTGCCGGCGGCGGCGGGGCATTTGGGTCACGCGATGGCACGTCGACTCGTAACTTAAGAAAATTGGCTATATCGACTCGCACATAAACAACTGCCGCTCCGTGTTTGCGGAACGCAAGAGCAAGCTCGGCACATCGGCGGACCACTTCAACTGCAGAATGTGGAGCCACCTTCCTCGCAACCACACTATTTTGCAAGTCAATTAAAATGAGGGCGCTTGTCTTCCAATCAAGTTCAATAGATTGCATGGCAGATATCCAAAGTCAGGCGACCAGTAGTGAATTTCCCTCAACGCATCGTGCCAGCGTCCACGTGCGATGGCAATCTTGGCGGAACGGAGCTGATTGCGGGCCAAACTTGAATAATGCTGCAAGCGAATGCGTCGGCAGGTTCCTGTTTCTTGAATTGTGCCAGGCGGCCCTGCGCCGAATCGGAGGGCTCCGTGCAGGGATCCATGGCCAATGCGAAGCTCGAGGCGTTACGAAACGGGTGGTCCGCGCGGCGCGGGTCGATTTCATGATTTCAGCTTTCCGTCAACACCGACCGCTATCCGCGACAGTTCGTTTCCGGCAGACCGACGCTTCTTTGCTCAAGCAAGCCGGGCAATCGTCATCGCGATGCGATTGGGCCCCTGTCCGGTAGGGACGCCAAAAAATTGGGCTGTGGCCTTCCGCGTTCGTTGCTGGGCGCCCCTGCGATAGTGGAACCTGACGCGGAGTCGCCAGTTGAGATGTCATGGGAACTCCGTCGATTGGTGGTGAATCAAAGCAGCGTAGGACCTCAGATCGCGGAGGTGTCTATGACGAAATTTCAGTTAGGCTGGATCGCGGCAGCGACAATCGCATTGGCTAGCGTGATCGCCCAGTCTCCAGACGTGAATGCGCGCGGGTTTCATGGAGGGGGCGGTTTCCAGGCACATAGTGAGTTCCACGGGGGTGGAGTCCGAGCGGGTGGGTTTTCTCACGGTGTCGGGTTCGCTCCTTCGGGGATTTTTCGCGGCGGTGCACATCCGCGTGGCCGGTTTTATTCAGGCGGATTCAATGAACATCGCGGATTTGGCCGCTATCACCATTTCCGCGGGCAACTGGGACTCTTCCTGGGCGCGCCCATCTACTGGGGCCTGGATTATTATGGCTCCTACCCATCGGGCTTCGGTGACTACCCTCCCGCTACGCTGGTGTCAGGCTATTATTACTACTGTGCTAACCCGTCCGGCTACTATCCAGAGGTAACCTATTGCCCGTCAGGCTGGCTTGAGTTTGCCGCATCACCGCCACCCGGAGACTAAGTTGCTTAAATCGCATCCGCGTTCCGGCGGCCGATCGCAATGGGCGTGGGCGGATTGGGCCTGAGTAGGAATTATCCGCGGGGCAAGGTCCGCTTGTATGGTTGGGGTGGTGTTATCGGCTTTCTTCTGCAACATTGAAGAAGCCGGGGTGGAGGGGCCAAGGTCCGCATCTGCTTTCCTTCTCGAGAGACAGACATCGAAAGCATTCCCCCACCCACACCGCCCAGCGTCGATGAGGAATCTAGCGGCTATGACCGCCGATTTGACCGCAAGCTAACGCAGGTGTGTTCCACCCCAGCAACCTGAAGCTTAGTCATGGGAGATCCATCATGCAAACCCCAACGGAGGTACTCAATATCGGCGCCGATGTCGCCAAGGACGAGATCGTGGTGGCCTGTTCGGAAGGAAGCTTCCCGGTGCGCAAGATCGTCAATCAGCGTGCTCCAGTGACAGCCTTTCTCAAGGATCTGCCCCCGGGCAGCCGCATCGGCATGGAGTCCACCGGCATCTATCACGAGTTACTCGCTAACGCTGCCCACAAGCTCGGCTTCGTGGTCTTTGTTCTCAATCCCAAGGATGCCCACCACTATGCCAAGGGCGTGGGACTGCGTGGCAAGACCGATCGTGTGGATGCAGAACTCCTCGCCCGAATGATCGCCCACGAACACACCAAACTGCACGTTTGGATCCCGCCCACCCCAGAGCAACGGGAGATGGATCGCCTGCTAAAACGCCGCGCCAAGCTGAGTTCCTTGCGTCAGGCCCTCGCCATGTCGCTTAAGGGGCTGGAGGGATTCGGCGCCGATCTCAAGGCGCTGAGAGCGCGCTTCGATCAGGTGATCGCCCGTATCGACCAGCGAGTCAAGACACTGGTCGAGGCCAGTCCTGATCGCAAACAGCATGTCACGCACTTGCGAACGATCTACGGTGTCGGCCCGGTAGTCAGCGCTGCCTTGGTGAACACCCTAGAGCGTGTGCCCCTGAAGAACGCTGATGCCTTCGTCGCGTTCACCGGCCTGGATCCGCGTCCGGATGAGTCGGGAAAGCATCGTGGCAAACGGCGTCTCTCGAAGCGTGGGCCAGCGGACCTGCGCCGCCTGCTCTACCTGGCCGCCATGTCCGCCAAGAAAACGCAAGCCTGGAAGCCGCTCTACGAACATTACCGGGCAAAGGGCCTATCCAGCACCGCAACCATTGTCATCTTGGCACGACGTATCGCCCGCACCGCCTGGTCGATGTATACCTACAAGACCGAATTTGATCCGACGCGTCTCAAAAACGCCTTGACGTGAACCATAGAATCTTTCGAAAATGGGCTATGTCCGCTTGGGGTCGCGACGCGAAGATCAACATTCACAAATGCAGCCACTCGGCGCGACGCGCAGGTAAACTGGTGCTTTCGGCCAAGAGCCGTCATACAGGAAGATGCCCCAAAGCGGTCGGTCGCCTCAGGAATGTTCACCTCTTTGCATATTGTCCTTCACCCGGCTGTGATGTAGCTTGCACAACAAGCACGCCGACTTTGACGATACAAAAAATCGCACACAGATGCCTCTATTCCCGTTAAATCCTTCTAGATAAGTATGCCGCCTGAAGTTCTAACTCTGCTCATCGCAACAACCATCGCGACAATTACGGCGGGATTGGCCATTTATGTTCTGGGTAGTGAATTACAGATCTGGGTGCGCCGCGTTTTCCTCATTCTCATAAACCTCAACCCCTGGACAGCAGGAGAATGGCGGCACGAATTTACGAGACGCGAAACCTTCTGTGCTGCTTGGTTCCTCGTCTTCGTTCTCGTTCTTATCGCCCTGTCATTTTTTCCTGATCTCATGAGGATTTAGGACGATGGGTAGAACCCCTATGATTATTCTCCTGCTCATCGTCTTACCATTCGCAATTCTTGCGTCATTCATAGTCGCCGTCTGGCGAAAACAGATAACGTTGCGCATCGCCATATGTGGGGCAGCAGGAGTCTTGGTGACATTTGCAAATATCTGGGGGCAGCTTGGATTGTTGGCCGCCACTATTGCATGTGGGGACAGTCTTCGAGTGTGCCATCCAGACCCCGCGTGGGCCGAGCAGGGCGCTATACTCGCACTGCCCATGTCACTCATACCGAAGGAATTCATCGCCCAAGGGCCCCTAGCCGCGTTATTTAACGCGGCCTTATGGGGTGGCGCCGTGTTCGTTACACTGCGAGTTCTAACGCGTCGTTCAAGCGGGACGCAAAAGCAGGGTGCCCTTTAACTTTACGTTGAACGTCCGCGTTGTTAAGCAGCCAGCTTCAGGTTGGGGTCGCGCAGTGCCTGATGGCGATCATGAAAGCAGACGTCGCGGGCGAAGTCAGCCGGGGGCGGTTCTCATCTGTCGCACTCCGGCCAAAAGCCGTCCTTCGCGTTCGTCCCCGAAAGCGGTCATCCATGTCTCGTGTTCATCGTGGCACAATTAGGTAGTTCACCTACGCGACCATTCGCGGGCAAGCTTTTTCGAGAGTAAAGCTAGATATTTCAACTCAACCGCAACCATATGGTGAATCGCTTTGATATCGTCAGGTTCCTTAAGGCCGAGATTGAACCCCTGGCAGATGAGATCTATGGTAATCGCTATAGGACCGCCGCCTACCTTTCAGACGGAACATTCTTGCCCTGCGTCGTATTTCAAAGCAGGCGCCGGCAAACGGACTTGGCATTGCGTCGATTTGAACAGTTAAAGAATCAACCCGATCAACATCGACTAGTCGTCGAGTCATTTGTAACAAGTGGATCACGTGTTGCCGAGTATGAGATTTCCCGCGCTGTAAGTTCACCGTTCGCATGGCCGCTCGCGACGCTCCGTCAAATACACGGGGAAACGACGATGGCGTGGACTGCATTCGTGGTCGAAATGGGAGACGGGAAGCGGTTTTCTTATGGTACGTCGTTTAGTTTTGAGTTCTTTGACATACCCGCTGGGTATAAATTTGACGACATTAAGGAGATCCACAGTGGGATGATTCACTCGGATTCCGAAGGGATGCAGCCTTTCACGCGTGCCCACAATACACAGGTAAAGTACTTTCGTGAGAAGCCGTTCTTCACATGCTACATTGATGGCATCGACACATAACCACTCGGCTAACCGGACGCCAACAAACCGCGGTTCTTTGGCTCCATTTTGCGCACTCGGGTGCCGGGGGGGTGCCCAATGGCAATTATGAAAGCAGCCGCTTCGGCGAACGCCACCTGGGCCTGGTGTTCATCTGGCGCAATGCGGCCAAAAGCCGTCTTCCGTATTCATCCCCAAAACCGGTCACACACTGCGGGCATGCGGGCTGGCAAAATATGCCGGTGAAGACCCTACCTTCACCCTAGGGCAAGCACACATTCATAGCTCCTTTGGATCCGGTGCAATATCAACGATTTCGCAAAGAGGGACACGGGAAAATCTGATGGGTCACATTCCGCTCGTTTCACCCCAAAGGTGGAAATTATGGATCTATGGAGTGATGATCGCCATGGCCGGATTAGTGTTCATGTTCCCGAGCCAATTCGCCGCAGTTCTTGGGGTGCGTTATTTTGTTGTTGAAGTTGCTGCAATATTTCTTTGTCTTGCCGCAGTGACATTGGCCTGGTTGTCGATAAGGTGTTCCCACTGTGGCCTGAGCCTCGTAAGGTATGGGCTGCTGAATCAGAGCGCCGCAGACTGGCTGAAGTGGCTTTTGACAGTGAAAGAATGTCCTCGTTGCGGTGCACCTATATCGGATCGCAGTGTGTCGGGGCTCATCGAGTAGAAACATGGGCCGAAAGGGCATTCTGATATTTGGCGTGATTGCGGTATTCGTCACTGCCTTATTCTTGCGGGGAAGAGTGCACTATGTTGACGACAAGCCTTCTATTGCCGAAGCCGATAAGTATTTTTCCGAGTTGAAGCAAGCGCGACTCGATTCGGCCTTTGGCGAATACAGCGCAAATTTCCGTCATGTGAATGAGAGAACATGGCGAGATCTTCTAACTGGATTGCAGGGGCGCTATGGCGTAGTTAGGGGATTCAATCTAGTCGAGTCAAAGATTGTTCCTGTCGCCGAGGTTGGCTGCACCTTTTTACGCTATCGGGTGAGTCGGAGCCAGCTATCAACCGAGGAGAGCTTGATTCTTTGTCCAGACAGGTCTTCACATCCAACGATAGTTGGCCACGAACTTGTTCGCGATGATACACATCAAATGATTTCCGCAGGCGTGACAATTCTGGAGCGCGGGATTCATGTCCCATAGTAGGTCACTTTAGTAGGTCAATAAGATAGTTGGAATGTCCGCTTTTCGAGGGGCGCTGTGACCGCTTGGGGTCGCCGCGAGCCGGATGCGGTTTATGGAAGCGGACGATGTAGCCTAATGAATTTGGAGCGGCTATCATCAGTCCCAGTTCGGCCAATTGCGGTCATACGAGAATCTTCCACATAGCTGCCACCCAGTATGATTAAGGCTGTCTTGCATATTTTCCCCTGATAACTGGCAGGGTAGCCGGTGCACTACACTCCTCTTCTACACATCAATAATTGGCGAACCCTTGTGACAATCCGCGAATATTTGAAACATCGCTATAAGAAGATGCTGCTGCCAGTAATTATTGTTAGCGCCACATACTTTTTTGTTGGCGATACGTTGTTCCCCGTGTTTGTTCCTGCACACAACATACTGAGATGGTTCTTGGCGTTTGTGTCCGTCGCGATAATCGCGGTATGTAGCATTCTGGCGCTTAGAATCCCCTGTCCGAGATGTGCGCAACCGCTTGGCAAGATTGCATTGTTTGTGGGGAGCGGCAGGATCAAGGGTCCGGCAAGTTGCCCTCACTGCGACGTAAGCATTGATGAGGAGATGGATATTTCCGCCAGCACGCCGGCGCAATCCTCACGTTAAGTGTGGCCGTCCGCTTCTCGCAAGGCTCACCGACTCGTTGGGGTCGCGGGGAGCGTGATGACAATTATGAAAGCAGCGGCTTCGGCGTAAGTCAGCTGGGGATGGTGTTCATCTGGCCCAATCCGGCCAAGAGCAGTCAGCTCAACATATCTCCCGTAGCAGCCATTCGATCCGAATTATCATTTCATATACGGACAGACAGCGGAAACCAATCCGACCGGCAAGGTGCTCGACTACCTGGTGCAAGAGCGAAAGCTACGCGAGGACGATTACCGGGCGCAGAAAGCTTGATAACCTATATTTAGATTGAAGGGGGGTTCTTCATCATGGGGTCAAGGGTATTCATCTGTTCCCTTTTTATGATTGCATTAGGTGGTTGTGCTCAAACCCAGTATTCGGGAAAGTCAGATGAGGCAAACGAGTTTTTTAAGGCCTCGACGGAATGTACCACTTATGCGCGCCAACTGTTTCCGCGCCCATCCAATGGGACATCGGACACCACCGCCGTTAGTACGAACGATGCCCCCGTACAGAGTTAAAGTCGAAAGTGGTGTACGGGGCTGGGAAG
>JBKQNQ010000468.1:0-3318 GCA_052145875.1 Thiobacillaceae bacterium
GGTGGTTGGAGTGTCGCTTGCAGAAGTCGTGCTGGCAGCAGCGATACGGTTTCGCAGCAAAGAAAGCCCAACGCCGTTGTAGATGCCGGATTGATAATTGATATTGTTATTGGTGGAGAAAAGCAGGTCAGCCTCGGCGGTGGTCCAACTGCTGTTCCAGGCTGAAGAAGCGCCGAAACCATCAATCCGCTGATGCACATTGTTCCAATCCACCGTGGAAGCGCCGCTGATTGGCGGATTAGTGACAACAGTTTCTGCGCTAAACGAGACGTCATCAATATAGTACGAGGCGGTCGAGCTGCTGGGCACTTCCGCATAAAAATTAAGCGCGCTGAGTGTACCCGAAGGATTATACGTGTATTGTCCGGAAAACTGCGTCCAGCCAGTCGAAGACACGGTACCCGAAGCAATCAGCGCATAAGTCGACGTGCTTCCAACCGTCATTTGCATCGTCAACTGCATCGTCTGACTCCCGCCACTGGCCATCATGACCCACGCCGAAAC
Source organism: Thiobacillaceae bacterium (assembly GCA_052145875.1). Taxonomy (GTDB): domain Bacteria; phylum Pseudomonadota; class Gammaproteobacteria; order Burkholderiales; family Thiobacillaceae; genus DASQBT01. The sequence continues at coordinate 505 of JBKQNQ010000468.1, forward strand.
GTTGTAAGTCTGGCCCGCCTGGAGGTCTCCCAGGAACGACTGGGCGATGCCCATATATGTCGCCGAGCGGCCTGTAACTTCGGCAGCCCATGTGCCTGAATGAACTTGGCTGGTCTCAACCGAGATGGTTGGCGTGCCAAAGGCGAACCAGCCCGTCGTATCGCCGGTTTCAAAGCCCGGATTCGTCACGAGGTTTTGCGCGTTGATAGACATGCTCAATATCATCAGTAGCGCAAGTGATAGAACTGCTGCCTTGGGCCGCGTGAATTGTTTCATGGATTTATGACAATGAGTGGAATGGTGCGGCAGGTAAATACTTCAGGAATCAAAAAAAGGCGGGCGCGAAAAGGGCTTTTTCTTTTGTGTTATTCATTTGAACTGCAGCAACATACAAGATGTTTCCAAAAACTCAAATACTCCTTTTGGCAAATTAAAAATAGCCGCTCGGAAACACGGAAAAAAGCGCCAGCCAGATTTTCACACGGGTTCCTTCGCCGCTTTTCACGCAGCATGGCGAGCCGTCAGGCTGGTTCGGGTACGTGGACAGTGAACGATTGGAATAACATTATGTCGCCCACCCTCTGCTGAACCCGTAATAAACCTCGTTCCAGCGAAGTTCCTTCCTGAATTCGGAGACCGTGGTCTTTTCGCCGATGAGCACAAATTCCAGGTCGGCAATGGCCGCGAAGTCTTCGAGCATCTCGATGGTGACCGCCTGGCTGAATCCGGTGTGATGCGCGCCGCCGGCATAAATCCACGAAGCGCATGCCGTTTCAAAATCCGGCCGGCATTTCCAGACGGCTTGGGCGACCGGCAATTTGGGCATCGGTTGGTCAGGCTTGACGACGTCCACTTCGTTGACCAACAGGCGGAACCGGTTGCCGACATCAATCAACGACGCATTCAACGCCGGGCCGGCCGGGGTGTTGAAAACCAGCCGCGCCGGATCCGCCTTGCCGCCGATGCCGAGCGGATGGACCTGCAAAGAAGGCTTCCCGTCGGCAATGGACGGGCAGATTTCCAGCATGTGCGCACCGAGGACCTTCTTGCCCTTCGGATCGAGATGATACGTGTAATCTTCCATGAACGAGGTGCCCCCGGTCAGGCCGATGGCCATGACCTTCATCGCGCGCAACAGGGCCGCGGTCTTCCAGTCGCCTTCCGCGCCGAAGCCGTAGCCATCGGCCATAAGCCGCTGGGCGGAGATGCCGGGTAGCTGGGCCAGCCCGTGCAAATCCTCGAACGTGGTGGTGAAGCCCTTGAAGTTGCCGGCCTTCAGAAATGTGCGCAGGCCAAGCTCGATGCGGGCGGCTTCGCGGACGGAATCGTGGCGGGCTCCCCCAGCGCGCAAATCAGCGTCCATCTGGTAGGTGTCGGCGTATTCCTGAACCAGCTTGTCAATCGCTCTCGCGGAAACTGCGTTGACAGATTTGACCAGGTCGCCGACGCCGTAACCGTTGACGGCGTAACCGAATTTGAACTGCGCAGCCACCTTGTCGCCCTCGGTCACAGCCACTTCGCGCATGTTGTCACCGAACCGGGCGAACTTCGCGCCCTGCCAATCATGCCAGGCGGCCGCCGCGCGGCACCACGCGCCGAGTTTTCCCTGGGTGGATTTTTCCTGCCAGAAACCGACGACGACCTTGCGATTGAGGCGCAAGCGACTCCAGATGAAGCCGTGCTCGCGGTCGCCGTGGGCAGCTTGATTCATGTTCATGAAATCCATGTCAATGGACGACCAGGGAATGTCGCGATTGTACTGCGTATGCAAATGCACCACTGGTTTGTGAAGCTGCTTCAACCCGTTGATCCACATCTTCGACGGCGAGAAGGTGTGGCACCAGGTAATGAAGCCGATGCACTTGGGCGCGTTGTTCGCTTCCCGGCACAGCGCGGTGATGTCATCCGGTGTGGTCATCACCGGTTTGAAGACGACCTTGACGGGAATCGCGGGTGCGGCATTGAATGCCTTGGCGATTTCCTGCGAATGTTTCGCGACGGCCTTGAGGGTTTCGGGGCCGTAAAGATGCTGGCTGCCGGTGATGAACCAGACTTCGAGCTGTTTGAGATTGATCATAATGTGAAGCTAAAGTTGATGCGTAAATGCGATTTGTTTTCAAACTATAAACCCACCGCGCGAAAAGCAATGTTTTATCAAGGCAAAAAGGACTGTATGCCGGGGCACTTCTGCATTATCTTGATGGCCGGAACAGAAATCCAACGAAAGGGACAACATGGCGCAAGCAATCATGGATCCTGAAAAGGTGCGGCGATTCGCCGACGAGCTGCACCGGTTCAACACCGACCTCGAAAACCGGATCATCCTGCTCCAGGCCCGCTTCACCGCCCTCGGCGACACATGGCAAGACCAGGAGCACGAGAAGTTCGCCGAGGAATTCAAACTGGCGATGAAGGCGCTGAAAAAGTTCAATGAACTCTCAAAGGAGCACACGCCTTATCTTTTGAGAAAAGCCCAGCGCATCGAGGAATATCTGCATCAACATTGACCAATTGAAATCGTCCTCGGCCTCCTCCTCGTAATCGCAATCGAAAAGTCCGAGGACGAGCACGAGCACGAGCACGATAAAAAATTATGGCCGAACGCGCCCAAGTCACTTCCGTCGAGGCTGTGGAATCCTTCCGGGCCAGCCTGATTGTTTTTTTAAAGAGCGCGCGCGCCACCCTGGAGGAGGAGTGCGACGAGATTCTGCGCGCGCGCGCTTGGGTTGCGGAGGATCGGCGGCCGCACTGGCAAAACGAAATGCGCATCCGGGGCCGGAAAGTGGAAGAGGCGCGGGCGGAATTGTTCAGCGC
>JBKQNQ010000469.1:0-3205 GCA_052145875.1 Thiobacillaceae bacterium
TGATCCCTTTGACCGCTCGGGAACCCCACCGAACGAAGCGCGAGATTATCGCGTGTTCCGGCGGGGGTGTCAAACCACAATTGTCGAAAGCGCTTGACATTGCCGCCGACCCGGATAGCGGCGGCCAACCGGATTTGCACCCTGGGAGGGTAATCGCAGCACGAATGGTGCGCTGTTGCGAGGCATTACGTCGCAGGCTCGGCTGCCATTTTCCCGTGGTTACCGGCGATCGACAGCGCTGCCCGGCTGATTCTGCCGTCACCTGCACTCTTCCCACCTGCGCTCCCCCACCTTCGGATTCGCAATTGAGAGGATGCAACGCGCGCTGACGGTCAGACGCCCCTGGCAGCGGCAGAAGATTCTAGGTTCCGCCTTAGAATGGCATTACCAGTCGCTGAGATTCAAAACATCGATGAGACGCAAATCGTACCCCAACTGATGTGCCTCTCATGCAAGTGCATGCTTTACGTGTTTGACCCCGTGATTCTTGATTGCCACTAAGAAAACAAGCACGCCCCCATGCTTGCTTTAGTCCGCGGCGCTCGCCACCTTTTTGCTACCGGCCGAGATTCGGCTCACGCGACCTATCTTCCGAATGAACGAACCTCAAATTGGTTAGCGACGCCAGTGCCCCTGCCCCTAACGCGTCTTCCCTGATCCGCAAGGCCCCGCTGACCTGCGGTCCCTTCCCAAATCCGTCAGAGCGACGTGGAGGCGGAGCGACCCCACGGTGAGCATGGATTTGGCCCAGATTTCGCATTGGAATCGTAGGGCGATGTGATCACGATAAGCCAAGTCGAAGCCAGTGGCGCCAAGGAAACGGAAAATTCGGGTCTATAACCCCTGTTTGCGCCTGAGCACAAAGTCGGCCATGGCGTTGATGGACCCAAGGTTGTCGATATTGATCTCCTCCTGGGCGAGAGGCATCTGGTACTTCTCCTCATACCACACGATCAATTCCATGATGGCGGCAGAATCCATATAACCGGTGGCTGGAATGATGTCATCGTCAGTGATGTCTGCCGCATCCGCGCCCAGATTTTTCGCCAATTCGATTACCTTGGTCCGCACTTCGGCCTTGATTTCGTCACGATTCAGATTCATGGTTATTCTTCCTTATGTGCTTCGATTAGGGACTTTGCGGATCTTGAAGAGAAACCGGCGGCCTCGCCAGCTCCATCAAGACCTTGGCCACGTCGAAGCCGGACAGCACGCGATGGTCGTAGCTCGCGCCCAAGACAGACCGGCCGCCACCTTTGGGCGCGGCATGCGCGATCATCAGCGAACAGTAGGGTGGCAAGATGGGAATGTGTCGGCTCACACTCCAGCGCGCCATGCTGGAGAACGCCACCGTGGCGCCCTGAGTCTCCTCGGGACGTAGTTTCCTCGCGATCGCATGCCGTTGCACCCCGCCCAAAGCGTCGATAAACTTGACCGCATCCAAAGCACCGGCGTTTCGCACCACGGTAAGGTAGAGGGTCTCGCCCGCCTGGACGGTGAAGCCCAGGTTAACCGGGCCGTATTGGTAACGCCTGCCGTTTACGACGGTGGCATTAAGCTTGGGATTGGCCTGGACCAGCTGGGTAAAACGCCAAGCCAATAGCGGCAGCAGGGGGCTTAGCATCAGCTTGTGCTGTTTGGCGTAATCGGCGCAGAAGGCGTCCCAGGGGCCAGGGTCATATTCCTGTTCCAAGTAGGTGGCGGCAGCATGGTCACGGTGCCAGGAGACGGTGTTGAGCATACCCCGCTCTTCGGCGCTCAGATCCCGCAGTTCTCCCGGGACGTCAGGGACGCTCTCCCGAGACGCGACGGCAACGACGGGTGTGCCGTCCTTGTGCTGGACGCCCTGGGCGGCAACGTACTTTTCCACGTCGGCCACGGTGAGACGGTCGCCGGAGGCAGGGATGACATCTGCATCCAATCCCAGTTCCTTGAGCAGGACACGGGCCTTGGCGGTAGGATGGCTGCCCACACCCCGGCCCTTAGCAGTCACCGCCCCAGCAGTGCTCTCAGGCACAGGCTCGTCGGGCGTTTCGCCCAGCCACAGAATCACCGAGCCCACCGCCACCTTCTGGTCCACTTCGCACATGAGCTTGAGGACGTAGCCGGGATGCTCAGCCTCCGCCTCGATGATGGCCTTATCGGTCTCGACGTCGGCCAGGATATCGCCCTTGTTTACAAAGTGACCCACCCCTACCCTGAAGTTAATGATCTGGACGATGTCGTCGTTGTTGTTCACCCGCGGTGCATGGACGGCAAAGGCCATGGCGTTTCCTTAATCTAATCAATTCAAAAAAAGAGCCCCAGTTCACTGTAACCTTGGGGCGAGTGCGCTGCACCTGCGGCGGCAGCCAGAAGCTTCCCTACAGGTCGCGCGGGTTCAACCATAAAACTTATTCAATATTTCGCTGATCAGCCTCTCCTCGTCAGGCAATATCTGGCGCTCGAGGCTACGGGCTGAGGCGATCGGCACCGGCGGGGTGCCGATGCGTAACGCGCGCCCGGTGTAGCCGGCCTCCAGTAAACAGGCCGCGATCTCCGCGCCCACGCCGTACTCGTGGTGGGACTCCTCCGCGATCACTACCCGTTCGTGCTGCATCAGCTGAGCGAGGAGGGTCCGGCGGGGTAAGGGTGAGAGCAGCGACGGCACGAGGATGGCCACCCGCAGATCCTCTTCGCCTTCCAGGCGCAGCACCGCCTTCTCCACCACGGGCAGCATTCCGCCATACGTAACGATGGCAAGGTCTGCGCCGCGGACGCGGCGTACCAGGGTCGGAAAGAGGTGGGCCGCCAGGTCATTCGCGTCCGCGTCCAGGACCTCGTAACCCGCGGCGTCCTGGACCTCGCTATAGAGCAACTTGTGCTCCAGAAACAAGGTGGGATAGCGCCAGCGCCGAGCGGCGTCCACCAGCAGCCGGGCCACGTTATGACGGTGGCTGCCAAAGAGCACGGTCAGTCCCGGAACGGACGTGAAAATGTTCTCTGGACACTGGCTGTGGGTGGGGCCATAGCCGCGCCGCCCGCCTGATGGGCTACGCACGATCATCGGCACCGAGACATCGGGGAAGACGCCCGGGAACTTCACCGCATGGTTGTACAACTGGTCCATGCACAGCGAGAGGAAGTCGGCGAACATAATCTCGACGATGGGCCGCCAGCCGTCCATGGCCAAGCCAATCGCCGCGCCGGTGATACCCGCCTCGGA
>JBKQNQ010000470.1:0-7367 GCA_052145875.1 Thiobacillaceae bacterium
CATTTGTATTCCCTTTTCTCGTTAGACGGGTTGATTGTACTTATCGTAGCGATGTCACCATTAAATTCGTAATTCACTGCAAGCAGGAAGCCCCCTACCAATCCAATCCCTTGTGCGACCTGATCCGGATTCTCGATACTCGGGAGACCAGTTATATATTTTTCCGTCGCCTTTAAATCAAGCGTCCAAGTTCCGTTTAACGCTTTTGGAGTGATTGGCCGAGCTGGCTCGTTATGAACGACATTGTCAGATTCCTCCATGTCTGGAATGGCGTACAACTCAGACGGCTTTTTGTCATTAAGATATTGATCGAGGGTCTTTATAAAAGCCCCTCGGCCTTCTAACATTTTCTTCGTTAATTCGTTTGCCCTGGCAATTTGTCCGGGCGACATTTCAGGCTCTAGCCTCTTACTACTAGGTTCACCGTGCAGACTGGGATTGATCGTGTCAAACACGTTGTAAATGGCGTAGGCTAACACCAAGTCTTGAACGACCCCATGCCTCCTTTCGAACATCAGGCCCAGAGTAAACAATGCATCACGATTTCCATACCCAGCCGCTGAACGGCACCACTTTAATCCTTCTTGCGGTTCAATTCCGGCCCTTTTTGAGTTGTCGTAGTAAAGCCAACAGAGAAAATTCTGAGCAACAATATTCCGGCGGCTAGTCCCCTGTATTGCCGCTAAGCGGTACCACTTTGCTGCCTCCATGGGGTCAGGCGGTCCGACATGCCCAAACTGGTAGATATTGCCAATATCAACTTGTGCTTCAGCATCACCCTGAATGGCCAGTGGTCTCAGTTCTTGTAATGCTGTTGCGTAGTCGCTTTTTTGAAGGGCAATTTCTGCCTCTTGAAGTCCTGCCCAAGCAGATGAGGCACTAAGCAATAACGATACTGACAATGTGATTCTTCTAAACATCAAGTTTCCTCTATGAGGTTATATTATTTCCCAGTAATCTGGTCGCCATAATAATTTATGAAAATTGAGATCGACCGCAGGGTGATAGCGCATAACGATCCCGCAATAAAGTATCTCCACATCAACAGCACAAACTGTTCATTGCTGTTGGCCTTCATTGATGACGGGCACCTACAACTTAAATGTGGACGGACAAAGTTGGGGAAAGGTTACGAACTAAGGGGGCATGTCCCCAGTTCGTTGGGAAGACCACTGAGAGCCTGATTCCAATGAAAGCTGCCAGTGCTCCCGCCGGTCAGTTAGTCGCGATGCTCATCCGTTGCAGCCCCGCCAACTGGGGACATCCAAAAATGTTCTCTCCAATTAGTCGCCTCAGAACATAACGCGATCTGCTAATTGCACACTGCCACGCCGCGCTCCTGGGTGTCTAGGAAGACGTCTCGAAACCCGTAAATGGATATCAGGTTAACTCAGATTGTGACCGTAAATGAAATATATCGTCAGCCATCCTGGCCAAAGTAAATCCCATGATAAATCGCAGCTCAATCTACCTGATTGCCGCACTATTTTTGCTAGCTTTCGTTGGGTATCCTGCCGCCGCCTGGTTTCTCGGCAAGCAGGTGGAGGCGACCCTCGATGAACAATCCATGGCGCTGCATGACCTTATCCCTTTTGTTACCCTGAGTGACCGCAAATACGATAGGGGCGTCTTCTCCTCGGACGAGACGGTTACCGTAACCGTGGCACCCACGCCCCTTGCGCTGCCAATCCGCCTCATCCTGACATCCAAGATCAGGCACCTTCCACTTCTGGGAATGTTCGATTTGGACAAAGCGACCATCGACAGTGAAGTTACGGTCAACGATGACGCAAAACAAGATGCATCCGAACGGAAGGCCCGTAGAAATGGGGTTGCAATCCATACGGCCCTTCATTTTAGTGGCGATGGCGACACGATCCTCACCGTCCCTGCGCTGAACTCATCCAGGTTATCGTCAGATGAGGCAACGCTAAAGATCAGGTTCTCAAAAGAACTCGCAAGCTATTCCTTGGAAGGTAATGCTCCCAAGATTGTAATAAGGAACATTGCCGGGAACCGGCTGCAAATATCCGGCATCCATTTCCAGAGCAATCGAGAGCGCCTATCCCCCGAAGAGCCAGCCCTATACGGTGGCTCGGACCATTTTGCCATCGAGACAATTGACGCGGGCGGCGCCACAATGTCAGCGGCACCTTTATACATCAAGAAGTTTTCCGTGGATCAGATATCGACTTTCGACCGGAGTAACGGATTCGTAGATTATGCCTCGAAGATCGGGGTGACCGCCTTCAGAATCGGCGACAAAGACTACGGCCCAGCAGAATTTAACACCTCACTCCACCATCTTGATGCACGCGCCCTTGCCCGCCTAAACGATGCATTCCAGAATGCAAATGGGAAGATTGCCGCTCATACACTGACGTACTCTGAGTTGATCGCAGCGAACACACCGCTTGTTCAGGATTTGCTCACGCACGACCCCGACTTCCGGATAGATCGGCTGAGCTTCACCCGTCCCGATGGTGAGTCGACACTGTCCGCCTTGGTCAAATTCAAGGATGCTCAGCCGAGCGACTTTGCGAACCGGATGGCGGCGCTAGCCAAACTTTATGTCATGGCTGATATTAAGGTCCCTGAAAGACTCGTTTCAGACTTGGCTCCGAATAATATTGCGCTTGTCAGCCAATCAGTGAACAACGTTAATGATCAGATCGCCGCCATGGTTGCCGATGGCTATCTCACTCGTGAGGACGGCTTCCTCAAGACACGATGCGAGTTCCATGACGGAAAGCTATGGTTTAACGGCAAGGAATTCGTACGGCCTCCTCCCACTATAAGTGTGAATCCCGATCCCCTTAGCAGACCGGCCAGCATCAGCCGTCCTGAGTCGAATGTGCAGTCGCTTAGAATCATGACTGGCACACCAATGGTTGGAGTGGCAAGGTCTGAATTCACTAAACCAACGGGCGTTGTTCGTTGTACCGATCCGTCTGGCAGAACGACCTACACAGATAAGCCATGTGCCACAAAAGATAAAATGCATGAAATGCCCGCCGTAATCACTGAATCCAATGCCTGGCAGTCGGGGGCTCAAGCGGGGCCTTCTGGGGCAGGCATGGCGGCAAGGCATGTCCGCGAATTAGCGCTTGCGCGGGCATCGGCGCCGTTAACACCCCTAGTTTTGCAGTGCGTTGCGACACGCTACAGGTCATGGACACAAGCCAACTATCCATTAGCCGATAAAGACGCCCAAGAGGCGAAACTCAATGAATTTAATGATGAGTGTCGCAAGATATTTCACGTTCGGTGACTGAGAAAAAGCGGAGACAGGTTGAAGACCTGACCGGAGTCTCTGGCCCCGACCCGATTACCAATAAATCAGCCCACCTGAGGACAATTACGTGAGAAATATTCTACCAAGCAGCTTACTAGCGCTCTCGCTATTTAGTTCAGGTGCTCATGCAGAAGGACCTTCACTTCCATCAGATTTCTTTAATCCGAAATTCGGAAAGATTGAAGATGCCGGAAAGTTAAAGCAGGTCTCTGCCAAGACATTTCAACTAAGGCAACGGCTTGGCAACAGTTCATTGAATAACAGCGGTGAGATACTTAACTTCGTAAGTTTTTGCGTCGCCTACGGGCTGTCAAGGTCAAACGGGTTCTCCGGTTTTGCGATCACGATGCAGCCTATTGACGATAGCGGAGACAAAATTGAGCGTCTAATTACTATCGCTCTCGTAAATGGCGGTACGGAATTGACCCGCACACCGTCTCCCACGCAGTGGAGTGATTACGTTAATAATTTTGCAATTTGGAATGGCTTTTGCAAAAACATCGTAAATCCGCAATTCGCCCCTAAATGAGGACGCAACTTCGCGTTCAGAACTGTGCAGAAACGAATCGCATGGATTACCCGGCCCGGCGACGCAAAACATATGGAGAGATGACAATGAATTTTTCACCTGTAGGCCAGGCGGCTTATGCACTGGTTTTGGCCTTGGCACCTGTCGTGGCTAATGCCGACACCATCTTCAAGTGCCTGGGGAGTGACAGAAAAGTATTCTACCAGTCAACAAAATGTGGAATGGGCTTGCAGGGTAAGGAGTTGATCATAAGACAAGATACCAGAGCCCCAATGGTCATCAAGCAAGATACTAAATTCCCCACAGATGACAATTTCATACCAAACCCCATTAAGGACGATGTCCACAAGATGGGTTTTTTTACGACGGGCTTTATCGAAGGCAACTCCGTCACCATGATGATCACTGCGGCAATGAACAAAATCGAGATACCGACGGCAATTGCCCGGAGAATTGGAATCAAGTGTGAGTTATCTCAAGCAGCGTTGGATAATCAGGGCGGTGCGGGACCTTGCCAATCCAGGGTGCGTTCAATGAGAGTTGGGATCAGCACCATCACAAATATGGAAGTGACGATCATGCCCGTTATCAATACCGTGATAATTGGACAATCTGTTCTTGACCACCTGAAAGCCGGAGAGTCCGCAAGAAACAGAACGGCGTCAGCGTTGCCCGGAAATCCTTCCGTGCAATTCTCCAAAGCAATCCAGCCTCAATATTCACCATATATCAAGCCGCACCTCATGGGCGGAGCAATGCAGGGGGGTGAGCTGCATCTGGGAAATTTCGTTACTACGTTCGCGGGGGTGGCCACAGTCAATGGAAGTAGAGATGGTACAGGTCGTGCTGCATTGTTCAATTGGCCTTTTGGTATAGCTACTGATGGAACAAACTTGTATGTGGCAGACTTCACCAACCGCTGTATCCGCAAGATTGTGATCGCGACCGGGGTTGTCACAACCTTGGCGGGCAGGCCCAGGTCAATTGGCAGCGCCGATGGTGCGGGAGCGGTAGCCAAGTTCAATTTTATTCAGGGTATGACCACAGACGGCACAAATCTATATGTGACCGACGTTGGCAACCACAACATTCGCAAAATTGCAATCGCTACGGGAGTGGTTTCCACGCTGGCTGGCTCTGCGGGGAATCCGGGTAAAGCCGATGGAACCGGTACAGCAGCGACATTTAATTATCCTTGGGGGATTACCACTGACGGAAGAAATCTGTATGTCACTGACGATAACAACGCCACCATCCGCAAGATCATAATCGCTTCGGGTGCTGTTACCACCCTGGCAGGCAAGGCAGGATCTATCGGCCATGCTGATGGCACTGGTACGTCCGCCACTTTCTACAATCCCTATGGCATCACCACCGATGGGACGAATCTGTATGTGACGGATAGTTACAACAACACCATTCGCAAGATCGTGATCGCCACGGGGGACGTCAGCACACTGGCGGGTGCGCAGGAAAGATTCGGAAATACCGATGGCACAGGAATGGAAGCCACGTTTTATAGACCCAGTGGCATCACCACCGACGGAACAAATCTGTATGTGGCGGACAATTGGAACAACTCGATCCGCAAAATCGTGATAGCTACCGGAGCTGTCACCACGCTGGCGGGGGTACCCTTAACGAAAGGGGATGCCGACGGGGAGGGCACGGCAGCGTCATTCGATGCTCCTTTCGGCATCACCACCGACGGGAGGAATCTTTTTGTCGCTGACACGGTTAATTTCACGATACGCAAGATTCAGTAGGCCATAAGTTGCTGCGAAGCACAAAGAGGCAAGTAAGAGTTAACGCCAAATCAAAATGGATAACCGATGAATTGGGTCCTTGAGTTTCAAGATTCGCGGATCACCTCGGTTTCCACAAATCGAGGCGCACTTGCACTGAATTTCAGTGCCGCTTATTTGCACAAGTCGAAAGGTGTTCCAGGGCTCGACGCCGGGACTGGATGGGTGCAGGAAGCCGTCCTGACTTTTCTTGGTGCAAGCTCTGACGGCCCCATCGATATTGGTGAAGGTTGGATGATTGATGGCACTCTCGTGGCAGGAGGAGAAACGATGTCATGCTTGCCAGTGCCGTTCAACACAACTGATAACGTATCGGCGGAGTTTCGCCTTACCAATGGCATTACGTGAAAGTTGGCCGCCAGGAGTGTTTGCCTGTCACTTGTTGGAGAGCCACGATATGTGGAAGAATTGCCTGGCGTCTAACCAAGCCACCGTGTCACCCGACCCCCGTCATCCGGCCGGGGTCGGCCACAACCGGCCCGTCGAGCATGTTCTCCATTGCAGCCGTTCGCGTCGCAAACGCAGGCTAGATTGCATATTGTTCTCGGACTAGCAGGCGTGCAGTGTGCGAGCAAAGGAGATCGAGTGATATTTAGACAGACGGTTAGGGTAGCTTCAGTCATCTTTATGTGTGCAATGCCGTGTGCACTGATTGCTTCCGTTTACCTGCACAGGCACCTTGCGGATATGTGTCCGCGCCAACCCGATCCTTATGTGGGACGGATTTACCCGCTGAATGTCCACGGAACAACGGTCTATATGACAAAGGTCGAGGATGCCGCTATCGCATGGATTTTCAACGGTGGGCTGTTGAGCGGAATCGTAGGCGGCGCTTTGTGGCGCAGCGCCAATCGTCGTTAGGCATGAGGGGAAGCGTGGACCGAACACATATCGCTCGTATGGCGTGTTTCATAGCCTCAATTGTGTTTGTCCTCGTTTCCGGATGGTCACTGGTGTGGGTCTTCTCATCTTCCGATATGGCATTTGCGGCATGTAACGGCTCATTCTCATTGTTTGCCCTTAACTTTAGATGCAGGCAGCCGCATATCGCAATGTTATTGTCCTTCGTTAGCTTTCTGTTTGCGGTCGGGGCATTCATTTTAGGCAAGCGGTATCGCAGAAATAAGTAGACGTTGAACTGATTTTGAGGCCCTTTCTACGACCGCTCGGAGATTCAGATGGCCGTACTGGGTCGCGACGCGAAGACCATGATTCACAAATGCAGCCATTGGCGCGGAGCGAAGGTAAATTGGTGCTATCGGCCATGAAGAGACATTTGAAAAAGCTCCCGTTAGCAGTCACTCCCCAGTAAACTCCCCCCAAAGATGGGGAACAGTCCGGTGAATTCCAACGTTAGGAGTCTTTAATCCATGAGCACCAATGGCAGCGCCAACTCAGAAAAGCTTGGAACCTTCCCATTCGTGATTGGAGGTATGTCATTCGTTCCCTTGGTTGGCGTGCTGTTCGGAATCATTGCCATTGTTTGGGGGTTGGTCACAAAGAAGCTAGGCGGAAAGCGTCTTGCGGCCATCGGCGCAGGAGGAATCGGCTTCACAATTGTCATCTACGGAGCGCTGTTCTATTTCGGATTCGCACAGCGCGGCGGAGTTTATGATGATCTGCGTACCAAGCTTGCTCAAACGACCATCAACTCGTTAGTGCAGTCCATCGAATTCTATAAGCTTCAACACGGCCGCTACCCTGAGTCGTTGAAGGCCCTACAAGACTCTCTGCCGAA
>JBKQNQ010000471.1:0-4139 GCA_052145875.1 Thiobacillaceae bacterium
GTCGACGGACCAGTTGCCCGCCGCGACCGAGAGCGCCGACCCAGGGGTGAATTGGACGGCCTGTCCCTGTCTGAAATAATAGCCGGGATTTCCAGGGAACGGGTAAGTCGTCGTGTCGCCATTGACATTCGACAGCTGGATCGCGCCGCCGGATGTCGCGTAGAGGGCGCCGGCGCCGGAATTCGTTGATGGGTCCTGCGGGATCGTAAAGGCGTACGCCCACTCGTCCGGGGTATAGACGTCCGTCGGATAGGGCGCTGCGCCCGTCGGCTGCCAGGCGTTGACGCCGGGCGTCAGGAACTGGCTACCCAGCATGGACGATCATCGTGAGCATTTGCCTTTTTCCCCTCGGACTGCTCGCATTATTGGCGGGTCGCAAACCAACTACTTGCGGTCACTGCGGGTTCACGTGGAACGCGTAGGCGGAACGGGAGGCCGACATATGAGTGAAGAATCAGCGATGTCGGTTGTTGCCGTCGCCACCGACCTGCAATCGCCCAAGAAACCGACACTTTTGCTGCTTGCGCTGCTGGGGATGACCCTGCTGGCTGGATGTGCGGTCGGCGGCGTATGGATGTACAACGAAACGACGCTCCAAAAGCCATTGCAACGCATGTTGGTCGCCGACCCGCGTAATCATGTAGTGAGGGCGAAAGCCCACTACGACGGCTGGATTGATACGCATTCAGTGGTATTCGACCTGACCGATGTCGCAGGCGACTCCAGCCAGATGGACGTATTTCGCGTGCTGCTGCAATACGCGAGGGAGCTAAAGGATCATCAATACCAGCGCATCATCTTGGCGGCGTATGGGCAGAAGAAATTCGTCGTGCCCGGCGAGTACTTCCAGCAATTGGGACGGGAGTACGACACTCAGAATCCGATTTACACAGTCCGTACTTTCTCGCATCACGTGTCCGCGATGGACGGCGAAGAGCCATTCCCTGAGCCCGACGGCGGGATGTTGTGGGTACTTAAAGAAGAAATGGGGCAGTTCAACGACCTTAACAAGCGTTGGTACTTAGACGATTTCGTGGCGAGGCACAAATAGATAGATGGATGAAAAACTTCTTCTCCGCGTGTCGAGCGGTCACGACGATTCTATCGTTCATGGAAACAGGCAAAACGGTGGTTGTGGTGGACTCCGGCGGATTTAGCCGCACCGGAAGCATAGTCAAGGAAGTCGCCTCGCAGCTGCAAGTCGAACTTCTCCCAAAACAGCTCACGGGTGTTGGGCATCAATGGAACGGAAAGTTGCCTTAAGGGCCGTTTTCTGTAGTCCACACCACGGGTATTCTCTAAAACCGGGCGCGATGTTAGTTAGCTTATTGCTGCAATGCTGCGCAGAACGTATTGGGGCAACCCTTTGCAATCAAAGCCAGTTAATTCTTAACGCGGTTTTCGGTTCCATTGATGCCCAATACCCGTCACCCCGAAAAAACGTTCGAGCTAGCTCCGAAGGCATCTACCACTTCCGCCCGGCCCGAGCGATGCTGGTCACCGGAGAGCATTGTGAAAAAACTCATCATCATTGCGGCGGCGGTGACGGTCGCGGTAGCGGGCGGGGTCAGCATAGTGCTGGTGAAAAACAGATTGAGTGATGCGTATGCGATTCAGGCATTGCGCTTTCTCATCGAAGGCGAAAAGAACAT
Source organism: Thiobacillaceae bacterium (assembly GCA_052145875.1). Lineage (GTDB taxonomy): Bacteria > Pseudomonadota > Gammaproteobacteria > Burkholderiales > Thiobacillaceae > DASQBT01. The sequence continues at coordinate 1,653 of JBKQNQ010000471.1, forward strand.
GCACGGCGATTACCTCAGAAACTTACACGAGTTAGAAGTGCAAGTCAGTTCCCCCGCTGAGAGGAAGTCTTTTGACGCCATCGTCGCGTTGAAAACAGCCGACGATAATTTTGAGAAAACCACTCTAGCACCGTCAGAAGCGATTGAGAATGACGCCCGAAAAGATATGGACTCGACAGGCGAATGGGCGAACAGTTCGGCAAACACCGTAGAGGTCGCGTTGCAAGGTCTAAAGTCGGACAAAGATGTTCTTGAGCGCGCAGGGGAAAAGCTGAAACGCGCGGATGTTTTGATGAAGGAAGAAGACAAAACCATCGACGAGTATTACAAAGAGCGCCAGCGGGCGTGCTATGAACCACTGAAAGTAAACATCGAAAAGCGGAGCGCCAGCACTCCGAAGGGCTGTAACCTAGTCGCAGGGGATGCGCGGTACCCGAATGAGAGGAGCAAATGACTATGAATCGGAGAACTATTTGTACCTGGCTGTTCATTCTGCTGGCTAGCGTTGCCTCGCTGGCGCAAACCACAACGCAATTTGACAAGTTCAAGAATCAAACGTTCGTAAAGACAAAACAGACTCAGGCAGGCAGTGTCGCTTACACCGAGGGAAATGGGAAGCCACAAGTTTCAATAGGAGTGGCGGTTGGTTTCATTTGTGATGGGCAGGTTGACGGCTGCAAACCTACAGGACGTAATATTGAGTTGATGTTCCTAGCCGATTCGGCAGGGATGAGATTCGACAAACTCAGGGACGTTATCCTGTTGATTGACGGCAAAGCGCACAGTCTTGGGAAAGCAAGTTGGGACTATGTAAGTAGGACAGACATAGATGCCGATGGCGATATTGTAGATGAATCCCTCGACTCATCCATTGACATGAACCTGCTGACCGCCTTGGCTAAAGCTAAGGTGGTGGAAGTTCAGATCGGCATATATCAGTTCACACTATCAGACGATAACCTTGCAGCGTTCAAGGATATTGCGACGCACCTGAAATAAGGCACTCTTCGGCTTTCCGTGGTAGGAATCCAGTAGGAGAAATGACCATGAAACGGATGGTGAGTTTGCTCGCGGTTATAGTGTTGACTTATGGCTCGATGGCTTTCGCCCAAGACACACCGGCAGGGCCATTCGGATTCACGGCAGGCATGTCTCGGGAACAGATCATCAAGCTGGTCGGTGCATCCGCGATCAGGAAATTGCCGGTGTCAATGACCGATCCCCACTATTTCGCTCTGTCCACTGCGCCGATACCAAACCCTGCCTTCGAAACGTATGCGCTGACCGTTTCACCGACGCAAGGTTTGGTGAGACTGTCTGCCATCGGGGTCACACTTGAGACGGGTGACACGGGTGCAGAACTGCAAACGGCTTTTCATGGTGTTGTATCCGCGATCAGTCGAAAGTACGGCGAGGCCAAGGTGTACGATAGGTGCTCGGGAAACAGTACGGAGTGCGATAACTCGGAGTTTTGGATGATGAGTCTCAAGAGCAAGAACCGCGAATTGATCGCGCTCTGGATCCTGAAACAGCCTGTCAACGGTGTGACTGCAATCGAAGCGATGGTGAACTACACCACCATGAATTCAGGGTACATCGACGTGCAATACGAGTTCATAGGGTTTGATCAATACAACGCCGCGAAAAAAGCAAAACAGGACGCTAGTTACTAGCCGCCAGTCGGTGGTTCTTAGGTCACAGAATAGAATGAGCTCGGTGCACTCTGGTTGTTGGGCGGATCTGGACAAATAGCCTCGGACGCGGCATGCCCCGCTCCGGCGACGCTGTGCTTGCAAGAGCGCGACGCCGCGATTTTCGTTTTCTGGCTGACAACTCAGGCGGACAGCCACAATTCCATTTGCTTTGGTGGCAGGCGCTGGGGCGCATATTTGCGGAGGAAGGACCGGGCAAACTCGTTTGCCAATCTTGAATCATTGTCGGTTCTCATAATCACACACGTTTCGAAACACAATGAGGTATCAGAAAGCGGCTTTAACACTACACCTTCAGCGCGAAAGCCAAGGGCCGTAGGTTTGGTGAGGATGGCCACGCCAACGTGCTCAGATACCAAGTGAACCGCCTGTTGAGGCGTGATGATGTCGTGCGCGTGTTTCGGACTGAGTCCCCTACGTCGTGCCGCGTCCATGATTGCGCCATGAACGATGGGATGAACTCGTCGCGCCAGCAGAATCCATTCATCTTCTGCCAGATCTTGGAGCACGATGTGTTCCTTTTGGGCAGCCGCATGGGTCTGTGGGAGAACTGCATAGAGCGGCGTCAGAGCGAATGGCACGATCGTGATCTGAGATTCCTCCGGCGGTGCCGTCACCAGCGCCAGATTCAGTTCGCCTGCCATGACACTTCGGACCAACTCGATTGAGAATTGACTGATCAGTCGAATGCGGAGCTTGGGGTACAGGGGGAGACGAATTGCAAGAATGGCTGAAACCCAGGCTTGATCGGCGTAGGGCGAGTGTCCGATCATCA
>JBKQNQ010000472.1:0-21509 GCA_052145875.1 Thiobacillaceae bacterium
ACGCCCGATCGGGGCCTCCTTCGTCGCCACCTGGGTTGGCGTATAGAAAAACACGATATTGCTGCGAAAGGCATTCAAAATCAATGCAATCGCACCGCTCACAGCGGCAAGTGCAACGATGATCAGGATGGCGCGTTTGTGACGAGGTTTCAAGCGTTGTTCTCCGGAATTCGACTGGCGGCGGCGGATTTGCTGCGCAGCCAGAGCATCAGTAATTCAATTGCGATGCACACGGCGGTCACGAGGTAGGAGCCCCAGACGTAAAATCCGTAACCACCCATATGAAGGAAGTTATCCAGGCTACCCCAGTTCATGCGAGCGCTTCCTCCGTTTGAAGTTCGCGTAGCCAAGCGGTCTGGCGCTCGCGCTCGCGGATGATGCGGCGCACTCGGGTCAGGACCACCGCGATGCTATACATCCAGGCTGCGACCATCATGATGAACATGCTGTGCAGCATGATAGTGGCCATCTTGGGTGCAGCGGTCATGCTGACCGATGCGCCTTGGTGCAGCGTGTTCCACCATCTGACCGAGTAGTAGATAATGGGCACGTTGACCGCACCCACCAAGGCCAGCACCGCGCAGGCTTTGTCTGCGCGCCGGATATCCTCGATCGAAGCGTGCAGCGCCATGAAGCCCAAATACAAAAACAGGAGGATCAGTTCGGAGGTCATGCGCGCATCCCACGCCCACCAGGTTCCCCAAGTCGGTTTGCCCCAAAGGGCCCCTGTTACAAGCGCGACAAAGGTGAACATTGCCCCGGTGGGTGCTAAGGCAAGGGCCATCATGGAAGATAGCCGGGTGTTAAATACCAGTCCAACGCCTGCCCAGGCTGCCATGACCAGGTAGAGGAACATCGACATCCATGCGGCCGGCACGTGGATGAAAATAATCCGGTAGGCCTCTCCCTGCTGGAAATCGGTGGGGGCCTCAAAGAAACCAATATAGAGCCCCCAAACAGTCAGCAATCCCGCGGCCCATCCAAACCAGGGCGCGAGCGCACCGGCAAGGGGGTAGAACGTGGATGGGGACGAGTACTTGAACAGATTCATGCAGAAAACTCCTTGGTCCGAGTGCTCACTCTACGGCAATCCTCAGGGCGGTGGAAATGGCCCAGGGCGTCGTGGCCAGCCCCAGCAGCAAAAGTCCAGCGAGGATGGACAGCTGGCCGCTGATATCCATCCCGCTGGCACCCGATGAAATTGCGCTGGAGCCAAATATGAGTACCGGCACGTACAAGGGCAGAACCAACAGGGTGGTCAGCACCCCGCTGCCCCGGATGCCCAAGGTCAGGGCTGCGCCGATTCCGCCGATGAGGCTCAGGAGCGGCGTGCCCAACAGCAGTGCCAATAGCATGGGGCCGTAGGACGCGGCCGGTTGGTCGAACTGAAGCGCGATCAGAGGTGAGATCAGCACCAACGGTAGCCCGGAAATTAGCCAGTGCGCCAGCATCTTGCCCATTACCAGCATGCTGAGGGGCTCGGGGGAAAGCAGCACCTGTTCCAAGGTTCCGTCCGCGTAATCCGACGCGAACAGTCGATTGAGCGACAAAGTGGAGGCCAGAAGCGCTGCAACCCAGACGATCCCCGGCGCGATGACGCGCAGCATCTGCGGCTCCGGGCCAACGCCCATGGGAAACAGAGACGCGACCATGACAAAGAAGAACAACGTTGCCGCCAGATCGCCGCGTCTGCGCATCACGACCAGAAAATCCCGTTTCAATACCCATAGCAGCGTTGAGAAGAACCCCACCTTTCCCATCAGGCGGGAAGATGAATGTGGAGGGTATGGGTCGAAGCAACATTGATTTCCTGGTGGCTGGTCATGATGACAATTCCGGCACGGTGAAGGTATTCCTCGAGCAAGTTCTTGAGCGCGCTAACGCCTTCGGTATCAAGCGCTGTCAATGGCTCATCCAGGAGCCACAAAGGGGCGTCCTGACTCAACTTCAGGCGGGCCATGTGCACCCGGCGCTTCTGCCCTTGGGACAGGTACTTGACCGACAGGTGTTCTCGACCTCTCAATCCAACCGTGGCCAGGGCGGCGAGCGCCTCCGGTGTAGTTACGGCCCGCCCGGCAATATGCATGATAATTCGAAGATTTTCAACCGGACTCAGGTCTTCCTTCAAGGCGATGGCATGTCCCATGAAGACCAGGTCCCGGCGAAATTCTTCGGCTTGCTTGCGGATGTTGCGCCCGCGCCAACACACTTCACCTTCGTCCCAAGGGCTCAGGCCGCTAAGCGTGCGCAGCAATGTTGTCTTGCCGCTGCCATTGCGCCCTCTAATCCAGGCGAGTGTGGCGGGCTCCAGGTTGAAGCTCTTTCCGCTGAACAGGCGGTGCCCTCCCCGGGAGCATTGAAGATTGTTTACTTCCAGCATGCTGATCTAACTGCCTTGAAATGCCGGGACCCGAAGATTCCCGCAATGACCCGATAGGGTAACGAATGTCGGCGGATGGTAACCCGACTGCAATGAGTGGCTTTCAATAAAAATCAAAAGTGTACTCGGATTCGAGAGATCTGTAACTCCCTGTCGGCCTACGATACGACGCACCTTCTCCCAAGGGGGGCGGGATTCCCGTCATCGATCGGGCGGGGCAGTCAGTTCCCGGCGTAGTGGTCTGCCGGGCGTCACCAGGATTAGAGAATGCCGCGCCCGCATCAAACCTGTTCATTGCTCGGGCCGCCGTCCCCAGGTTATCTGCGCGACGGCGACTTGCGCTTGGCCTGCTTGGCCTGAGTTTTTTTGGCGCACCTGCCTTCGCTCGGCCGACAGGTGGGGGTTACTGGTAAACGACGAACACCTTGGGTTGGCAGGCCCGGCACTGAGCAGTCGGGGGCAGCCTGTGCGCATCAGCGATCCAACAGCGGCTGTAGCGAAAAGAAAAATTGATCCGCATCAAAATGCGAACAATCTTCTTACAGAATGAGCTAAAGTTATCTAAACTAAGCAAACTTAAGTATCGCCGTTCTGTACAGTCAGCAGTAAATTGCGTGTTACCGTGCCCTTCGGATTTCTGGGGTACCAACAATAAAGAACTGAAGAACTGGGTAACGTGGAGGAGGCAGGATGTTCAAGTGCACTTCGTTGGCTCGTGCCCGCGGTTCGGGCAATGGCCAGGTCTCATGCCCCGCTGCGAGCAGCTGCGAGGGCCAATTAGCAAACAACCGGTTAAGGCGCAGCATCGACGCCGCGATTTAGTGGTGCGTGGGTTTCATCATGGCTACTTCCGTGATGGGCGATTTCTATTGACGACATTATGAGTAGTTTTACTGAGCGCCAAAGAATTTAACAAACATGGGAAACTTTCAAGATTTGATTCGCCGCTCGATGGACGCCATGTTTGCCATCGACCCGGATCAACGTGTCACTCTTTGGAATCGTGCCAGCGAAGATCTCACGGGTATATCGGCGGCAGAAGCCGTGGGTTGCTTGTGTCATGACGTCATGAAAGGCCAAGATCCCACAGGCCGCCCGCTGTGCAAAGCCGGGTGCTGCATCAGCAAACTGGCGACGGGAGGGGCGCCTCCATCCTCGCTTTCCATGCGCATCACCAGCGGCGGTGGAAAAAGAATCCAACTCAATGTCGGCACCTTGCTGGCCCCCTCGACTGACGGAAACCAGTGGATGGTCGTGCATGTGATGAGCAGTGGCCGAGTTGCAGCGCCCGCTCGATCGATTGAGGGCGATCAGTTGCCGAACGAACACCCATACAAACTGGATGGGCATCTGGATACCGTGCCATATAGCCCAGGCATTTCCCTGTTGACGCAGCGGGAAAAGGAGATATTGCGTTTGCTGACGCACGGGTTGGCGACCGAAACGATATCGAGTCACTTGCATATCAGCATCGCTACCGTAAGAAATCACATTCAGCGGCTGATGGCAAAACTGAACGTCCGTAGCCGACTGGAAGCCGTGACCTGGGCGCATCATCATCGTCTGGCCTGAGCAGGATCGACAATGGCAAAGCGGTTAAGACTCCTATTAACTCCGGCCCGCCCATTTCGCCGAAGGCGTTTTTTGATGGATGCGGCAGGATAGTTGACCATGCGCAATAAAGTTCCATGTGGGTGACTCCCTGGTGCGTAATTGATGCAAATGCATCATTAACATTCAGCTGTTTATATTTGAGTATTAACCGTGGGGAGAAATCCCTCTATCCGGGTTTTAATGTCGCGGACCCCAATCGATACAAAGAGGAGGAATCAGAGTGAAAATCACCAAGCATCTTTCAATCATCCGATTGGGGCTCGTCGCCCTGATGGGGGTCGCGCTCGCGGGCCTTGCTGGCTGCGGCGGTGGTGGTGGTGGTGGTGGTGCAGCGGCCGCACCGCCCCCGCCCGCTGCAGGAGCCGGCACGCCGATTCCCGCACAGGCAGCGGGCGCCAATAGTACCGCCAATAGCAACAGTGGCGCGCCTACAGTGGCCTCCCCAGCGTTTACCCTCCTCGACGCTAACGGTTGGCATGCCGTCCAGGTGCCGGGCCAACCGGTCTACCGTTTCACCGTAGTGAACTCTGACGGCACGTTTAACACCACGCTCACCAAAGGTAGCGTTCGGTTTGCATTGGCACAATTGACGCCCGCAACCACGATTTGCGCAGCCACTGGTGGCACCGTCAATGCAGCAGGGGTGTGTTCCGGCGGTGCTTACCCCGGCGATAGCCCTGCACAGTGGGTCAACTACATCTATAAGGCGACCAAAGCCACCGCCCCGGGTAGCCCAGGGACGGCCGCAGGTGCCCAGGCATGGCAGGCCACGACCGAGAGCCCCACCGCCGACGATACCACGGGCTGCGCCGGTAATACTGCCGCAGGCGCCGCCCCTCCGGCGGGTTGCTTGCATTGGGATGCGACCAACAAATTCTATGTCTACAGCTCAACCACCGTCATCGAGAAGTGCACGAACGGGGCTACCGAAACGGGTTGTGTTCCGGTCCCCGGTGTGGCGAACGCAGCACCCACAGTGGGCACGGCATTGTATAACCCGAGCGCGGTGCAACGCCTCGTCATCCAGCTGAGCTACACGGATAGCGCGAATACCGCTCCCTACGCCGGAGCCCCGCCCGCCACGGTTCTGACAAACCCCTGGTATGACTTCACCGTCAATGCGTCCGGGAACTCCGTCCCGGTAGCGAATTTTGCCCAGGACCACATTGTGGTGGATACCGCAAGCTGCAACACCTGTCACAGACGCTTGGCATTGCATGGTGGTGGCCGGGTTGATACGCATTTCTGCGTGACCTGCCACAATGGTTTCACTTTCGATCCAAACAGTGGCAACGCCCTCGATTTTAGAACCTTGGTCCACAAGGTCCACGCGGGCCGGTTCCTGAATGACAATGGTACGACCATGACTACAGGGGGGGTGACACCTGGTGGATATCTGTCGGGAGCGGTCGCGTCAGCGGGAACAACAAACACGCCTGCGCTGGCTCTTCAGGGCTACACGATCTGGGGTTACCAGAACGTCCCGAGCTATTTCGGTGCCAGTCCCGCCACGGGTGCTCCTGGCGTCGGATTCCCGCAGGATCTGCGTAACTGCATCAAGTGCCATACCAACAACGGCCAAGCCGGGCAGACAGTTGCAGGTGCCAACGATCCAACGACCGGTGGTCCCGATGGCTCGGTTGCCAAGGTGGTCACGCCACAGGGTGACAACTGGTTCAATGCGGCCAGCAGAGAAGCTTGCCTGACCTGCCACGACGACGTGACGAACGGTGCTCCGATGCGCCCCCTGCTGAGCAGTGGTACTCCAGCAAGCTGGTACTCCATCCACAGCGCCATTGGCGTGACCAACGTGAGTGACAGCCAGTGCGCAACGTGCCACGCTCCCGGCACGAGCCTAGGAGCAGATGTCGTCCACTGGGCACAAGGCTTGGCTGATCGACAGTTTTATCAGTACAACATCAGCCCCACCCCAGCTTGTCCGACGTGCGGGATGGTCGTAAATTCACTGCCCACGCTTGCGGCTGCCGGCCAAGTTACGGTTACCTACAGCATTACGAACCCAGCCGCGACCATGACACCGGTCCCGACTGCAGGGAATGCAGCGCCCGGTGCGGCATACAATCCGACAGCAGATTGCCCCACCCCCGCTAACCCTGCCACATGCACGAGCGCCAATCGCTTCGATAGCGTGTCAATCTATCTGGGGTATTACAACCTTCCCACCACGGGTTCGCTACCGGACTACACCAGCTATAACAACGGCGGCAGCGTAAGCGGGAAAGCGATAAACGGGACGTGTAATGCGGCGAACGTCTGCACCTTGGTGTTGGCGCTCCCGAAGAACACGGCCAACATGATTGCACAGGGCGCAACGGCGCGTCTCTTCATGCAAGGTACGGTTATTGAACCGGCGCTGAGCGTCGAGGACCACAAAACGGTGGTGGGGCCTTTAGGGACTCTGCCGGTGAGCGTTTATGCTGCAGCCAGTGACGTGTCCCTCAGTGGCGCAGTCGTGCCGCGTCGCGTGATCGTCGGCAGCTATAAGTGCGACCAATGCCACGCTGTCTTGGGTAGCACGGACGGTTCCAATACGAACGCCAACGCCTTCCACGGCGGCAGCATGTCTAACGTCGCAGAGTGTCCGATCTGCCACGACGTTGGAAGGGAGACTTCTGCCCAGATGCAATTGGCGGCCGCAAGTCAGGCGTTAGGCTTGACGACCGGAGTAGCCTATAACGAGTCATTTACCGTGCGGCGCCACATCCACGGCATCCATTCCGCCGGAGCGGGATACCGCGCCATGCCGTTCATGCACGGCGATTCCAATCCTGTGACCAACGCGTCGACGCTAGCCGTCACCCAGAGCATTGCAAACGACTACGGGTTAGAGGTGTATTACCCCGGCCAGCTGGACGATTGCACCCAGTGCCACGTGACTCCCGCCGATCCCACGCCCAATCTTGCCACGGGTGTGCCTGAGGCGAACAGTCGCAGCGTGTATACGTTCTCGGCCGATGAAGGCCCCTTGGGCGCAGTGGTTAACAAGTGCGACTCTACGTTCAACAAGATCGGGATCGTTAACGTAGCAACGGCGGGATATACGACCTATGATCCGCTAAGCATTCAGAACGACAGCACCTGCACCGCCACGGACGCCAACCCGCTCCACTGGAACGTGATCTCGCCCCAAGCCGCTGCCTGCTCCGCGTGTCATGACAGCGTCGGCGCCGCTAACCACATGATCAATGTGGGCGGTGGGACCTTCGGCACGGTACGAAGCTCTGCCATTCCGGGCAACGAGTTCGGCATGGTCTTGGCCGGCGGACCGCAGGCTTTGACGTGGGACGCGACCCTCGGAGTCCAAGGCGCGATTGTTGCGCCAGTTAACGGCGAGGGTCAGGCCGAGGTGTTCGAGGCGTGCGACGGCTGCCATGGAAATACCAGCAACGGTCAAAACGGCATCCCCGGCGTCCGTGTGCTCGACGTGCACATGGGTTTGGACCTGAGCGGGTTAGACCTAGACACGAATTGACACACACGCCCAGCCCGGGGGCCAAATCGGCCCGCGGGTTAGGTTGATGGAAAGCTTGAGGGCCAGGGATGGCCCTCTTTTCTTTTGGCACCAACGTGACGCCTCGAGGGGATCGCCGAGACCGAACTAGAGTGCACGTGCATAAGGGGGCCGAGTCGGCGAAGGAGGCAGGAAGAAATCATCACCCGCCCAGTTATATCAACCGTACACGGCTGGAGCGGTTGAGGGCCAGCACCGAGTGCGGAGATTCCCGTAACGCCCCCGAGGGTTGGGGAAAGGGGCCCATCCTGCTGCTAGCCTGACTCACAACCCAACATGTGCCGCAGGCGGTACCCGAACCGGGCGTGGGAAAGTGTGTTGCAATGCGGCACGCGTTGATCCTAAAACAAATGGCAGAACCGTCGAATGGCTCTCCCACTAAGGAACAGAGTGGCTTAGAATAAACGCCTAGGTCCGAGTGGCGAGATAACTACAAAGAGAGGATTCCCAATGTCTGGCTGGAAGCATAGTTCAGTCGTGCGTTTAGGCTTGGCAGCCTGGCTGGTCGCCGCGCTTGCCGGATGCGGCGGAGGTGGCGGAGGCGGCAACTCGAGCGGCGTTGCCAATGGGGGTAACGCGGCCGTTGCCGCCACTGCAGCAAACAGCAGCGCCACCAATCCGCTTGCCGCCTTTACCGCCATCTCCGGCATCCCGCTCGTCACGGTGGCAAGTCCTCCCCATGTGAACTTCACCGTCATCAACAAGAATGGCCAGGTCGTGCAGGGTCTGACATTGGGTGGCACGCCGGTCACCGATCCTCAAACCAATTCCACGGTGACCTGCAACACGGTCCGGTTCGCGATTGCCAAGCTGGTACGTGACCCTCTTGGGGAAGTTCCTGATCAGTGGGTGAACTACATCTATCGCACCGAGGCGGGGACACCCGGTGTGGGCCCCGGTGGCGTTGTGCAGGCGCCGAATTCCAAGCAGGCGACGACGGACCCGACAACGAATGCCGCGCTCTCCTTTAACAGCGCAGGCTATTACACGTACACGTTTTCCACGGACATCCGCACGCCTACGGCAGCCAACAACAATGTCGCATTCGAGCCCAGCCGCACCCATCGCGTTGCAATCGAGTTATGTTACGTCGACAGCGACGGCTCGATTGTGCAGGTCAATCCCTACTATGATTTCACGCTGGTGCAAAATCCCAATTTAGTGACCGGATACATATCGCAGCCGGTGATCAATCCGGCCAATACCCGTGTGATGGTGGACAAGGCGTCCTGTAATGTTTGCCACGACAAGCTCGCGGCTCATGGCGGCGGCCGTGTCGATCCACAGTATTGCGTGCTGTGTCACAACCCCAGCACCACCGATGCCAACAGCGGCAACGTCCTCGACTTCAAGATGATGATCCACAACATCCATGCGGGTCAGCGCCTTGCCACTGCGACAGATGGCGCGCCTAGTACGTACGAGATCTGGGGTTACCTGGATAAGCTCAGTGACTTTTCAAAGGTTGGCTTTCCCCAGGATCTGCGCAACTGCACCAAGTGCCATAACGGCTTTGCCAGCAACGACCCCAATGTGGCCGTGGTGACCCCTCAGGGTGACAACTGGGAAACTCAGGCGAGTAAAGGCGCGTGTCTGACCTGCCACAAGACCGATGCTTGGTATCTTCAACCCGCGCACATCACTCTATTGGCGCTCCTCAATCCGCCCAACCAATCCGTCAATGCCATTGCCGACAATATTTGCAAAGGTTGCCACAGTTCGACAGGCGGACTCAACGTGGACCCGGCGCGGGTGCATTTGAACCAAATCCAGACCGACGCTGCGAACTACCAGTTTAATTTCGACGCACCACCCACATACAACAGCAACACGCGCACCGTCACCCTCAAGTACTCCATTACCAATCCAGCCAACAATAACGCGGCCTATGACCTCAAGGCAGACTGCGCGGGGAACTGCAACAGTTCGAACATCTTCGGCAATGTGCAGATCCTGATCGGCTCCCTGACCCTGGTGGGCGCGCCGGCCCCCATCGCGGATTACACCAGCAGCAGTTCCACCAGCGTGTACGCCTACAGCGGGACGGATGACGGCACCCATCATTACACCGTGACGACACCCGCGCTGCCCAACTCCGGTGCCGCGCAATCCCACGGGACGGCCCGAGCGCTAAGCTATGGCCAAGTGCTCGAGGCCCAATTAAACCCGATCTCACGTGTGCCGGTCGCGCCGGCCGCCAACGTGAATGTGCCGATGCGCAATCAATTCGTTGACTTTTCGCTCGACGGCACCGGCGCCGCGCGGCGCATTGTCGTCTCCAACGCCGCGTGCGAGGCCTGTCACGGCATGCTGGGCACCGCTTCCGGATCCAACACGCTTGCCAACGCATTCCATAGCGGCGCCGGCAACTCTGTCGCAGGTTGCCCGATCTGCCACGACGCCAACTACCTCGCCAACGATGTTAACGTTGGAGGAGTCGCCTACAACGAATCATTCCAGTTCAAGCGCATGGTCCATGGAATTCATTCGGCGGGGGCAAGTACCGAGGCGAATTGGACTGGCCGCGCGAAGGACTTCATCTTTGGCGACATGACGGCAGCTGCGCCCAACACGGGGATCGACTTTTCCGTGGTGGTGAAGTACCCCGGCATTCTGTCGGACTGCAGTACGTGCCACGTGGGCACCTCATTCCAGAATGATGGTGGCCTGCTTGGCACCAATGTCCATACCAACACCACCATCAAGACCCCCGACAACCTGAACGATCCGTTGTTCAACAATGTGATTTCGCCCGAGGCCTCCAGCTGCTCGGGTTGTCACGACGACGTGGTCGCGATGAGCCACATGGTGACTGTAGGTGGCGCCGTCTTCGGCACGACATCCAACATCAATTCGCCCATCCAATGCGGCGCTGTGCCGACATCCGTATGCGGTTCAGTATCCGGCATGCTGGCGGTGGGTGGATCAGCGAATGTCGTTTGGACCGGCGGCTGGACCCAAATGGACATTCTTGGCAGCAAGGTACTCGAGGAATGCGACGGCTGCCACGCGCCAGGCGCCATTGAGGACGTCGATATCGTGCACGCCAATGGTACGGGCAACAGAGATTGAGACAGACCGGATTTGCGACCGTGGAACCGCAAGAGGCGTAGTAACGCGGGAACAGTGTCAAGGGGAGGACTACGGGAGTCCCTGCCGCTTCGCCGCTCTCAGTCTCCCAGGTGGGATGCGGCCCAATGGGTTGCACAGCCGAAACGGGCTGTCGATGCCACGTAAGGCCGCAGGTGAAGCGTTGCAGGGACAGGCACAAGAAGACGATTCGGAAAAGCCTGGGACGCAGGTAACACGACGGAGCGGGCGTTGGGAAGGTGAGTGATGCGCACCACTTGACCCATTACCAGCACACTCTGGCTTGGGGGCGTGCGGGGTTCGCCCCCTTTTCTTGACTGACGGATCATGGGTGCATTGGGGACGGCGGTGCGGACATGGGAGTGCAGTGTTGAGGTTTTCTTTCGCGAACCGGAGTGATGCCAGGCTGCGACAATGTCGCGGGAAACGCCTGTGTAGGCGGCTTGCGGGGTTGCGCCGCCTCCCAAAGGGGGTTAACCTTCGAGAAGTGATCCGCCTGGGCTGCATCAGGCTTACCTGGCCAGAAGCACTCCACTTTCTGCCGAACAATTCTTAGAAATAAATAGGATCGGGTAATTGCGTATGTTCAAGACTCAGGTGACACCAAAGGGGGCTGCATCTGCGTTCATTTTGCTTTTTGCGGCATTGTGGGCGATCGTGCTTTCAAGTCAAGCCTTCGCCGTACCGCCAGGTGAAGACCTGGTCTTCAAGGGTGGACCGAAACCCGTCATCTTTTCCGGCCAGCTCCATGCCGATCGCGGACTCCAGTGCAGTGACTGCCATCCCGGCCTCTTCAAGATGCAGAAGGGGGACGCAAAAATTGGATTTATGGATCACATCGGCGGCAAGAAGTACTGCTTCGCTTGTCACAATGGGACCAAGGCCTTTGCCGCGAAAGGTGGCTGCAACAAGTGCCATGGAAACAAGGCTCCTGTCCTGGCCAAGAAGAAGGAGGAACCGCCTCCCGTAACGCTTGAGCAGAAGGAGACAAGGGTCGGGGAACTTGCGAAGGCCAAATACCTGAAGGCCGTGACGTGCCTGGGTTGTCACAACGAAAACTTCGTTCCCGCAATTTACCCGCTCTTCAAGACCAAACACGCGGTTGTTGCTGATCCCAGATCGCCATTTGCCAACGAGCAATGCGAAGCCTGTCATGGGCCAGGTGGAGTACACATCAAGTCTAAGAATAAACGTGGCGGAACCATCATTGCTTTCGGGAAGAATGCCTGGACGCCGGTTGCGGACCAGAATGCAAAGTGCCTCGCCTGCCACGAGAATCACGAGAGAACGGATTGGAAAGGCAGTACCCATGAATTTAATGGGCTGGCTTGTGCATCCTGCCATACGATCCACGTAGAAAAGGATCCGGTGCTCGATCGCGAGCAGCAGGCGCAAATCTGCTTCACCTGCCATAAGAGCAAGCAGGCCAAGTTCTACCAGGTTTCTCACCACCCGGTGCGTGAAGGCGCCATGGCGTGCAGCGACTGCCACAATGTCCATGGTGAGAACGGCACGGGGTTGATGGTGGAGGCGCTGGTGCGTGAAAAGTGCACTTCCTGTCACGCTGAAAAGCGGGGTCCCTTCCTGTGGGACCACGCTCCGGCTGCCGAAAATTGCTTACTCTGCCACGATCCCCACGGTTCGAACCAGCCGGCATTGCTGAAGAAGCGCGTTCCGCAGTTGTGCCAGGAGTGCCACGACCCGGCAGGGCACCCCGGCGGCCTGTACGGTGGCGCCAACCTCGCGGCAGGCAGCGCGTTCCTACAGGTTAAGGGCTGCCTGAACTGCCACTCTGCGATCCACGGTTCGAATGACCCGTCCGGCTCGACGTTGTTGCGTTGATGAATGGGACAGGGGACAACTACGATGAAAACCATTGCCGAAGGCAGATCGAGGAACTGGGACATGCGAACTGACAAATTCTCCCTGCGGTGCGCATTGCTCGTAGCGGCCCTTGTCCAGGCATTCGCAACGGATGCCCGCGGCGCCGATGCAGCCAGTCCTGGAAGTGCGGCCCAGCCAAGTGGCAAGGCCTGCCCGTCCTGTCCCGATTACAGCGGTTGGTCAGGATGGCTGGAAGGCGGCCTTGACTACCTGTCTGACGATGACTATCACTTTGGCCGTTACACCGGCCTGGAGAAAAAGGGCACCCTGCTCGATGGTGGAGCCGATCTAAGCTACCGCAGCGGGGACGGAACGTATCTGGATGGGATTGCCAAGGACTTGGGACTTGCGTCACGCGATGTGGTCGTCGATGGCGGCAAGCAGGGCAAGTATGGCATCAGCCTGGAATACGACCAGATCCCGAATTTCCGTGCGCAGGATGCACGCAGTCCTTTCGTCAACCAGGGTGGGGGACAGCTTGGACTTCCAGCCGGCTGGGTCCCGGGTGCGACGACGAGCAGCATGCCCAACCTGGGGGCGGATCTTGGCGCAACGCCGCTCAAGACCGAGCGCGATCGTCTGGGCGTCAAGTTTTCCCTGATCCCCGCCAAACAGTGGGAAATCACCGGATTCTTTCGCGAAGAGAAAAAGGACGGTACGAAGGACGTGGGAACGACCTTTGGTTTTGGCGAAACAACGATCCTACCCGTGCAGTTTGACTACACGACCGATGATTTTGGCCTGACGTTGGGTTATCACGACAAACGACTGCAATACAGCCTTGCCTATACGGGCTCGCTCTTCAGTAACAGCCAGGACGCAATCATCTGGGACAACCCCTACACCCATTTGGCCGGCCAGAACCAAGGCGAGACCGCTGAAGCCCCCGATAACCAGTCGCACCATGTCAGCGCCCATCTGGGTTATCAGTTAACGGATGTCACTCACATCGGCGGGCAGCTTGCCTGGGGGCGTCTGACCCAGAACCAAGGGTTTCTTCCCTATACCATCAATCCTAACATCGTAACCCCTGCGCTGCCGGCCTCGAGCCTGAACGGTTTAGTAGACTCCACGCTGGCGAGTCTTGACATCAGTTCACGTCCCGTTCCCCGGCTGCGTCTGGATGCAAGTTACACCTACAGTGACCGGGACAACAAGACACCGGTCAATACCTACAATTACGTGATTACGGATTCGGCCTTGGCGATCAATCCCAATACCGGACTTCCCGTCATTCGGCAAAATATGCCATACAGCTTCGAACAAAACCTGTTCCGTGCCAATGCGGGCTACCGCCTGCCAAATGACATGGATCTTTCCGGCGGCTTCGATTTTGACCAGAAGAACCAGACCTACGAGGAAGTGCAGCAGACCCGCGACAAGACAGTTTGGGCCAAGCTCAAAGTGCAGCTGCATGAAACCGTCGAGGGGAGTCTCAAATACTCGTATTCGAGTCGCGATGCATCAAGCTATGTCCCGCTGGCTGAGCAGAACCCGTTGCTTGGAAACCCGGTATTTCCCAACTCGGTGAACCCGTTGATGCAGGCGTTCGAACTGGCGGATCGCATCCGCAACAAGGTTGGCGCCGAGATCGCATTCACCCCGCAGAAGCGTGTGTCTCTGAGCCTTGACGCCGAGTATTACAAGGACAATTATGAAAACATGGTCCTCGGGTTAACGGAGGCCGATGGGGTTACCCTGACCCCGAGTCTCACCTACATCTTTAGCGAGCAACTCTCGGCCTCGGCTTTCTACACCTACGATAAGCTGGATTCCGCCCAAAACGGCCTGGAGTGGGTTCCGTTGCCACCTGTTGGAATCTCCTGGATGGAGTCAGACAGCAATCTGACCCAAACCCTCGGTATCAATGGAAACTGGAAGGTGATTCCCAAGAAACTGGAATTTGGTGCGGATGCCGTTTACTCCTGGTTCAACGGCAAGATTGACTATGCCAATGCCGCCAGTCTGCCCAGTCTTGATTCCACCCTGGCGTCCGTCGGGGTCCATGGTAGCTATAAGATCCAGAACAATCTTTCCCTACGGGCGGCGCTTCAGTATGAGAAATATAACGAGTCGGATTGGGCCAAGAATTCAAGTGTCTCAGTCCTTCCCACCGTGCTTTCGCTGGGCACCGCTCCCCAGGACGCGAATGTCGTGTTGGTGTCCGTTACCCTACGGTATGACCTCAAGTGAAACCAAGTGCGCTACGTGGCTGGAGGCTGTCGTGGGACGGGGATGCGGGTTGATTCTTGAGCCCGATTGCGGCTAGTGGGGACCCGGCCAATTGGCCGAGTACCCACTGCATCCTTAACCTAAAGCAAGACTCGCAGGAAAAATATCATGGCTCGGTAGTCGTGGATTTTCCATTTTCAGTAAAGGGCGCCACGTATTCAACTTTTGCCTGCCCGCGGAGCTGACTCAGCGTGGTTTGCATCGTGTCGCCAATTTTCTTGTTGTAGAGGCGCTTTGCGATCATCGGTGCGGCCTGCGCCAACGTGAACGGTTGGGTCTGCACGGCGTTAATGAAAACTGCGGCGATCTGATTCGGGTCGTCAAGCGGGATCGCACGACCGACCGGCGCGTCTTTCAGTTTGTTTGCGACTGCCTCACGCATTTGATCGGATCCAGCTGAAAGATGGTCGTTGCTGTTTGGGATGTTCTTCTCAGCGAGCCAGGCCACGAAGTCCTTCAAATTAATCCCTCCCGCCAGCTTCGCTCTGATCTCCGCCTCGTTTTCCGGCCTGCCTTTGATCACGACCTCCTGGAGGTCATATAGCTTTCGATTGGCGAAAAAATCCGGATTCTGCTTGAAATACATGGTCACTTCCGCATCAGTCGGTTTCGCGAGGGTTTCGATCTGTTTGCGCATATAGGCAGAAGCCAGGATCATCCGCCGTGTCGAAGCAAGGTTCGCAGCCACACGCGGGTCCTTGTCCAAATTGTCCTTCACTGCAGCCTGGCGCAAGAGTTCCTTATCAATCATCGCCTTCATCATCTTGCCCGATATTGGATTCTCCGAGCCAGGGGTCATGCCGGATTCTTCAAGCTGATTTTCCAACTCGGCGGCGGTCACGATTTCACCATTGACTTTCATGGCAGCCGGAGTGGCAACTTTTTTTTGACCGCATGCAGTAAGCGCCACGCTTAGCACTGCAGTTAGCACAAGCAATTTCTTGGAATGATTCATGAATACTCCATGTAGAGAACGAAAAAAACGATGACCCGATAGTACGAGATGCCTGACAAGAGCGGCAATCATAACTGAGGAGCAGACGCAGGATATCTTGGACATGGCATAAATGCCAACAAGGCGAGCCGTTGTCAGCGCATCATCAACAAAGTCTTGATCTGCCTCAAATCTGTCAGGCAAAAGTGTCAAGCGACGGCCGAGG
This sequence comes from Thiobacillaceae bacterium, assembly GCA_052145875.1. Lineage (GTDB taxonomy): Bacteria > Pseudomonadota > Gammaproteobacteria > Burkholderiales > Thiobacillaceae > DASQBT01. Next base: position 15,893 of record JBKQNQ010000472.1, read on the forward strand.
GCATGGATGCCTAGCCCCAGTGCTCCATGGTACACTTTGCTCTCGTGAAAATAGAACGCTTGCACCTCTTTCCCCTGTCCGGTCCGGCCATGTTTGACTCGGTGAGTCAGCTGCTCGCAGCGGCTTTAGGTTTGGCCGCGATGATCCTGGCGGGGTGGTGGTTGACGGTTCTTACGGCACCCCGCCCAGTGGCCGAACTGCCCTCCGCAGTGATGACCCCGCCTGAATCGAGTACCCAGACGGTGAGTCGACTGTTTGGCGGCGGCAGTGTGGACGCATTACAATCACAAGCTGTCGCAGGCTTGCATTTGACTGGCGTGTTTGCCGGATCAATGGGTGGCGGATTCGCCACCATTCATACCCAACGCGGTGAGGTGCCGGTATTCCCAGGAGACCAGGTTTCCCCAGGGGTTATTCTCAATAAAGTAGAAAGCGATCGCGTGATTATCCTCGTCTCGGGGCTCCAGAAGGTTTTACTGCTACAGGAAAACAACGCGCCGGGCGCCGTCTTACCCCGTGAGGTGAGCCCTGACCTCGGTCATCCACGTATGCCAACAAGTGAGGGACCCGAGACGCCATGAGAGGCCTCTATGTCCTGGTGCTCTCGCTGAGTTTGTTCTGGGTCAGTGCTGCCTTTGCTGTCAAGGAGCCGCCGAAGGGATGGATCACCTTGAACTTCGTCAATGCCGACATTGGCTCGGTCATCAAGGCCATGAGCGAAATGACGGGACGAACCTTCGTGGTGGATCCGCGGGTAAAGGGCACATTGAGCATTTCCTCACCGCGCCCGGTCAGCCCATCGATCGCCTATGACACCGTCCTGTCTGCGTTAAGGATGCAAGGATTTGCGGCGGTACAGACGGACGGTGTGGTGCGCATCGTCCCTGAGGCAGACGCCAAGTTCTATGCAACTCCTGCGAGGGGCTATGCCGGTGCTCATCGGGTCGGCGGGGAAATGGTCACGCGTATCTTCACGCTGCGCCACGAATCAGCCACTCAACTCCAGACGGCATTGCGCCCATTGATCGACACCGGTGGCACCTTTAACGCGGACCCGGATAGCAACACCCTGATCGTAACGGACTACTCGGACAACCTCGACCATCTGGCACAGATTATCGCCAGTCTGGACATTCCCACCGCCGATGAGCCCGTGCTCATTCCCCTTAAGTATGCCTCCGCAACGGATGTGGCCGCGCTAATTTCGCGGGTGTTCACGCCCTTGCCGAGTCAAGGCGGGGCCGGCGGCGCGACGTTTGACCTGCTGCAAGTTGCAGTGGATAACCGCTCCAACAGTCTGATCGTGCGTGGCCGCGACCGCAACTTAATCAGCAAGGTCGAAAATCTGGCCGCCTCTCTGGATACTCCCACGCTGGTCGCAGGAAATGTCCATCTGATTTATTTGAAAAATGCCCAAGCCGTCGAGGTCGCCAAGACCTTGCGTAATATCCTGTCCGCGAATCCCGCGGCACTGTCCCAACCCGCTGCAGACCAGGCCGCGACTACGCCGGCCACAACGGGGCAGCCGATGAAATCCGCGTCCGCCCAGGAACTTGGTCCCGGTATGATTCAGGCGGATGCGGCGAGCAATGCGCTGATCATTACCGCTCCTGAAGCCATTTTCGCGAACATCAAGACGGTGGTGGAAGAACTGGATGTGCGTCGCGCCCAAGTTCTGGTAGAGGCTCTGATTGCCGAGGTGGACGCAGAAAAGGCGGCACAGTTCGGCATCCAGTGGATGCATCTGACCTCCAATGGCGTGGTGGGCGGCTTCGGTAGCACCAACGCATCCACCAACATCGGCAGCATCGCGGCGAATCCGGCGAACGCAACCCAAGGATTCAACCTGGGGCTGGTGAAGGGCCTCGTGACATTGGGCTCTCCCACCAATACCTTTGATCCCACCACCGGGGTCCTCACCAGTTCCACTCCCGCAGCCTCGCTCTACAACCTGGGCGTACTGGCCCAGGCCTTGGAGACCGATACCAATGCCAACATCCTGTCCATGCCGACCCTGCTAACCCTGGACAACGAGGAAGCCAAGATATCGGTGGGCGCCAACGTGCCCTTTCTCACGGGCCAATTCACGCTGTCCGGAACCAGCGGTGCCGCCTCGCCCTTCCAGACCATACAGCGCCAGGATGTGGGCCTGATTCTGAAAGTGAAACCCCAGATCAGCCAGGGTGGCACGATACGGTTGGCGATCTCTGAGGAGGTTTCCAAGCTGGAACCGGCGTCTGACCCCACCTTGGCGAGCACTGACAAGCGCTCGCTGGACTCCACGGTGCTGGTGGACAATGGGCAGATCGTCGTTCTGGGCGGGTTGATTGAGAACCAGGTGACGGAGACCGAGGACCGTGTGCCGGTACTGGGTGACATCCCGTTGTTGGGTAATCTGTTTCGTTACAAAACCCGTGACCATACCAAGACCAACCTGATGATCTTTCTGCGCCCGGTGATTATAAGCAATGCGGCTGACGCCGCTGCCGTGACCAACCCGCGCTACGATTATATATTGGGGCAGCAAAAAGAGTCGGCTCCGCAGCATCATCTCATGTTGCCGGACACCGCCCCGCCCTTGCTTACCAACGCGTTGAAATGGGGTGATATCGGTGCCCGTCAGGAAGCCCCGGGGCTCACCGTGACGCCAGTCAAACCTTGAAGCGTATTCCGTATTCCTACGCCCGCGCGGCCGGTGTGCTTGCCATGCCGGACCAGTTTGGCGGGCTCACCGTTAAGGTGCGGCCCACCACTCTGCCCCAAACACTGGCGGAATTGCGACGGCAATTTGGTCTGCCCCTGTCGGTCAGTTTGCTGCCTGAAGAAGAATTCGAAGCAGCGCTCTCGGAGATGTACTCCGACGGAGGAAGTTCCAGTGGGCTACTGGAGGGACTGGGCGACGAGGCGGAACTCTCAAGCCTGATGCAGGACAGCAGGCGCATTCAGGATCTGCTTGAGGCGGATGATGACGCGCCGATCATCAAGCTGATCAATCTGGTATTCATGCAGGCCTTGCGGGAAGGGGCCTCTGACATACACATTGAACCCTTTGAAAACCGTTCTTTGGTGCGCTTCCGCATTGATGGGGTATTGAAGGACGTGTTTGAGCCGCCGCGGGCGTTGCACTCGGCCCTCGCATCGCGCATCAAGGTGATGGCGGACCTGGACATTGCCGAGAAACGCCTGCCCCACGATGGCCGCATTTCCATCCGGCTCGCGGGCCAGCCCATCGACGTGCGGGTGTCCACTCTACCCACCGGTCACGGTGAGCGCGTCGTGCTTCGCCTGCTTGCCAAGAATGCCGAGCAGTTGCAGTTGGAACGACTCGGAATGAACGCGGAGGTACTCGAGCAGATGGAACATCTGATTCGGGAGCCCCATGGAATTCTGCTGGTCACCGGCCCGACCGGATCAGGAAAAACAACCACCCTGTATGCCGCCCTGTCGAGCCTGGATCACACGGCATTAAACATCATGACCGTGGAAGACCCGATCGAGTATGACTTGGATGGCGTTGGCCAGACGCAGGTCAATTCCCGCGTCGACATGAGCTTCGCCCGCGCCTTGCGCTCCATCTTGCGCCAGGATCCGGATGTGATTCTCGTGGGAGAAATCCGCGACCTGGAGACGGCACAGATCGCGGTCCAAGCGAGCCTGACAGGCCATTTGGTGATCGCCACTCTGCACACCAATGATGCAGCCAGCGCCGTAACGCGGCTCATGGATATGGGAATCGAACCGTTTCTGCTGGGCTCCAGCCTGATTGGCATCTTGGCCCAACGTCTGGTGCGCAAGTTGTGCCTGCATTGCAAAACAGAATACGTTCCCAGCGCGAAGGAATGGGCCACCCTTGATCCCTCCAGTCCTCCTGTCACGGCGTATCGAGCCATGGGGTGTGAGCAGTGCAATCATACCGGGTACCGGGGCCGTACCGGCCTGTATGAGCTCATCACAGTTGATGAGCCGTTGCGCCGATTAATCCACGACAATTCTGGGGAGCACGTTCTTCGGCAGTACGCTGAAGCGCATGGCATGCATGTCCTGAGGGAGGACGGGTTGCGTTGGGTACGGGCGGGTGAAACCTCCATTGAAGAAGTCTTAAGGGTGACCCGGGAAGCAGTATGACCAGTTGGCGTTACGTGGCGGTCGATGCCCGGGGCACGCGCCACCGGGGGGAGTTGGAGGCAGACCATCCGCGTGCGGTGCGAGCCCTGCTTAGGGAACAGGGCCTGCTGAGCGAAACGGTGACCCCGCGTGATGCCCCCGCTCAAAAGGGAGCGGGGGGCCGACGGATCGCGGCACTCGCCTTGGCGCTATTTTCTCGTCAGTTCTCCACGCTCCTCACCGCAGGGTTGAGCATCGAACGCGCCCTGTTTGCCTTGATGGAACAGCAAGATGAGGACCGTGTGCGTGCCGTGTTGAGCAGTGTCCATCAGGACGTTCTTGAAGGCCATGGGCTTGGACAGGCCATGACCCGTCACAGCCGAGCCTTCCCCCGCTACTACGGCGCCATCGTCCAAGCCGGTGAGGAAGCAGGCGCCCTCCCTCAAGTCATGGAGCGTCTCGCCTCCTATCTGGAGCGCGGGCAGGCCCTGCGCCAAAAGGTGGGGGTCGCACTCATCTATCCCATCATTGTGACGGTCGTGGCGTCCTTGGTGGTGGGCGTCCTGCTGACCTATGTGGTTCCCCAGGTCGTCGCGGTCTTCGAGCAGTCCCGCCAGTCTCTGCCGTTGCTGACCCGCGCGATGATTATCGTTTCGGATCTCGCCCGCGCAACATGGTGGATTGGGCTCCTTCTGATTGTTGCGGGAGCGCTGGTTGCCCGCTACCTGCTGACCCTGGATGGGGTCCGCGTGCGTTGGCATCATTTCCTGCTCGGCTTGCCGATTGTGGGCCGCTTGCGCACAGGACTCGCCAGCGCTCGCTTCGCCAACACCCTCGCAGTTTTGGTGGGAAGTGGGGTCCCGATTGTCAGTGCCTTGGGCTTTGCCGGAGCCGCCCTCGACGATGAAGTCTTCCGTCGGGCCACTGCGGAGGCCGCAACGCGGGTGCGCGAAGGCCAGAGCATCAGCCGCTCCCTAAAGCAGAGTGGGACCTTCCCGGCCATGTTGTTGCATTTGGTGGCGAGCGGCGAGGCAAGTGGTGAACTGGCACAAGTGCTTGAGCAGGCCGCGCGGCAGCAGGAACTGGCGATCGAGACCCGGCTGTCTGCGCTGACCGCTTTGCTCGAGCCCATCCTCATCTTGATCATGGGAGGGGTGGTGCTCGTCATTGTGCTGGCCATTATGGAACCGATTATCGATATGAATAATCTGGTGCACTGATCACGTTGGAAGAAAGAGGCCGGATATGAGAAACAAAGGTTTTACCCTCATCGAGTTGATGGTTGTGCTCGTCATTTTGGGGGTGCTGGCGGCGATTATTGCGCCGAAGATTATGGCCCGCCCGGACGAGGCACGCGTTGTCGCTGCCAAGCAAGACATCGCCACCATCGTTCAGGCGCTCAAGATGTACCGGCTGGATAACATCAACTATCCGACTACCGAACAGGGTCTGCAAGCCTTGGTAACCAAACCCACCATTGATCCCATTCCGGCCAACTGGAAACTTGGCGGGT
>JBKQNQ010000473.1:0-7207 GCA_052145875.1 Thiobacillaceae bacterium
GACCGCGCGCTTGTCCATGACTTCACGTTTTCTAGCGATGGACTGGAATCGGTCCGGGTCGCTACAATGGGTCCCTTTTGACGCGCATGACAATCACATCTGCCCGGCTAACTCTAACGATGCCCGAGCGATCGGCTACCCTATGTCCTTAAGTCTGCGCCCCCGCAGATTTGCAGGACACCCAACCCGGAGTACAGTCGTGCCGTGGCATGGAGTACATGCGAGCGATTGTAGAGCACAGGCGGAACTGGAACGCCGTCCCCCCATGATCCCATTGCGCGACCTGTAACCGCCAAGGCAAATACTGGCATTAGATGAATCCTCACAAAGAGCACGCCTTTGTTTCGTTTGATGATCCGCAGAGACATCCGATGGCCAGTCGTTCGACATGGGTCAGCGTCTGTGTCAATGTGGCCCTTGCAACCGTGCAGGTGCTTGCCGGCGTCTTCGCTCATTCTCAAGCCTTAGTTGCTGACGGCTTCCATTCGCTTTCGGATCTGGTGTGCGATTTCTTGGTACTGGTCGCGAATTACCACAGCAAAGTGCCCGCTGATGAGGGGCACCCGTATGGCCACGATCGCGTGGAAACCGCGGCCTCTTTTGTGCTCGGCGTCATACTCATCGCTACAGGTGGTGGCATCATTTTCGCGGCCGCCATGAAACTACAGCACGTCGCAAACATACTCCCCGTCACGCCGTTAGCCCTGTGGACTGCCGGACTTTCGCTCGTTACAAAAGAAGGATTGTTCCGTTACCTGCTTCGTGTCGGCGAGCGACTCCGATCCCCCATGCTAATTGCGAACGCGTGGCATGCACGGTCTGATGCCGCATCCTCGCTTGTCGTGGCATTAGGAATTTCCGCAAGACTGCTGGGATTCCTGTACGCGGACGCGCTCGCAGCGATTATTGTTGGTTTTATGATCGTGCGCATGGGGGCGAGGTTCGGGTGGGTCGCATTCCAAGAATTGATCGATGCAGGACTTGCTCCCGAGGAGGTGGCCGGAATTCGTGAAATAATCATTAATACATCCGGTGTCAAGAGCCTCCATGAACTGCGAACTCGTCGCATGGCACAGCGCGCTCTAGTGGACGCACATATTTTGGTTGATCCAAGAATTAGCGTCTCTGAAGGCCACAATATCGCCGAGCGGGCCAGGTTAAGAGTCCTTCAGAACAACGACCTGGTGGGTCACGTTCTCGTGCACGTGGATCCGGAGGATGACGCTGATCAGGATGAGCATGCCTTACTGATGCCGAGTCGATCCGAGGTGCTTGTGCAATTGTCAGCACTCATGGACGGCCTACCTAAGTCCGAACGCGTGTTGTTGCACTATCTCGGTGGCAAAGTTGAAGCCGAGGTGTTTGTGCCCTGCGACTTATTCCGCGATGCGAAATCGCTAAAGGATGCCCAAGCGCTGATCACCAGCAGGGTCGCTGGCAATCCGTATCTGAGCGCGGTCTCTCTCAATTGCGTGCCGAGCGGCGGAGAAGGTGGGGCGCCGTAACCCGAATGACCGCCGCGTGCTTGCGCAACTGCGGCTTTGATGTCATTCCATCAGCGAGGCGGCAGCATTGCGTTTTGCCGGCTTGATCGGTCATCGTCTGGCAGCGCCCAGTCTGCGCCTGTCCTGCGAGGAAGGCGTTCCACGGTGCACCGATTCCATCGAAAATCCAATGCTTCCAACCTGATGTAAAGCAGGCTGGGGACGAACGCACACAAGGTCCAGGCCTTTCGGCAATGTTTAGCGGAATGGCGCGGTACGCGATGTATCGCTGGTTTGCGTCACAAATCGCACCCACATAACACGATCGGCATTCTCAAGGGCTCGAGTAAGTCGGCCTTCGTCGTTTAAGGACGACAAGGCCAAACATTCTCGCGTTTCCTGATGAATTTTCGATAGGCGTTGCAGGTCGTTTGCTAATTCAGCCGCGAGATTCACATACTCCGTGTGATTCGCCGCGACTGATTCGGGCGATCCAGTTTACCTTCAAATTGCGTATCCAACTCGTGAGGCAACGCGTTCCCCCATCCTAGTGATAATAGGTACCCCGAGCCAACGTGTTTCGCACGTTCTCGTGCCGCCGTTGAACGGGAAAGTATCCAGCTAATATCGGGCTTAATCACTAACTCCGTACCTTCATCAAGCGCGAGACGATCATAGAGAACGAGTCTTGGTTGCAGGTTCAACCGGGTATGCAACAAATTGACGAAATCGTTCAGCGCATGTTTTGTGGCTTTTTTGTAGATTAAGGGCTTCCGAGGTCGGGAATTCAAGCTGACCCGGTCGTATCTCATTTGTCTCAGCCAGAACGCACTCTACCGATGAGTGGTTTCGATCGAACACCTGGGCGATCTGCTCGATGGATGCACCTTTCCGCTAGCCGCCCCAGATGCGCGCGTCCTGGCTTTCCGGGTAATAGATCCGCCGTCTTTGCTTAATGTCCAACGCCCCTCCTGCCTACATAGTGCCTCGTGTGTTGCATCCACCCACTGAATCCGCAACTGAAACACTGAAAGTTACGCCCACAATTTAGGCAATGTTATAAACCGTATACGTCGTTTGCATCTGAGTCTGTTGTCACTACAGTTATCCACAGTATTTGTGGAAGATTCAGTCACCGTGTCCAATGCTTGAGTGCGCACGACACTTGTCCACGGCGACATTCACAAAATTGAAACATTACCTTGAGTTCAACCTAAAGCCCCGTCACGTGAAGCACTGGAGGTGGGCCCACGGCAATCGCCTCGGTTTCGGCATGATTGCCTTGCTTGCTGCCGCATTCGTACGAAATTGCAAATAATTTCCACGGGTGTTAGATGAATACATGGGTGGTGAAAGCATGGTGGCGTCACTTGAAGTTAAACAAGCGCTCAGGACAGAACATGGGCGATCCGAGCGGCCCCTGTGGAGCGTCGTGCCGCGTCAAGGCCTCTGCTTACGCGACACGGACATATTCATGGTACCGGTCAGTCCTGTGTGGGGTGGCTTCGCCCCGTTTTTTGGAATCGTCCGTGGCCACAAAGGGCGCGCCATTCTTCTTCGCGCCCTTCGGCATCCCGTTTGTTCTCGCGGGCCTATACATCACGGTCGGCCGGTTCTTCCTAGATAGCTATCGGCGCGCCCGCACGTATTACGCCGTAACAGACCAGCGTGCAATTATTCTGAGCGGCCTAACGAATCGTGAGGTCAAGCGCCTTTCGCATCAAGGCCTGAATGACGTATCGCTGAACGAGCGTTCTGATGGAAGAGGCGGCATCACATTCGGCCCAGCAAATCCACTGTATAGCATGTGGTCCGGCACTGCATGGCCTGGCATCGGCAAGAAACTTGTTCCCGCCTTCGATCTAATTCCGGACGTTCGTCGGGTCTACGACCTTATTCGAGACGCGCAGCGCTTGGCAGTGAGCAATCATGCTTCACAACAAGGCGTAGCAGGCACGCGGCGAAGTCCGCACGTCGGTTTGCTAGGTCCTCAACTGGAAGATGCCGTCGCGCACTGTCCCACACCCCACTGCTGGGCTGACAACAATAGTCAGAACGGACTAAATCGGCCGGGTGAACGGTCGTTGTGGAGAGGGTTCGCGGATAGCCGCTCGCGCCAGTTTACCGCGGTGCCACGCCCAGGGCGGCTTCTTTGAACGCCGTGCTCCACTCCCGGCCCGTAAGATTCATTTGCGCATCACTGGCTGCAGTCAACGTAACGGCAGATTGCAGCCGCCAAAAAATTCGTGACTGACTCCGCCTGGCCGCGAAGCGAAGGCCATCATCCACAAATGCAGCGATCGGGCACTGCATGGCGTTAAACTCGCGCTATTGGCCATTACGAGCTTTAGATTGAAAGCCAAGGCAGTGGCGACAAGTTTGTGAACGACGACGTGGATAAGCGACGTGCCCCGTTGATGCAACCTTAACAATGCGCTGGTTACGATACGCCATGTCTTCGAAGGGTGGACTTATTCATGGATAAGATCACATGCAAGGTCTGCGGACATCTGTTTTCTGAGGGCGACGGCTACTTTGTCCACGCTACAGCGGAAGAATACTTCCTTTGTGATGATTGCGCGCGCACTGCCAGCACGGCAAATTAAGAGGACGGACTTGAACGCTGCGGGCGGTGCGGTGCCGGCATAATCGAAAAAGGTGTTTGCAACACGTGCGGGGCGTAGCCGGGCGTTCGTCCCAAACGATCTTATTCGCAAATTAGTCGTGTCAGGGACGCGCGTCCTAAGACCATAGGGGAGCCCACCAGGGAAGCGTGGCGCAAACGATGTTGCAGCGTTTTTTGAGGCATTGCGGCCTCACAACATCTGTGCCTCACATTCTCGGTCCTTGATCGGAACTTATCGTCGGGCTTTCGGAAAGAAATTGGAGTGACCTTCCCGGGGGGCGGTCTGGCAATTTAAGGCTCGTAGCATGCTCGCTCATGCAACGTTGGCTGGCCGGCGTGGACCGGACGCCCCATTCGTAATGGCCGCCGTGCCACAAGAGTTTCTGGAACGGCGCGGTCTGCATCGCCAGTCGCGTAATGTCACTATAGCCCGGACTGCAACGACTTTCCCATTTAGCGTGAAAACACGCAGGGAGTGGGTGATTCTCGGCGGATAGCCGTGTGCGGCGCCTCGGTCCCGCGCGCGTAGCCACGATACATGCCATCGGTGGTGAAGGGCATGCACAGGTTTCCGGAACGATCCAACGCGATTAACCCGCCATGGCCCGCGATCGCCCTCAATGCCTTCAGCACGGCATCCGTGGCGTTCTCAAGCGTCGTCCCCGACCCGTACGCCATGCGGGCGCAAACGTCGTGGGCGGCGGAGATCCGGATGAACATTTCGCCGCCTCCGGTGCACGACACTGCGGCGCTGCGGTCGTCGGCATAGGTGCCCGCGCCGATCAGCGGCGAATCGCCGACGCGGCCGGGGCGCTTGTTGGTCATTCCTCCGGTTGAGGTGGCCGCTGCGACATGACCATGCACGTCCAGCGCCACAGCGCCGACCGTGCTGCTGTCTTCGTCCAGTGGATTTGTAGCCGGTAAGGCGCCATCGTGGTCCAAAACTCCACCAGATCCGCTGGACCGCTTGCGCCTTAACTGCTCGCGACGCGCCTCGGTCGAGAAGAAAGTTGGCTCCACCATCTCAAGGCCGCACGCGCCCGCGAAGACTTCGGCGCCGGCCCCCACCAGCAGCACGTGGGCGCCATCGTCCATCACGGCGCGCGCCGCAAGCACTGGGTGGCGGATGCGGCTCACGCTGGCCACGGCACCCGCGCGCAACGTCTCTCCATCCATCACCGCAGCATCAAGTTCATGGGTTGCGTCGGATGTGAAGACAGCACCGTAGCCAGCATTGAAGAGCTCACAGTCCTCTAGCATCTTCACTGCACTCACCACGGCGTCGATGGCTCTGCCACCTGCTTGTAGGAGTTCCTGCGAGGCCAACAGGATCGCGCATAACGCGCCACGATGGGCACTGCCATCGCCTTCCAGCCCGATCGTGCCAGCGCCGCCGTGGATTGCAATGATCGGGGTGGTATTCATGACTTGGCTCCTGTCCTCACTATTCTATGGCAGCAGGCGCGCCGCCTCGCCCACCTCGCCGATTCCCGGAACGTGTGTCTGAGGAGGCAGAGTTCGTCGTCGAAGACACAGGTTGCACTGGAGTGAAGCTCGACGAGATTAGGGAAACTGTAGAGCCGCCAGAGAGCTTTGCAAACCGACTGGGGATCTTTCCCGGGCCGAGAATACGCACTGGCGCCTGAATTTTGCCGAGTCGCAGCGCCTTCCGGCAAGGGGGCGTAATCCGATCAACCAAGCTGAACGAAATTAATCTGGATTCCCCGAGCTCAAGTAAAATGTCAACGGGACCTTTGGAGAATAATCTCGAATACCCGCTATTGGCCATAGCAGCCACCTCGCAACTGGTTCGAGAAGAGACGCTAGTTGGCTAGCTTGAACGACTCCAATTCCCCCGTATCCCATCGTCCCTTTCATGTTCATACGAGAATTTGCGCGCTCATCGGCTTCCACCATTGCAAGCCTTGAGAGCTTGCTAATTAAACCACAGGGGACGCCCCTTTCCGCGAGCGCTATGGGGTCGATTGACTTTGCGCCCGGTTATCCAACCTCCAGCGCCACTTGGTAGATCGACATCAGCCGTAGGCGTCAGCCACAAGATAATCGTGTTAAGTGCGGAACGGCGGCAGGAAATCAGCGCTGACGGCTTCGGCCGAACCAGAGCCACCAGCTGTTTCATCCTTTAGGTGGCAATCCGCAGGCGGCCCTTCGTCGGCGCCGCTTTCGGCTCGTTCCAGCGACTGGTCATGGCCGGACTGCGACGGATGAGCATCGCCTTCGAGTTGACTGCGGCGGCAACGCCAGCCTCCATAATTGGTACCAGAACCGCTGCAATCCTGAGCAGGCATAGACAATTTGAATCTGATCGGCTGGATCGCAGCGATTACGAACAATCCCTGCAAAATCTTGTATTACCCATTGCCCGTCATCTTCATTCCTTGGCCGGGATGCAAGGCGCCCCCAGAAAACCGGTGGCGATTCTTAATGCTTTGTGGCCCGCACTTCTTCGCCCTCAACCGGGCTTAATTGTGCACCCCTAGCTTTTCACGCCAGCCGGGGAACAGTGTGTCGGCGTCCTTCGGAAAGGATTCGAATGCACGGGCAAATTCCCTGTGTTCCTTGGCGAACTCGATGGGGTCTGCACCGGCCTTCCAACATTCATACGACTGACGCAGAGAAATGGCACCAGCCGCCGGGCTGTCGATGTGGCCGTAGGAGCCGCCGCCAGCGGTGTTGATCACGTTGCCGTGGCCCAGGTTCGTAAAGAAGCCAGGCAAGCGTAGCGCATTCATGCCGCCGGAGATGATCGGGGTGGTAGGTTTAATGCCGCACCACTTCTGGAAATAAACCGGACCCTGGCACTCGTCGCGCTCGATCATGTAGGCGATGATCTTGTCGCCACCTTCGCCTTCCATCTTGCCGTAGCCCATGGTGCCGACGTGGATGCCTGAGGCACCTTGCAGGCGAGATATCTTGGCCAGCACGAAGGCAGTGTAACCGCGCTTGGAGGATGGCGAGGTTATCATGCCGTGGCCGGCGCGGTGGTAGTGCAGGTACTGGCTGGGATACTGACGCCGGGCAGTGGTGATCATGCCCGGGCCCCCAACGAAACCGTCGACCAGGAAGGCCACCTTGT
>JBKQNQ010000474.1:0-6966 GCA_052145875.1 Thiobacillaceae bacterium
GCGGTGGGAAAATCCAACATTACACTGCCGAGCGCCCCCTCTTTGACTTGTACTCCATTGAGGATGAAATTGAACGAGCGCTGGCCCGACGCGTGGATCTCAAATCCGGCGGCTACCTGATCATCGATCAGACTGAGGCATTGACAACCATCGACGTCAATACTGGCGCGTTCGTCGGTGCACGCAATTTTGATGACACCATTTTCAAGACAAATCTAGAGGCCTCGCAGTCGATTGCCCGGCAATTACGATTAAGAAATCTGGGAGGCATCATCATCATTGACTTTATCGACATGGATAATCCCGACCATCGGGACGCAGTGCTTTCCGAGCTCAAGAAAGCGCTGGCCCGTGATTCATCCCGGATATCTGTTAATGGATTCTCGGCCTTGGGACTGGTCGAGATGACCCGTAAGCGAACCCGCGAATCACTTGCCCATGTACTCTGCGAACCGTGTCCCACTTGCCAGGGTCGGGGGGAAATCAAAACGGCCCAAACTGTATGCTTTGAAATCTTGCGTGAAATTCTGCGGGAAGCGCGGCAGTTTGACGCGCGCGAATACCGGATTCTGGCGTCGCAAAGCGTGGTTGACCTCTTTCTGGATGAAGAATCTCAGAATCTCGCCCAGCTCGGCGACTTTATCGGCAAACCGATTTCACTCCAGGTGGAGACGGTCTATAGCCAAGAGCAGTTTGATATCATTCTGTTGTAGTGACCATTTTTGGAGGATCCGGTGTCCCAAAAGACACGGTGTCCGCGCGAGACTTCGCCTGAGTGCGGCATGGCGCGTATTCTTGTCATCGGGCACCCTGGTCATCCCACAATGCGCGCGTGGTTACTCTCGGCCACGCAAGCGCGAAGGATGCCGAGCGACGCGTCAGATGGCTGTGGTTCGTGTCGGTGGGTCGTTAAAGCCGACAAGAACTCATTCCTCTGTATTCGCTTGGGCAACAGTTCCAAGCATGCGAGCCACTGATCGCTGTGCGTGGGTCCCTGTGGAAACCGGTTTAGTCTGCGCCCGCGCGACGGGCCTCCCGTTGTAGGCATTCATGGATTCACGCCCCTCCGTGCAGCTCCCGTTCACGTAGCAGGGTCAGTCGCTCAGCCGGGCGGCGATGGCATCAAGTCGCGTACGCTGGTTGTGGAGCTCGGCTGCCTCGACTTTAAGCTCTGCCATGCGTGCCTTAAGTTCATCCATATTGGCCAAGGTCACCTTCAGGCGATGCAGACGTTCATCCAGCTGCGCCTTGTGCTCCATGATTCTCACCATTATCGGATCCATGGCAATGCGGAGCCAGCGGGTAGATTCCTTGGCCGCGAGCGCATAAGCCTTGTGGATTTCATCCGCCACTCCATTGTGGAAGCGACGAATCATAAAGCGCTTCTCCACCAGCAGGTTCGCGGGGTCTTTGCAAAAGGCCTCCGTTTCCTGCACCAGGCTTTCAATCCGGTAATGATAAGCAGTCAGGTCCAGGGGTGGGATCACGATGGAAGCCAGGCCATGCTCGCGATGGAATCGTTCGCCCGCATGATTGAGATAATTCTTAACATTATTCGACAGACGCCCCGCCTTGGTGAAGCGGTTCCTGATCTGGTCTGCCAAGTCGCGCATGTTTCGAATCAGGCCGCTGGTGGTCCAACGCCCCTCCATCTGAAGCTTGGCTTCTTCAAGGATTTCCTCCAGCGCCTTGATGGAAAGCTGATTCATCAGTTCCTCGCCCTGCAACATCACCGATCGGCGCGTTCCCTTGAATTCGTCCGCTGTGGCATCGTAGCGCTGCTTGTCCTTCAGCATCCGTTCGTGCATTTCCTGGACCGCCTCCTTGCTCCTGCCGGTTAGGCCCGAGAGTTCCGTCCAGCCCTGCGCGATTGATTTCATCCGCCCGGCGAGCGCCGTGCGCTGGGCCTCTAACATTACGCTGATTTCCTGGAGCGCCGCGTGACTGACGATCTCGCGCCGAGCAGGAATGATGCGATGACCGAGCACCTGCTCCAGATTCATGATACCGGACCGGGCAAGCAAATCCGCATCCTTCCTAATTTTGCCAACTAAGGCCTTTTGCGCGGAGACGCTGAACACGTGGTCAAGCGGTAGCTTGAGTATCCTGGCAGTCTCTTCCTTTTGGCGTTGAATGATCGCTTGGGTCTCAGCGTCAGTCTTGAGATCGTCCCAAAGCATGTCGATCTTGTTTAGCACGGCAATATGGTAATTGGCATGGCGATGCACATACTTTTGCCAGATCTCCAGATCGGACTTGGTGACACCGGTGTCGGTGGCAAGCAGGAACAGGACGGCATGGGCACTCGGGATTGCAGAAAGGGTCAACTCGGGCTCGGCACCGAGCGCGTTGAGTCCAGGCGTGTCGAGAATCGTCAACCCGGCCTTAAGAAGCGGATGGGGAATGTTGATCATGGCGTAGCGCCACGCGGGAATTTCGACCGTGCCATCGTCATAAACGGTTCGGGTCTTATCACCGTCATCCCACAGGCCGAGCGCCTGCGCTTCTCCAAGGGGCACGCGCTTTATATCGCATAGCATCCGCAAGGCCTGCGCTGCCAGCTCAGGCTGTGAATTATCCAGCTTAGTCCGGCTCCACTCGATGGGTTGCAATTTGAGGCGCGCAAGTGGGTCGGGGCGTAGTCTCGACTCAATCGGGAGCAGGCGCAGACCGGGCTCTTCCAGGGAGTCATAATAGATTTCAGTGGGGCACATGGTCGTACGCCCCGCATCGGAGGGTAGCAGCCGACCACCATAGTCGGCAAAGAACAGGGCATTGATGAGTTCTGTTTTGCCGCGTGAGAATTCTGCCACAAACGCCAGCATTAGCCGATCTTTCTTCAGCGCATCGGCCGTATCGAGCATGCGCAGATTGCGTTCGGCATCCATCCCACGATAGCGATCAAGCCAATCAGAAAAATCCAGGATGGCAGAAACCAGCCGATCCCGGCGGGTCGTGTAGTCCGAAATTTCGCGATGCAGCAATGCACTCATGATGGGGGCCGATTTATTCTTGTTAACAACGTTTCCATAAATCCGTCCTCAGTGGCTTCTACCCCCAAGGTCTTCAAGCGGCTCGTTTGCCCGTGCAACAACTTCACCCGGGATCTGGGCACGCCTGCGGCTTTCGCGATGAAATCAATCAGCGCATTATTAGCTTCATTATCGGCAGGCGGCGCGGAAATCTTAATCTTGAGGCGACCCCCGTGTTCACCGATGATTTCATTGGATTTTGCCCCGGGCTTGACATGAAATGCCAGAATCCAAATTCCCCGGTCGAAACGGGCCCAGACCGGCATCGCTGGAAGCCTAGTACGCCATGCGCAGCGCGCCTTCAAGCAAGGCTAATGGAACCATAATGAATAGCTGTGCCAATAGAATTAGCACCAGAGGAGACAAATCCACGCCACCAAGTTCTGGCAAAATCCGACGCAAGGGCTTCAGAAACGGCTCGGTTAAAGGGTAAACGGCCGGGGAAAGCGGTGAATAGGGATTAACCCACGAAAGGATGGCACGAATCACCACCAGGCCAATCAGCAGATAGGCGGCCAAGCGGATCAGTTCCACGACTGCAACCCCGGCCAACGCGGGCCAGACCCCTGCCCCCGCCAGCGCAAATGGGAAACCCCCCAGCCAGCGTTGGCTGACGGTCACCACGAATACCAGCAGCCAGGCCAGGAACAGGCTCGCCCAGTCCAGTCCGTGCCAACCCGGGATCACGCGGCGTAATGGGCGCACAGCGAAATTCGTCACCGCCACCACAAACTGGGAAAAAGGGTTGGAAAACGGCACCCGAAGTGCCTGCATGACGTAGCGCAATAGAAACGCGATGGCCAGCAGGTTGCCAATGGTTTGGATCAAGAAGGACAAAGCACCTGCCAGCATCAGGCCAACCTCCCCAGTTCTTCACCCAGCTCCACCGCCCGGGCACGCGCTGCCTCGACGGCGGCAACAATTGCCGCCTTCACCTGCTTCGAATCCAGTGCGGCAACACCCCGTTCCGTCGTGCCACCCTTGGAGGTAACCCTGGCGCGGAGCACGGCAGCTTCCTCGCCGGACTCAAGCGCCAGTTTGGCGCTACCAAGAAAAGTCTGCAACGCGAGCGTCCGGGCGACATCTGGCCCAAGGCCGGCCGCCACGCCAGCGGCCTCCAAGGCCTCGATGAAATAGAACACGTATGCCGGGCCGCTGCCGGAAACCGCGGTGACCGCGTCCAGTTGGCCCTCATCCTTGACCCAGACCACTCCACCCACGGCCCGCATGATGCCCTCCGCCGTAGAGCGTCCCGCGGTCTCCACGGCCGCAGCTGCATACAAGCCAGTAATTCCGGCGCCAACCATTGCCGGTGTATTGGGCATGGCGCGCACGATGGTCCTATAACCGCCCAACCAGCGCGACAGGTCGGCAATCCTCACTCCCGCCGCGATCGAGACGACCAGCTGATGACTGAGCCGTGACGCGATTTCAGCCGCCACCTGAGGCAATTGCTGTGGCTTTACGGCCAGGACAATGACACCATTTAGTTTTGCGGCGCCCGGCTCTGTCGTCAGCTGAACGCCGAATCGCCCTGCAAGCCGTGCCCGTGCCTCAGCTGACCGCTCAACAACCTCCAATTCACTCCCTGACACACCGCTTGCCGTCAGGCCTGCAATGATCGCAGTGGCCATGTTGCCACCCCCGATGAAAGCTATTCTATTATGCATAAGTCCCCCTAAAGCGTTTCGCAACAATTGGCTGTGTTCGCTACGCTGTGGCATCCTCTTTCCAGTCACCTTCCGCCCGCCACGAGACGATCGCTCGTCCGGGTATCGTTAACCTCGCGGCTTAGGCTCAAGTTGGGGCGCTGCCCGACGTAATATATAAGCGAAATACCGGGATTCGATTATCCTGCCAAAATCCATCAGGACAAAACAACGTGGACATTTCTGAACTGCTCGCCTTCGCGGTGAAAAACAAGGCCTCTGACTTGCACTTATCCTCTGGACTGCCGCCGATGATCCGAGTGCATGGCGATATTCGCCGGATCAATTTGCCGCCCATGGAGCACAAGGACGTGCACCGAATGGTCTACGACATCATGAACGACAGTCAGCGCAAAACATATGAAGAAATCCTGGAGGTGGACTTCTCATTTGAAATTCCCTCGCTCGCACGTTTCCGGGTCAATGCCTTTAACCAGCAAAAAGGGGCAGCCGGGGTCTTTCGGACGATTCCCTCCAAGGTACTAACACTCGAGGAACTCGGTGCGCCAGCCATTTTCAAGGAAATCTCGGACCAGCCGCGCGGGGTGGTCTTGGTAACCGGACCCACCGGCTCGGGGAAATCCACCACACTCGCTGCCATGATCGATTACATCAACGAGAATGTCTACTCGCACATACTAACGATCGAAGACCCAATCGAATTTGTGCATCAGAGCAAGAAATGCCTCATCAACCAGCGCGAAGTGGGGCCGCATACCATGAGTTTCTCGAATGCGTTGCGGTCCGCCCTGCGGGAAGACCCGGACGTGATTTTGGTGGGGGAAATGCGTGATCTCGAGACCATTCGGCTGGCGCTGACCGCGGCAGAGACGGGCCACCTGGTTTTTGGAACCTTGCATACCTCAAGCGCTGCAAAGACGATCGACCGGATCATCGATGTGTTTCCTGCGGCAGAAAAGGAAATGGTGCGTGCCATGCTGTCCGAATCTTTGCGCGCGGTCATCGCCCAAACTCTGCTTAAGACGAAGGATGCGACAGGCCGGGTCGCCGCGCACGAAATTATGATCGGCACCCCGGCGATTCGTAACCTAATTCGTGAGAATAAGGTAGCGCAGATGTATTCTTCTATTCAAACGGGAGGCAATCTGGGCATGCAAACGCTTGACCAGTGCCTCCAGGATCTTGTGCGACGCAATGTTGTCTCCATCGGAGAAGCGCGGCCACGCGCGCAGAACAAGGATGCCTTCCTGGTATAAGCACGTTAGGGAATTGAAATGAACACACAAAAGACCGTCCACGATCTGTTACGCCTGATGGTTGCCAAACAGGCTTCCGATTTGTTTATAACAGCAGGCTTCCCACCAGCCATCAAGGTGGACGGAAAAATCACGCCAGTATCGAATCAGACGCTGACCCCGGCCCATACCCACGAACTCGCCCGGGCGATCATGAATGACAAGCAGTGGAATGAGTTTGAAGCGAAGAATGAATGCAACTTCGCGATAGCGCCCCCTGAAATCGGGCGTTTCCGCTGCAATGCCTTTGTTCAGCAAGGGCGCACGGGCCTCGTGCTGCGCACCATCAACACCCGTATTCCGAATTTCGAGGAATTGAGCCTGCCGCCCGTGCTAAAAGATATCACGATGGTCAAGCGCGGCCTGGTTATCTTTGTCGGTGGCACAGGTTCGGGTAAGTCGACGTCGCTTGCTGCTATGGTCGGCTACCGGAACCAGACGTGTGCAGATCACATCATCACGGTCGAAGATCCGATCGAATATGTGCACGAACACAAGAAGTCGATCATCACGCAGCGCGAAGTCGGCGTCGACACGGACAACTGGTTTTCCGCGCTGAAGAACATGCTGCGGCAGGCGCCAGACGTCATCCTAATCGGTGAGATCCGTGACCGTGAAACCATGGAGTACGCGATCGCTTTCGCGGAAACGGGCCATCTGTGCTTATCCACTCTGCACGCCAACAACGCCAACCAGGCGCTGGACCGGATCATCAATTTCTTTCCCGACGATCGACGCGATCAGTTGTTGATGGACTTGTCGCTGAACCTCAAGTCCTTTATATCGCAGCGACTGATCCCGCGCCGTGATGGCGTCGGTCGAATCGCCGCGGTAGAGATCCTGCTCAATTCCCCGCTTATCTCGGACCTGATCTTCAAGGGCCAGGTCCACGAGATCAAGGAGATCATGAGCAAGTCCCGCGAATTGGGCATGCAGACCTTCGACCAAGCCCTGTTTGAGCTCTTCGAC
>JBKQNQ010000475.1:0-4533 GCA_052145875.1 Thiobacillaceae bacterium
ATCACCGATTCGATTGTAGCAACGCGCCAGACCCCGCTCGATGTGAAGAGCGACGCGAGAGAATGCGTGCCGAGGTTGAAGCGGCGAGAAAGGCCTGCGAAGGGAAACGCGGGGAAGAACGCCGGACCTGCCTGATCAACGCAATCTGCGCGAAAGCCCCGGATCCGCCGCGATGCAGCGAGGGTGCCAGGGGGGGTGCGCTTAGCGCAACCAGAAATGATAAGGCGCTTCGTGGCACAGGCATGTGACGGAGGGCGATCGCGCGCAGGGCAGAAACTCGAATTGAGCACCATGCCGCGAGATTCCTAGAGATGGTACAGCGATACCCGGAGTGTCTCGCGCGAGGTGTCGGTATGGCGACGCTCGCGTTCGTTCTGCTTGGCGGGTGTGCAACGCAGCACCCCGCGCCCAAGCTCGATGAGGCGAAGGTCAAGCAGTTCGCTGGGCAGGGCTATCTGACCGACGACCGCTATAGCGCCGCGACGACCCGGGCCACATGGGTTACCGATACCGGGATGATGGACGTGGAAATTACGCTCCCAACCAAGCCCGGGTTCTTCCCGCTCGTGGTCTACCTCCCTGCGCTTGGCGAAGGCCGTCATGCCGGGGATGCGTGGCAGTCCGCATGGGCTGCAGGGGGGTATGCGGTCATTTCCATCCAACCCCTTCGGGAAGATGCGCGCGCATGGTCCTCGCCTAAAGCGCTCGCGGGAGACTTCCCCGTGCTCGCTCGCGAACGGTATTCAGGGACGGTGATGGCCTCGCGCATTGAAGCATTGCGGGGTGCCCTGAAGGAACTAATCGTGCGCCAAGGTCGCAAGGAGGCACCGCTGGATCGCGTCGACCTGTCCCATGTTGCGATTGCCGGTTACGACCTGGGTGCCTATACGGCAATGGTCATTGCAGGCGAGAAGATCCAGGGGCCCGGCGCGCCCGTCTTGCCGATTCCCATCAGCGCGGCAATCGCGCTAAGCCCCTACTCGGACTTTTCTGGCATGCCATTCGATGAGCGCTACCGGGGCATTCACCTTCCGGTCCTTTCAGTCACGACCGACAATGATACGGATCCCCTCGGGTTGGTGACGTCGCCCTCGGTGCGCAAGGCGCCCTTTGAATACATGCCCGCCGGCGACAAGTATTTGGTGACGCTGTTCGATCTACCCCACCGGACTTTAGCCGGCGGCGAGATGCAGCAGGAATCCGAAGAGGGAAGCCACCCTCACGATAATGGTGCAGCGGGCGACACTAGTCCGCAAAACGAAGGGCACAGCGGTGGCCATCGCCGCCATGGCAGTACGGGTGGCTCGGAAGGACAGGGTCGATCCGCAGCCCCTGGTGGAATGCAACCCTCACCGACCTCCCTGGCGATTGGCGTAACGGTGGTTCAAGGTACCACCACCGCGTTCCTCGACGCCTATCTAAAGCACGACCCAATTGCGCGGGAATGGTTGGATAAGGATGCGTTCCGTTGGATTAAAGATCGCGGAGAGATCAAGGAGAAGTGACGGTGGAAGCGACTCTGCGCGAGCGTTACCCCGGGCCGCGGTCATCTCGGGAGGGGATAGGCGGAATCGGGCTTTTCGCACACGCCAGAAGGCTCGCGACTTTTCTTGAGATTCCTATAGAGCCATAACGGGCGCCCGGGGCGCCGAGTTGGCAACTAAACTGGCGCATGGAAAAGCGGTGCTCAAGTCAATGCGTAATCGTTGTCGCGCACGACTGCAGGGCGATTCCAACCTACAGCAAGCGTCGCGGCCCGGTGCCCGACCCTGCCGTTCACGGCCGGCGTGGCCCTCATGCAGGATACACGCTCAGTCTCAATCCCACCGAGTACGTGATCTGACACCGCGACTCGAACCGCGTTTGAGTGCAGGTCCGCTCCGGTGCCAGGCCGGTGTCCGTGCTTCTGCGTTTAGTCAGGGTTAACGGAAAAAAGGGACCCCTCACAGGGTCCCTCTTGGGCCACGCTCCAGGCGCCGCTCCTCAGTTCGCTCGAATGCCGACGCTCAAGGTGCAGGTACACCGGGCGGTGGCGGCGGCGGGGCGCCCATCGGTGGCGGTGGTGGAGCGACCGCTGGCGGCGGTGGTGGCGGCGGATAGTAAGCCGGCTCGTTGCGCCTTACAGTGCGGCCCGAAACCGGGACTTGATTGCCTTTGGCGTACATGCATTGAACGTAACTTGCATCGTAGCGCCGCTGCAGGGCGTAACTTGAGGCCTCCGCCGTGCCACTGCCGGCCATGCTGCCCACCAAGAGCCCCGTGCCTGCGCCAATGGCAGTACCTTGGTGATTGCCGCCAATGGCCGCCCCTGCGGCTGCGCCAATGAGTGTGCCTACGACGGCACTTTCCACTCCGCTTTCCTGTGCCGTTTTCGTTGCGGCGGCCCCCCCAATTCGGTCAAGGGCATATTGCCTGCACACATCATCATCAGCGCGAAACTCGTCAAAGGTCTTGCCCGTACCTGGCAACACGGTCACATTGGGGCCACTCGGCATGGTCGTGCACGCCGCCATCAAAACGGATACCGCGGCAAGCAGGGAAAGTCTTACGGGATGTCCTGTGTTCATGATTATTGTCCCTGGTTAGGCGGGCCGGGGGGCTGCGGCGCGACGGCTTTCCATCCACCCGGGCACTGCTGGACGTAAGGGTAATAGCCCTGAGGATTGGTGCAGTAATACCACGCTGCAGCTGCAGGCTGAGCGGCTGGCGCCGGGCCCTGTGTCTGCTCCACATATACAGGTGGTGCCGCCGGCGCGGTCATGACGGCTGGCGGGTAGTAATACGGTGAATACGGTGGATAGTAGTAAGGCCCCGGGTAACCCCACGGACCAAACCAGAATGGATCGACTACGACCCCGACGCCCACGTGACCGTATCCGTGACCGTGAAAATCGGCCGAGACCGGGCCGGTTACCGCTGCGCCCACTGCTACCAAAAATAAGGCGGACACCAGTTTAAGTTTGCTCATATGAACCTCCTTGATCCTTCGATAATTCTCGTTTCCACATTACCACAGCGTCCTACAACATTTACAACCGGAAATTGCCACTGTGGTTCATATTCCCTATTTTCTAATAAGACTTATCGCTCCTGAAATAGTTTCGCGGCCGCAGCGGACTGCGCGGTGCCCTCGTGCGAATTAATGCTCCGAAGGCAACGCGCTCCGCGCCCTCGGCCGAGCGCCGGATCTCGCGGGCGCGGGTTGTGTGAGCTGACTTAAGACCATGGCGCTGAGTTAAGTTCATTAATAATTTGACATGAAAATTAAGTTGTTCGATCACGCGCTGCTACCCATCATAGGTACTTCGTCAACGTATGCTGAGCGCTGTCCTGTGCTCATCATCAATTACCTGTGCTCATCATCAATTAGGAGACCCTCTTCATGAAATTCGCTTCCATTTGTATTCTAGCAGGGCTCAATCTGGCGGGTCTCGGGTGCGGCTACGCAGCGGACGCGCCACAACCGGCGATGAAGGAATATCAGGAATCCCCTCGACACGAAATGAAGGATCCAGTGGTTGTCGTCCAGAAACATCTGGACATGCTTGCCCAGAAATTGAACCTGCAGCCGTCGCAACAGGATGCGTGGCAAACTTTCTCGGCTTCGATGATCAAGCGCGCTCAGGAGTTCGCGCAGGCCCGACAGACGAGGCGCTGTGGCCATGATTCGCACGCGAAACAAGATGTATCGACCCCGCAGCGACTTGAGAAGTTGGCCGCGCGGATGCGGGTGCGCGCAGATCGGTTGGCTGGGCTTGCTAGCGACACCCGAACCTTTTACGATCAACTGAGCCAAGACCAGAAAACGATTTTTGATCTGGTTACGAAAAAGCTGATGCATCGTCATCGCGACAATGGGGATCGGCATTGGAACCCTGAGATGAAGCGCTAAATGAGCCAATCGCACAGCGTTGCGGACACATTTGGAAATAATTTTCTCGCCGTGCCGCTAAATCTTCGGGATTTGGGGACGTAAAGCATGGTAAGGGATGTTCCTTTACGCTCGGAGACCAAGATGTCGATCAGCTCAGTTTCAATGTTCACCCCACCCGTCAACCAATTTGCCGCCATGAACCCGATGCAGGTCGGCAGCGGGTCCGACAGCGACGGCGATAACGATGGCAGCGGTGTCTCGCGGGCGAGCGGTGGCTCTGGGCGCGGAAGCCAATTCATTGATGCGATATTCCAAGCGCTGTCTCAAGCAGGGGTGACCGGAAACAGTTCCGCGACTTCCTCGTCCACGGGCGCATCGGCGTCCCCCGCCGCTTCAACCACGACGCAAAATCCCCTGCAAGCGCTCGGCAGTTTCATGCAGAACCTGTTTGCAGCCCTTGAATCCCAAGGCGCGCAAGGGTCAGCGCAGAATGGTCAGGCAGCCGCGCAACAGCCGAGCACCAGTGCCGTAACAAATGCCACGGGCGCCACCGCCGGGACCACAACCGCTGCCGCAACCCCGACGAGCGTCCCACAAGGAACCTCGGGGCATCATCATGGACACCATCATCATGGCGGAGGCGGTGGCAGCGGCGTAGA
>JBKQNQ010000476.1:0-4105 GCA_052145875.1 Thiobacillaceae bacterium
TAACCGTTGGCCGCTTTTGAAGTGATCACTGAGGCCAAGGCAGTGTTTCCCCGGTTGAACAGTGGCTGCGCATCGTTGGTTTGACTTTGCGCGAGGGTTAGCTGGCACGACAGCAGAATCAGGGTGATCGTGAGAGGGCGAAGAGGGAGGAGATATGACACATCCATTAGAATATCCCACCGCAAAATGGAATGGACGGCGCAGAACGCTTGCGACCCGGGCACCTGTGGCCCTTCAAGGAGATGGGAGGCGGATCGCACCCGCAAACGACCTCACAGATCCCTCATAAGTGGTTCTGTCCAAGAAGCTCGGGCTCCGAGATCAGTGTCTACTCAAAAGCTAATTCTGAGCACGAATTGGCCGTTGCGCGGTCCAAGAAGAGTACTGCCAACTTGGCCGAAATTGGTGTCCTGAACGCCGGAGTCAGGTTTGTTGAACACGTGCCGGTTGAATGCGTTGAACAATTCTCCGCGGAACTCCGCCTTTACCCGTTCCGTGATCGCGAAGGTCTTGGCAATGCCAATATCCTCGTCGTAGAAGGGGAAAGAGCGTATGTCCGCAGAGTTGCGCGGCATATTGCCGAATACGTAAGGTACGTTGACTCCGGGATTAGGGTTGGGGTCAGCAAAAGCGCTGCAGTTCCAGTAGCCGGTAGTGCAGGCGCCGGAAGCGTGATCGTAGCCAGTGTTCCCATCGTTCACAAAGTTGAAAGGGTTGAATGGTCCCGAGCGCCGTACAGGCTGCCCTGCCAAGCGGTTGGGACGAATGCCATTGTCGAACCCTGGAATGCCATTGGCTCCGAAGAAGCTGATCGGTTGGCCGCTCATGTAGCGATGTACACCGCTGACTCGCCAGCCACCGACGATTGCGTTTACGGGTTTGGGAACGTTTGCAAGGAAGCGCTTGCCGTGGCCAATCGGCAACTCGTAGATATAGCTCGCGACAAAGTTGTGGGGAATGTCTTGATTGCTCACCGCCTTTTCGGCCTTGAGATTATAGGGATTCTGGGTTCCACCCTGGCTTTGCAGGGTGCTGTAGTAAGGTTGGATGCTGTCGGCATCGGTTTCAGTCCTGGAGAAGGTATAGGAGACAAGCACGTTCAGACCGTTATGGAAGCGCCGTTCCAGCTTGGCTTCCAGTGCGTCGTAACTGGACTGCCCCACGTTCTGCAGGTAGCTGTCCATGTTGATGTAGCCAACCTGCGGGAACGGGCGCAGGGCTTGCTCTGTCGTCTCGTAGACTGGATAGGTGCAGGTGGGCGGCCCGGCCGGGCACGAGAAGTTAGCATATGGCTCAAGCGGACCTGTGCTTACAGAGGAACAGGGATAGTAGGCCCACCAATAGAGACACGTGCCCAGTGCCAAAGCGCTCTGCGGGATGTCGTTCGGATACTGGAGCAATCCGTGCAGGCGCGTGGCGTGGTTGCCGATGTATCCGAGCGAGAAGTAGAGGTTCGGTCTGACTTGGACTTGGGTCTCCAGGTTCCACGATTCCACCATCGCCGGACGCCCGTTGGTCTTCGCTACGTAGTCCACCCCTTGGCCATTCGACTGGGCTGGATCGAGGTCTGGCGTGTTCGGCAGCAGGGGAAGTCCCGCATCGACCTGCGGACCTGAGAGAGGATCTCCTGTGAAGAGGGTTTGGTCGGCTGTGAACCCTTGCAGCGTTCCTTGGCCGAAGTCGGCATAAACCAACGGCCCGTAGTAGATGCCTCCACTGCCGCGAAAGACAACCGTGTCGTGCAGGGATGAGGGCGAATAGGCAAATCCGACGCGAGGCTCAAAATCCTTGTAGTAGGTGGTGGCCCAAGTCTCGCCAACGTTGCCGTTGCGGCCGGTTCCGACTCCTGCAAAGACCAAAGCACCCGGGTATTCGTCTGCTCCCGGATTGGGCGTAGTCGGGCTGAAGTTGGTTGTGTCGCCGTCCGCCTCGTGGCGCGGGGTATCAAAACTCCATCGCAGGCCGAGATTGAGGGTGAGGTTAGGCTTCACCTTCCAGTTGTCCTGCACGAAAAGCGCAGTAGTGTGAGTGATCCAGCGCGGCGCATGAAGCTGTTTCAGCGCGTTTGCCGTGCCGGCTTGACCAATGAGGAATGCGGCGAAGGAGTTGCCGTCGCGTCCCCAGTAGGTGGTGTCAGACGCCGTCTGGTTATCCCAAAAGGTGAAGCATCCGGACGTGCCACTGCACGTGCCGCCAATTTTGCTGATGAACGAATACTGGTGATACTGCGCCTCACCTCCGAAGTTGAAGCTGTGCGCACCATGCTGCCAGTGAACGATGTCGTTCAATGCAATCGTATTGTCAACATCTTGCGAGTCGATGTTCTCGCCGAAGTTCGGATAGGGACTGCCGTTGAACACAAATCCCGGAAAAACGGGGCCGGAACCGTTGGCGATTCTCAGCGCGCTGTCCCAGTCGGTGTGCATATCCACGGCTGCCGCCTTGTTGTAGTTGTTGGAACGGTTCGTGCCAAAGGTCAAGGAGTTGAGGACCGTTGGGGACATGAACCAGTCCCATCCGAAGCGAGACAGCTTGCCATATTGATCGTATTTGCCGCCGCCCGCAGAAGTGAGGGGCGGAGGCAGGTTCGCGCCGTTGCCATGATCCACGTCCTCTCTCGCACTGTAGAAACCCCAGATTTTGTGCTTCTGACCGAAATTTTGGTCAATCCGCAGGTCCCAAACCGTCTGCGCCAGGCTGTCGGTGGTTTTGTACACAAAATTGTTAGATCCAGCCCCGGCAAGGTTCGGCGACGGCAGATACTTCAAAACGGCCTTGGCGACCGCGCTCTCCCGGCTTATCGGAATCTTGTTGAGCACTCCATTGGCGTCCTTGAAGGGGACAGTCCTGCAGCCATTGCTCTCCTGCGCGGGATCGAAAATTTCGCCGAAGTAGAGCGGCGTAACGCCGTCGCAGGCGTATGCCTGAGTTCCGTTTGAGTTCAGGATCGGGCCGCCAAGCGTGGATGAGAAATCAAGGTATTGTCCGTCGCTGCCGAGTTCGGCCGGCGTTGGAATAAGCGATGTTGAAGAAGCGCCTGTGTGATACAACAACTGCTCGTAGCTGAAAAAGAAGAATGTCTTGTCGTGACCGTCGTACAGATGCGGTATCCGGAGCGGACCACCCAGAGAAATGCCGTAGTCGTTCTTGGTGTCGGGCGGACGCACGAGTAGTGCCCGCGCGGCCGGATCGGTTGTCGTCGCCAAATAGCCGTTGTTGAACCAGTTGTTGCCGTCCAACACCGCGTTCTTGTAGTAATCGAAGACCGCGCCGTGATAGTCGTTCGTTCCGGAGCGCGTTTTATAGTTAGCTAGTCCGCCGGTTGTTCTGCCGAATTGCGCCGACATTCCCGAGATGTCAACATGAAACTCCTGAATCGCCTCCACCGAAGGAGCGATGATGTCAAACGAGCCCGACCCGTTCTGCATGCGGTTGGTTGTGATGCCGTCCACCAGGTAGTCGGTGCCCTCGGTCTGACCGCCCGCGATTTTGGTCATTTGGAAGGGCGACCCACCGGGAGACGTTCCGGGACCGACGGTGCCCGGCACTAGGAACTCGAGTGTGGAAATCGAACGCAAGCTGCCGGTCACGGCCAAGGGAAGATCGTAGACTTGGTCCCTGGTGATCGTGTCATCGATGTTCGAGCTTTCGGTTTCCAACGTTAGACTGTTTGCCGTCACGGTAGTCGTCTCTGAGACAGTACCGACCGCCAGCGCGACGTCTCGACCCACGTGTGAAGCTACCGTCACGACAACGCCTGTGTAAACTGCGGTCTTAAAGCCGGCGGCCTCCACCTTCAATTCATATGTGCCTGTGCGGACAGAGGGGAAGACGTAGTATCCCGCACTGGAGGTGGTCGTGCTGTAAGTAGCGCCAGTACTGGTTTCGCGCGCACTAATTGCGGCATCTTTAATTGCGCTCCCCGTAGGATCTGTAACCACGCCGCTGATCGACCCCGTGTCCAATTGCGCAAGTGCGGGGAGCGTGGCGAGAAGCAGAACGAGAACCAGCATCCCCACGAGATAAGAGAATGAGCGAATATCTCTTCTGGCAAACAGTTGAACTTGAGCAATCATGGGACGCCCTCGCAAACCCAAAACGTAGT
>JBKQNQ010000477.1:0-37509 GCA_052145875.1 Thiobacillaceae bacterium
CTTCCCAGCCCCGTACACCACTTTCGACTTTAACTCCAGCGCAACTGAGCGTTGCGCCATTTTTGAGGAGCCGGAGAGTTCTCTCAACCCATAGCTTAAGGAAAATAGTATGTCTCGCCTAGACCACCCTGCCCTTGCTGGACTTGATCTTTTGGCAATTGCAGTGAGCGCCACCGCCGAAACCCAAAACCAGCACCCAGTGGTCCTTTAATTTGCCTCTTGCTGCCCCGGACAACAGCCGCGCCGCCACGACCGGCACCGAAACCGCGAGCACGTTGGGGATGACCAATCGCTACAACGGCGGCAACACCGCCAGCGACGATTTGACCGCCACCCCAGCTACGGCGAACCCGTCATTTACCGAAGACGCTTGGCGCATTCGCGGCGACCAGAAGCCCACCGGGCATAACCGTTGGGCCATCGCCGCGCCGGAGTATAGCCAAGGCCTTCAACTTGACACGAGCACCGTCGGCTCTTAGGACATAGCATTCAGCTTCGATTGGTATTCACGACCCACAGCATCCGCGATCTGCAATTCCAGAACAACGCGAACGTGAACAACACCTCGGGCTGGACCAATTTCGGTGGCACGAGCCCCACTGGTACGTAAATCGCGGGATCGAACGACGGGCACAATGCTCCAGGCAGCCCCACGATCACGGTTGATCTGAGACCGATTAGCGCAGCCAACAACGATCCCAACTTTGGCATCCTTCCGGTGCCTGTCTACGATTCGCCCGGCAATATTGTCCGCTACGCGTCCGCTGCACTTTCTGGGGGCGTAACCGTAGCGTATAACAACAGTTCCGGAAACCAGCGCTTCGACAACCCGACCTTCTCAGGACTCGCCGCACCCGTGCCGGAACCGGAGACTACGGGTTCACGCTGACCGGTCTTGCCCTGGTGGGTTTCGTGGTGCGTCGTCGGAAACAGAAAGCGGCTTAAACCGGTTGACTTGGTTGGTGACTGCCCAACCGACACCGATTGCCCGAACGGCCCTATCCTAGGGCCGTTCTTGATTTTGCGCAGTTGTTCCACTCCGTGGCCTCGATCAGGCGAGCCTGACGGAATGGGTGGAATCTCCTTTCTATCTAAGACACCGTGGAAGGCTCGCGCCGGAGCAGCTGGCCCGCAATCGATTCCGTCAGCAAGGATCGGCCGGGCACCCGCCGACCTCAATTCCTGCAGCCGGCTGCTCCGGCGCTGTGACGAGTGGGTCGCCCGCCGAGATCTCGCCCGCGACGCCCTGGAACGGTCATTGCGGCAACAGGCAAATTTCCGCCTGCTTGCACGCCCCGCTTAAGCCACCAGCGTTTCCACCACTTCAACAACCCTGCCGACGGCTGCATCGAAGGAGAAGTTCCTGTGGCTTGAACGAAAGCGCTCGGCCTGCCTTCGAAGTGCAACGTTACCAACCAATTGCGAGATCGCATCGCCAATTTCCGCTTCAACCTGTGGCTGTACCAGACATATCCCGCAACCTAATGCCGCAACGCGCTCACCGGTAATCCTTTGCTCCGAGTGCAAAGGAAGGGTAAGAACGGGCTTTCCGGCCAATAAGGCAGACGATACCGTGCCCATTCCACCATGACAAATTACGGCATCTGCAGACCCCAGGGCCTCTTGATAACATATCGGTTGCGTAGAAACCAACAACTGTGGCGAAGCGTACTGACGCAGTTGCTGATCCGCAAGACCGAGGACGTAGGCGAGAACACGATCACGGCCGCCGGACAACGCCTGTAAGATGGAATTGATGGCGCCGTGTTCTTCCTTGAGATAGGCGAAGATCCGGCGACCGCCTCCGTCGGGCCAATTGGGTTTCGCGCCGGCGTCGGTCGGGGTGATGGGGCCCACGTATTCCTCGTGGCCGTCCGATTCCCGGTTCGCATAATGATCCAATTCCGGCCACGTCGTCAGCAAGCAACGATCGATATCGAACAATTGGTACAAATGCTGCAGCGGCGCTTGTCCCATGATCTGCAAGACGCGGTTAGCCGAACTCAGCACCCTCTCTTCAGCTTCGGAAACGCGGGAGGGATCTACCTCTTCCCAAGTGCGAAACACCGGTAAGGGCGCGAGACGCGGCGGATGGAGAAAGCCCGATCCAAGGGTAATGCGCTTGAAAGGTGCGGCCCGCGCACTCAGCAGGCTGACCGGCGCATGATCACAGACCAGCAAATCAGGCTTAATCGCGGCAAAGAGTGCATGCCAGCCCCGGACTAGACCCAGCAGTCCAGCGGGATCAAGAAATCCGGTAAAAAAAAGAATCTCGGCGTAAGAAACCGCCGCAGGTTGATTTCTGAGCGGCGGGAGCCAAAGCGGCGCCTGAAACCATAGGAACGGGTCGGAGGGGTTGATGACTCGCTGAATGTTGCTCATATCGCGAACGGCCAGGAATATGACGTGCCCCTTTCCCTGTAACGCGCGCGCGACCGCGAGGATCCGGTTCAGATGGCCCAGATCGGCACCCAACTCCCATGCGAAAAGAATTCTAGCCATGATCTGCAGAAATGACCGTCGAACGCCCACACCCAGAATCTCAACGTCACAGGTACTTTGTGTGACCAAGCGACCGTCTGGGCTTGAACCATGATGAAAGGCCCAACGCTCCAGGCCTAATACTGTCCTGCCGCAGAACGATTCCGCAGTGCGTGCGCACCGCTATCGTTCATATTGGCCACAGAACCTGCCTCGTGGCCTTTGGAAGAGAGGGCATCGGAGCCCCGAAGCTCACGGCAACCTGGTCAAACAACACTGAGGCTGCAATCTTTTGCGCGCTCTCCAGAACGGTGCTTCTCAAAGAGAACCGCCAGTCTGGGACGCTCTTCTTGCGCGAATCCTGGACCCACGTACGTATCGCCGTCAGTATCCCGTACGCGTCAGCTTATTCTGCGACCCCCGGAGTTATCAGGCCAGCGCCTTCGCCTCGGCTCGATCCGGTGTGCAGAAAATATTTTCAGGCGACTGGAGCCATTCCCTTAGCGTAATCATTCTCAGCCCAAGCGCTTTGTAATCCACGACGTAGTAATTATGTTTTGTCAGGGTCACCGCATTTCCGTGGGTGGCTGTCGACAGAAGATCCTGCGCCATAACACCGACGTAGATTGCATCGCTCCAGACATATCTGAACGAGTACAGCTTAATACCTGTTGCCAGTGTCGTGAGGTAAACGACGTCCTTCTTGAGCCGTCGATCCGACGTGTACCCACCATACCCGGTAGAGCCGCCAGTACTGCTGCTCACGGGCGCGGCGGCCGGCGTCTCCCGGTCATAGCAATCAATGGTATTTACGCCAAGATAAGGGCTCAAGCCCGTCCGTCCTAAGGAGTAATCGACCCCCCCAGTGAGATGATCGCCTTGGACGTCGCCGGTGAATAACAATGCGTTATCCTGGAAGTTCCAGCCAACGCCCGCCTCACCTTGCGTACAGCGATCCCCCGTGAAACCCGTAAGCTTCACGCTTTGTATACCACCTAACCCGATCAAGAGACCCGCGCCAGCCCCGTTGGGGTCCCCACTGTTATTAAGGTTCGCGAAGCGACCCCCCAATTGCAAAAACGGGGCGATTTTTTCCCCAAACTGTACGATGAGTTCTGCATAGGCTTGATTGTCCGTCCTGGCATGTGCCTGACTTATGCCCCCCAATCCGGCCAGAATGCTAAGCCAGAGAGCGTTGTACTTAAAACCCTGTTGAGACTTCATAGGAACCTCCCTCTGACCAACGGAAACATCGCCACCCTGATCGTTGCGCGCATAGTGCCGGCACCACCCAACAACACCCCCGGCAGCAGTGTCAGTATACGACCTGGGCATTTGGAAGTCCACGTTTTCGTGCACCACCCTCGCGTTATCATGCCCCGCGACCTCCTTGTTTTTCCGGCACCCTTCTGGCGAAACACCTAAGCCTGCGCTCGAA
The DNA here is from genome assembly GCA_052145875.1 of Thiobacillaceae bacterium. GTDB lineage: Bacteria > Pseudomonadota > Gammaproteobacteria > Burkholderiales > Thiobacillaceae > DASQBT01. The sequence continues at coordinate 3,920 of JBKQNQ010000477.1, forward strand.
AATGCCGGGCGCGAGAGAAAATCTGCATGGATCGGCAACAATGTCCTGTTCCATTCCTGCCGCCCCACCGTTCCGCGTCGATGCTACTGTGCGTATCCGGTTCTCGCATCCAACCACTCGCGAAAGCAATTTGTCTATCTGCGCCACCGCGCCTCAACCACGGGAACTCGTTCGTCCCCTGAGACGACAAATCTAACTCCGGGTGCGGAGAAACTTCTCAGGCGGATTAGCACGATTCAACTAACACACGCGCGAGAGAGTGCCAGCGGGCATCAACTGAACGAGACGACAGGAGCATTCGCATCGCCCAGGTTCTTGCGTGCGCCCCGAAAATAGGAAGTTGACCGGTGGCACGCGCTTCAGGGAAAACAGAAGAATTGCAGGCCAGTCGGAAAGGTTGCGCCACGCGACACTCTTAGACGCTACGTTTCACCGGCTTGGCGCATTGGCACCGCCATACCCAGGCCTCGTTGTGGCGAATGCACTCCACCCACCGCAGCTGTCGGAGGGCGTGCAAATGCCCGATCAAAGTCTGTCCCAAGGTGCCGCCAACTTCTGGAACAGACCGATGAACGGCGTGCTCAATAACAACATCCAACGCGGGGCATGCCGTTCGCAAGACCCTTGGCGACCCTCCTTTCCGATACCACTCTGGCTGCCAGGCTTTGCACCTTCGTTGATGAACGCGATTTCCGCAAAATGTTGGTGGCACCTGCCTGCGCGTGGAGCCCAGTCGACGCTGGTCAAGTGACGGGCTCTTGCCCCCACTCAGGCCCTCGAGTTTGACGCTGTTCCCACCGAAACAACGAACCGACCACGACTACAGGCGCGCTAAAATGAACCGGTGAACGCCATTCCCACCTCAGCCGAGACACTATTTTATGACGCCACCCGCCTCATGGGTGAAGGTGATGTTTCCGCCGCAGAAGGAGCCTTTCGAGCGGCGCTGAAGCTCGTACCTGATTTCGCGGAGGTCCATGCCAATCTCGGCCTGCTTCTCGACCAAAGCGCGCGTTGCGAGGCTGCTGAAATCCACTACCGCAAAGCCCTTGTGCTTAGCCCGCGGCAGTTGCAGACCCATCTGAATTTCGGCGCCATGCTGGCTGCACAAAAGCGCTTCGTCGAAGCGGAAGCCCTATATCGGCAAGGGCTGAGTTTGGATCCTCAGTCAACGGGGCTCTGGTCGAATCTTGGCGCGCTGTTGGCCTCCACCAAACGGGAAATGGAAGCGGAGCAATGCTACCGGCTCGCTATGGAGCTCGCTCCTGACTATCGCAAGGCTCGTTTTAATCTCGCCTACCTGTTGCTGCGCCAGGGACGCTATGAGGAAGGATGGAGTTGCCTTGAAGCCCGGGACTGGTATACGCAGATTGAGAACCGTCTACGATTCCCGCGATGGCAAGGCGAGTCCCTGGAGGGGAAGTCCTTGCTTATCGGCTTCGAGGCAGGTCATGGGGACATGATCCAGTTTTGTCGCTATGCTGCCTTGGTGAAAGGGAGCGGCGCCACTCGGGTGTCCGTCCTTTGCCATCCGGGTCTGAAACGCCTATTTGCAAGCCTTCTGTGCACCGATGAAGTGATTGGCTTCGACGAACCTCTTACCGCCTTCAACTGGGACTACTGGACACCGCCCCTTAGTCTGCCTTACCTGTTCCGCACACGCCTCGAAACGATTCCAGCTAACCTGCCTTATCTCACCGCGGACACCGAGCGGATCGGGCACTTTGCCCGCATCATCGGCGATCGACATGGAAGCCTGCGAGTTGGCCTGGTCTGGAAAGGGAACCCCCGATTCGAAAACGATGCCGACCGGTCGCTGCCCTTCCTCGCCACGTTAGCACCCTTGAGCGAGGTCGCTGGCGTCCATTACTTCAGCCTGCAAAAGGGTGCCGGTGAAGAAGAGGCCGCGCGTCAACCTCAACCCTCGTGGCTAACGGATTTGGCTTTGGGCGTCACCGATTTCGCGGACACCGCGGCCATCGTGATGAATCTTGACTTGGTCATTGCGGTGGATACTGCCGTTGCACACCTTGCGGGCGCACTGGGCAAGCCCTGCTGGGTATTGTTGCCCGATTATAAGACGGACTGGCGCTGGCTCACCGATCGTGATGATTCACCATGGTATCCCGGCGTAATGCAACTCTTTCGGCAGAAAAACGCGGGCGACTGGGCGCCAGTCATTGCGGAAGTGAAGAAGGCATTGCACGCCCTGCTTGAAAAAACGAGGCAAGCGGGTCGCTGCGAAACAGTGTTGCGAGACGAAACCGGGAGCGATTGAAGGGCTCATCTTGGCTTCTTTGCTAATTTTGTGAACATACCTGGCCCATCCTGTCGGCCATGACCGACCATGCAGAACTTGTGCTGCGATTCATTGCCGTCAATTGAAGACAAACAAACAATCGAAACCGGATCGGGCCTCCTGTCCATTGGCGCAATGGGCACCGAGAAAATCAACCCCAAAATTGCATGACCGCGAGATAAAAAGATCAGGCGCGATTAGCCCACCAGTCTCTCGAGCAACGCCACCCCCCACGCCACGCCAAACCCATTGGTATCGCTCATCACCGCACCGAGCCCACCTTTGCAATTGTGGGCCGACAAGTCCATGTGAAGCCACGGCCTTCCGGCCACGAAACGCGAAAGAAAACGCGTGGCAAGGATATGGTCGGCTTCACCTTCCAGACTGCACTGCCTGACGTCGGCCACCTTGGAATCAAGGCTATCATCGTAGTCCTCAGGATAGGGGAAGACCACGATGCGCTCACCGCTAACGGTCGCAGCTCGGGAGGCCTCGTGCGCCAGCGTGCTGGAAGTTGCAAATACGCCCGACATGCGACTGCCGAGCGCATAGTGCATCGAACCGGTCAGTGTGGCGAAATCGGCAATCAAATCGGGCTTGGTGCGCGCCGCGAGCGTCAGAGTATCAGCGAGCACCATGCGCCCTTCTGCATCGGTATGGACGATCTCAATCGTCGTGCCGTTGAGCGCCGTGATCACTTCGTTCTGCCGGTAGGCCTGCGGGCTAATGTGGTTTTCGGCAAGTGCCAGCCAGGCATCAACTTGCACTGGCAAATTCAGTTTGGTTACGGCCGCAAGAACGCCGAGCGCGACCGCCGAGCCGTTCATGTCTTCATGCATGCCCTGCATATACTTTGCAGGCTTGAGGTTGTGCCCTCCGGTATCAAAGCAGATGCCCTTGCCGACCAGCGCCACTTTCTTTCGTGACGCCCGACCCAAGCTGCCAGACCACTTGTATCCGACCCGCACGATCGCCGCATCCTTAGCAGGAGATCCTTGAGCAACCGCACAAAATGCCCCAGCGCCCATCTTCTTCAGCTTATCGAAGCCATACTCCTCGACGGACCAGCCATAGGCTTTTGCCAATACCTTGATGCGTTTGCGATATTCCCCCGGCGTGAGTTCGTTGGGAGGCAGCACGGTCAGTTGGCGTGCCAGGAGGTTGCCCTCTGCCAGCGCCAGCACCCGATTTACGCCGCAACCGCTTGCGCCAAATAGCGTCATCTTCTTCAGTGACTTGGGCTTGGGTGCCGACTTTTGGGTGGGCAGGGAATCCGCATTTACCGCCAGGACATAAGCGACGTCGCGTGCCGCCTGGGTGCGAAAATCCGGCTCTCCCAGAACGACCACGACCACCCATTCGGGTGTTTCCACTGCCAAGGTTTCCCAAGCCTTGCGAAGCTTCGTCTGTCGCTCAAACGCCGACGCATCGGTCGCCAGCATCGCATACACGACGAGCGTTCCACCGCTCTGCGCGCTTATTGGTGCTTTGGCGAGATCCTCAATTTTCGCAGCACGTCGCTTCAGCGCAGCCGACAAGGCTGCCTCATACGGTAGCGCAGGCAGCGCCTTACCCTTTGGCATTAAGACCATGACATGGGTTGCTGAGGCCAAGTCCTTCGCAGCAAAATCGGATTTTTTTTCAACAATCTGTAGTGACATTTGAGTTCCAGTGGGAAGTCCAGCGATTGAATGGGCAAGCCCTTTCCGGGATAATAGCGCGTTTGCTCAAACCCCTGCCTCCCTACCACGAGGGCTAGTCATGAAATTGGAAGACAAGAAACGCGTGCTTCGCGAAATGGTGGTCCACCGCCGTTTCGAGGAGCGTTGCTACCAAGCCTACATCGAACGCAAGATCGGCGGATTTTTGCACCTGTACCCGGGCCAGGAGGCATGCTGCAACGGCGTGATGGAAGCCGCCCGCCCCGGCTACGACTATGTGATTACGGGCTATCGCGATCATATCCATGCGATCAAGTGCGGCGCCGACCCCAAGGAAGTCATGGCCGAGCTGTATGGGAAGGAAACCGGCTCTTCCAAGGGGCGCGGTGGCTCGATGCATATCTTCGACACCCGACACCACTTCATGGGTGGTTATGCGCTCGTGGGCGGACCTTTTCCACTCGCCGCGGGCATCGCAAAAGCAATCCAGCTTAAGGGTGGCGATGACATTGCCATCTGTTTTCTTGGTGACGCGGCCAACAATCAGGGTACCTTTCACGAAACCATGAACATGGCGGCACTGTGGAATCTGCCGGTACTGTTCGTTTGCGAGAACAATCTGTATGGCATCGGTACCGCAATCGAGCGCTCGACTGCCATTATCCACCAACACAAACGCGTGGGCGCATATGGAATCGAAGCGGCGGAAGCAGACGGCCAGGACATCGAGCAGGTATACGAAGCTGCCAAGATTGCCGTCAACCACGTGCGCACCCGCAAAGGTCCCTACTTCCTGGAGCTTATGACGTACCGCTACCGCGGGCACTCCATGTCCGATTCGCGGGGTTACCGTACGCGCGAGGAAGAGGAAATGTGGAAGCAGCGCGACCCCATTTTCATCCTGCGTGAGCGGCTGGTTGCGGCACGTGCCCTGACGTTGGATGAGTACACGGCGATGGAAAAGGAAGTTGACGCCTACATCGAAAATGAAGTCGTCAAGTTCGCGGAAGACTCACCCGAACCCAAGGTCTCCGAACTCGAGAAATTCGTGTTTGCGGAGCGCGACACCCAAATGCCTTGGCTAACTGGCCAAGCTTGATTAGGAAGGGACCATCATGGCAGAAATGATGTACTGGGAAGCCATTCGGCGCGCCCATGACGAAGAAATGGCCCGTGACCCGCTGGTAATTTGCATGGGCGAGGATATCGGCGTCGCGGGCGGGACCTACAAGGCGACCAAGGGGCTTTACGAGAAATACGGCCCGCTGCGCGTGATGGATACCCCCATATCTGAGAACTCCTACACCGGCCTGGGGATCGGCGCCTCCTTTCTCGGGGTGCGGCCCATCATCGAAATCATGTCGGTGAACTTCGCCTGGCTGGCGATGGACCAGCTCTTCAACTCCGCAGCCAAGGTGCGCTACATGTCGGGGGGCCAGCTCACGGCACCATGCGTGTTCCGCTCAGCCGGCGGCACTGCGCACCAACTTGGCGCCCAGCACTCGGCTCGTATGGAAAAGGTGTTCATGGGCATTGCGGGACTTCGGGTCGTCACGCCGTCCAATCCCAAGCAGGCTTATGGCCTGCTTAAGTCTGCGGTCAGATGCGATGACCCGGTGTATATCAACGAACATGAACTGATGTACAACATGAAGGGTGAAGTGCCCGATGGGGATTATTTTCACCCACTTGAGGGTTCCGAGGTGAGTCGTTCCGGCACCGACGTTACGCTGTTCGGTTACAACGTTTCTGTACACTGGTGCTTGAAGGCTGCGGAAATTCTCGACAAGCAGTATGGCATTTCAGCGGAGGTTATTGATCTTTACTGTCTGGCTCCGCTGGACCGCGAAGGAATACGTAAATCGGTGTCCAAGACCCACCGCGCCGTCGTGGCTTGCGAAGATGAAGCGCCGGTATCGGTTGGTTCCGAAGTCATCGCCATCATCAACGAAGAAAGCTTTTTCGACCTGGATGCCGCCCCGGTAAGGATCAACTCCGCCACAGTACCCCAACCCTACAATCATGCGCTGGAGATGGCCGCCATTCCCAACCATGAGGATGTGGTGACTGCAGTGCTCACGCTGTTTGGCAAAGCGTAGTTCCATCACCGCAAGGGACGTCCAGGACGCAGAAAGAAACCGTGCGCGGCAAATCGGTATCGAACGTGGTTTATCCCGTCTCCATGATGTCCTCTGGCGTCAATGTCTTTAAGGAATAACCGTATGTCCCAACACTCAGTCATTAGCATGCCCCAGCTCTCGGACACCATGACCGAAGGCGTGCTCGTCACTTGGGAAAAAGCGCTTGGCGATAAGGTGGAGCGCGGCGACATCGTGGCCACGGTGGAGACTGACAAGGCCATCATGGATGTCGAGGTATTTAAAGCAGGCTATCTCGCCGGCCCGCTGTCTGATGTCGGCGCCACAATCCCGGTGGGAGAGGCTTTGGGGTACATCACTGACACGCGCGGTGATGTCGCAATCGCCACCGGTGAGGTTGTCAAGGATCGAGCCCAGACCGAAATGATTCCACATCATGCGGGAACGGCAATCATCATGCCCCAACTTTCCGACACCATGACTGAAGGTGTCGTGGTCACTTGGGAAAAAGGCATGGGCGATCCGGTAAAGCGCGGCGACATCGTGGCGACTGTCGAAACGGACAAAGCCATCATGGATGTCGAGGTATTCCAGGATGGTTTTATTTCAGGTCCCTTGGCCGATATCGGATCGGTTATCGAAGTTGGCCATCCCATGGCGTTTGTGGTAACCGATGCGGCCAAGGTAAACACAACGGGCGTCACCATGGGCGCCGATCACAGAGTCAAGGAAACGCACACGGTAAGGCCTGGCACGGGTGAGATGAAGCCGGCCAAGGCCGCTCCGGTCCGATCCAACATATCGATGACAGCGCCCAGCGTTGGGAGCGTCAAAGTTGCGCCGGCACCGCGCCCCGATGGGGTACACCGGGCTAGCCCCTATGCGCGCCGTCTTGCCGCGCAATCCGGGGTAGACCTGAACAAGCTCGCAGGCAGCGGGCCACATGGGACCATCATTGCGGCAGATGTGGCGCGTGCGCGCCCGTCAATGGCCGAGGTAGCGCATTCGCTGCCGCAAGTGGATGTACCTGGACATGGGCGCGCGATGACTTCCATGGAGAAGGCCGTGTCTCACGCGATGACCGCATCGTTGACTCTGCCCACATTCAATGTCACGGTCAACATCGACATGGCGAAGCTTACGGCGGCGGCCAAGGCGCGTAAAGTCTCTGTCACCGTGGCAATCGCCAAGGCCTGCTCAATCGCCATGAGGGACTTCCCGCGGATGAACTGGGCATATCAGCCGGTCGACAAATTGGTTGAGCGTCCCAACCACGACTTTGGTCTGGCGGTGAAGTCCGATGATGGGGGCTTGGTGGTGCCGATTCTTCACGGGATCGAGCGCAATGGTCTGGCGGAATTGCAAACGGCGTGGAACGACATTGTGCCACGTGCCCGGCTCCGCAAGCTGACGCCAAACGAGTTCGCTAATCCCACCTTCACCATTTCTAACATGGGCATGTATGGGGTTTCGCATTTCACCGCCATCCCCACACCGGGCATCGCGGCAATATTGGCGATTGCCGCCAATGGCCCGCAGGGCACCCCGTTCGCAATCACGGCGGATCACCGCGTCCTGAATGGCGCCGATGTGGCGGCCTATCTGGTACAGCTTAAGCAAACGATCGAAGGGCCGGAGGCTTGGATCGACGGGGGCGCGGTCGGCGTTGCTTCAGCCGCGATGCAAGCACCCCAGGAACTTGGCATTCCCGAGGGCAGCTGGGATTATCCAGTGGTCATCATCGGGGGTGGGCCCGGGGGTGAAGATTGCGCCCGTGAGCTTGCAGACCACGGCATAAAAGTCGCGATGGTTCACGACGAGCCGTTCCCGGGCGGAGAGTGTCTGTGGCGTGGCTGTATCCCGTCCAAAGCCTGGCGTGCTGCGGCGGACCGCATACGCGATCGCGCACACGACGGTGCCATCGGGATCACTGGCACGGAAAAGCCTGAACTGCAATGGGACCAAGTTGAGAAGCACCGCCGCGGAGTGCAACAAGCCCGCGGGGAAATGGCGCTAAAGACCGACAAGGGCATGAAGATCAACGTCCTTGAAGGCTTCGGAGAATTCGCTGATACCCACACGCTGAAAGTTACGGCGCCAGATGGCGCGGTCACGATGCTCCGGTTCGGGGCAGCCGTCATCGCCACTGGTGCACCAGCCTTCGTTCCTCCTATCTCTGGGGCGCGAGAGAACCTGCACGCTGGCGGCGTCGTGACCTCAGACACGATATGGGATCTAAGCACACCTCCCAAGAGGATGGCCATTGTGGGCGGGGGCGTGATTGGGGTGGAAATGGCGCAAATCTTCCGCGACTTTGGCACGGAAATTCTGATACTGGAGGCCCGCGATCGCATCCTGGCGGAGATGGAGGATGAAATCGCCAAGACGCTGATCGCCTTGTTGGCGAAGGAAGTGAGAATCGTGGCGGGCGCCGTCATCGACCACATTGGCGGAGCTCCTGGTGACATGCGCGTTGCGTATAAGAGCAACGGCGACGCACATTCATTTGACTGCGACGTCGTGCTAATGGCTACCGGCAAACGGCCTGACACGAGCAAGCTCAATTTGGACAAGATCGGCGTGGCGCTCGATGGTGCCGCCATCAAGGTCAACAGCCGCTGCCAAACTTCGGCTCCGCACATCTATGCCGTAGGCGACGTGAACGGCGGATATATGCTCGCGCACACGGCCGCCAGCCAGGGGCGCATTGCTGCGGACAACTTGCTTGGACACACGGCTGAATACAACCAGGATCTCGACTGTGGCGTCACCTTCAGTCGTCCACAAGTGGGCTTTGTAGGTTTGTCCACCGCGCAGGCCAAGATCAAGGGCATTGACGCGGTGGAAGCAAAGCTGCCGATGAGCATCGATGCAAAAGCGATGATCACCGGCGAAACCGACGGGATGATCAAGCTGGTCGCGGACAAAGCCACCGGCAAGATTGTTGGTGTACATTTCCTGGCTGACCACTGCGACACCCTGATTGGTGCAGGCGTTATGATGGTGGCAGGTGAACTCACCTTGACTCAGGTCGCAAAAGCCATCTTTCCTCACCCTACTCAAACTGAACTATTTGGGGAGCTGGCTCGGCGCTTACTAGCCCGATTGCGGAGGACCGCGAAGAAATAGCTGGCGGCCCGCACTCATAACCCAGTGCCCCACCTGCCGCGCGCTGCAGTACAGATGGATGACTGGCACCGTTAAGCATCTAGACGTTGCGCACGGAACGAACCGCCTTTGGTGACGCTGCTGCGCACACGCGCTACCGCTTCCTGCCGTTTATTGGGTCGTTCCCCACTCCATTAGACACTGGCGAAAAGTGACTACAATGGGTCGCAACGCGAGAACCATCAATTGGCAATCCAGCCATTGGGGGGCTGCGACGCAAGACTGTGCCACAAGCGCACATTCGCGGATGTCGCCCAATTCCGATGAATTTTCTGCAAGCGAAGAGGAAAACGGCAGATGTCGGGTTCCTCTACCGGGGGAAGATACTTCAGGCTGACCTGCACACACCAGAGCGATCCCGCTAGGGACCCTCTGCGCTACACGCCCCCGCGACGAAGACGGGCTGCGTTTTGCATCCCTGATGCGGACCGGCAAACGTCCGATTCGGGTTGGCCCCATCTTCCCCGGCTTAAGTTTTCCCCACAAGGGAATGTTGCAAGTCTGCGAATGACGACAGGAATGAATCACGTCCGCAATAAGTACCGAACAGCGCAATCGAATGTTCCACCAATGCCGGGGATAACTGTAGTCAAAACAGAAGCAAATATAAATGATGTATACGGGTTATCACGTTGCCTAAATTGTGGGCGTCATTGAAAGAGTTGCAAAACCAGCCGTTCGAGGCTGCCTTCCAATTTACAATGTTGTGGCTCTTGAAAATGATAGACCCCGCCGGGGCGGGGTCTATGGGATAGCGCCTGCGATTACACTTGTTTCTTCCTGCGACGTGCGATGAAACCGACAAGTCCCAGTCCGGACAGCATCATGGCGTAGGTTTCGGGTTCAGGAACAGCAGCTACTCCCGAAATCATAACGTTGTCGAACCGCCAGTTGCCCGAAGAATTATTCAAAGCCGTACCCTGGGTACTGACATCGTCGGCGCCCGTCGACGCATTCACCAGCCTAATCCCGAAATTAGGATCGTTGGCCGCAGCGGAATCGCTGATCGTCGCGGTTAAGCCCTGGAACCAATCCTGCCCAGCTTTTGATCCGTTCGTCAGCAAATTGTCACTGATATAGGACCCCGTCACCGTGTTGGGGGACGTGCTGTTGGTCAATGCGGCCAAACCCAGTGTGGAATTCGCGCCAATGTTAATCGCGGCATTCAACCAGGTGGTGCCGTCGGTGGTGTATTGCAGTTGCAGATTCGCCTCCCCCTGGGTCGTGGCATACCAGTCGAAGCTGACGGTGATTGCATCATACCCAACCGTGCTTACGTCGAACTCGGCTCCCTGCGTGCCGATGGGCGCCTGGCTCGACCAGCCATTGCCGGGGGTCTGCCCACGGACTCTCCAGACTTGGGAGGTGTCGGCGAGACCGTTCGCGCCTGTGTCGCTGCTCTTGCCCAAAACAACGTCGTCCGTGGTTGTAGCTGTTGTCGAGTTGTAGGAATTGCTCATGCCAATGGAACTGGCCGTACCGGTGCCAACGGTAGGTGCCGGATTGTTGTTAACGGCTATTGGATCCGGAGGGTTCTCGAAATTCCAGGACGCGAGGGTATCGGCATGAGCGACCGACACAGATACAGATGTGGCAACCACGGCCGCAATGGCTACGATTTTTTTCATATGAGAATCCTCAATTGTTTTGGCGAAAACATTCCAGCTTGGCTCGCTTGCGGCGAGCGACTGATCCCTGATCGGTCTGCGCGGACTTTCCTGCCTTTGCACCCAACCGATAACATTTCAGGATCCGAGGTTAGTCCGAACTTATGACAGTAGTGACACCAACACCCGTCAAATCTATAGTCCGTAGGGCTCATCGTGCAGGACAAATTGGTAGGTGAAATGATGCCCACCTTGGGGGAATTCGACCGTTCGTTTCAGGGGGATTTCGGCCTGCGAGCCGTGGCTAAATTCGGAAACACCTACCGGCCGCGTAGAAAACGTCCCCAAATGTCTCCGGAGGTGACAATGGGCAACACGATAACTTAAGTCCTAGCCCAAGACACACGGTGGCTTGTGAGCACACAGCGCACCGGTGGGGCCGCTAGCGGATTCCAATTCCTCCCAGTGGTCGGATCTGGGCGGGCCAGCGCATCGGCTACTCGCGGGCCGGGCCATCCCTTGGGTGATGCGACGAGAACCTGCCTGTCCATTTTCCAAGCGATGTATGACCGACGCACGCGCACCTTGTTGCGGGGAAAAATCGTTACAATAAAATCTGGCCTTCGCCCTTGGCCAAACTTGACACCAGTGCTCTCTCAAACGCGGATGCCACCGATCACCTTTGCCCTCATTACCGTCAACATTCTGGTCTACGGCCTGGAACGCTTGACGGATCAGGACATAATCAAGGTATTTGGCCTCTGGGCCCTTAATATTCCGGGCGCGTTTCATCCGTGGCAATTGCTGACATATGGCTTCCTGCACGGGTCCATCCTGCACCTAACCTTCAACATGTTTGCCATCTGGATGTTTGGTTCAGCCCTGGAACGGAAATGGGGCGACCTGCGTTACCTCTTGACCTATCTTCTCAGCGTGGTTACTGCTGCCATTACGCACGTTGTGATAACCGGTTACCTGATGCGCTACACGGGTCCCGTAATCGGTGCCTCGGGTGGCGCCTTCGGCCTGATGCTGGCCTATGCCCTCTATTTTCCCAATCATCGCATCGTCCTTGTCATCCCCGCGTTTTCCGTACGTGCGCGATTATTCGTCCTAGGCTACGCCACGATCGAATTGCTGCTGGGTATTTTAAATAGTGCGGAGGGCGTGGCGCATTTCGCCCATTTGGGGGGGCTGTATGGCGGCTGGTTGGGCGTCCAATATTTTCGCGGGCGCGGGTTGTTCGGCGTCCGGAAGCGGGTTCGACAAAATCGGCCCGCCGCGCCATAACTTGGGCGAAACCGGCGTCGCGGACAGTGCGCCCTAGAAGGCCGAACTACTTGAAGCGGATTCAATGAACACATGCGGGCCCACCTCATTGACTGGCCTTTGCTGCCTCGGCTGCGTCGAGACTATGGCCGTTTATTGCCGATCGTTGGATTTTTTGCCCCTGCAACTGGCTGCCCCGGGGAGCGCTTTGTTCACCCGATGTTCTGGCAACTTGACAAAGCCACGCCTGTGCTTAGCGCCGCCCCGCGCGAGCGCCCATTGCTTCCCGGCCGGCTCACTTGAGGGACATTATTCTTGACCACGCACTCTGCTGACTCACGCACGATCCTTCAGGCCCTAATGGCCCTGCATCGCGCCTGGCCCATCGAGCGGCGCATCTGCCAAGAGGCCAGCGATGGCGCGCGCGAGACCTATGTCGCCGTGCTAACGCGCTGGATCAAGACAGCCAGCGCACCCGCACCTGTTGGGCTCGACATTGAAGCCCTGAATGAGCTTCTCGCGCTCGACGCCCTCTTTCTAACGAACGACGAGGACGCGATTGCCGTACCGCCCTTCTGTCCAGTGAAAACCGACATTGTGGTCCATTTCCCGCATGAAACGCTGTATGCGCTTTCCGCGTTCGATGCACTTGCCCAGCCACGCCTGCTAGGTTCCGCCTGCGTGATCGAGGCCCCTTGTCCGATGTCTGGGAAACCCATCCAGCTCCAACTCGACGCGCGAGGCAACCCATTGGATGGCGAGCTAGACAAGGCCGTCATCAGCCTTGACAAGACCCGTAACCACGTCCGGCGCTATGCGCTTGACCTCGCTCCTGGCATCAAGTTTCTTCATCCGGACATGCTTGCTACCGCCCCGCAGCGCTTGTCCCTAGGGGAAGCCATCGCCGTTGCCCATGCGTTTTACGGGTTCCAGAGAAAACTGCTACAGCGGTGAAGGATCGCGCGTGGAATCTCCCGCAAACCTACATGGAAGCTGTTTGAGGTACGGAGCAAAGTTAACCAGAAGCACCCCTCGCCCGGAACTTCGCAGTAAGTGTTCCCCGCCTCAGGTAAAATGACGCGCTAGACGATCTTCCTGCATTTCCCCATGTCTGCCTTCCAATCCGAAATTCAGCGCCGCCGCACCTTCGCCATCATCTCTCACCCCGATGCGGGAAAGACCACGCTCACCGAAAAGCTTCTATGGTACGGTGGCGCCATCCCGGGTGCAGGAGAGGTCCGGGCTCGCAAAGCGAGCCGGCACGCGACCTCAGACTGGATGGAACTAGAAAAGCAGCGGGGGATATCCGTGACGTCTTCGGTAATGCAGTTCCCCTATCGCGACCACATCATTAACCTTCTTGACACGCCAGGACACGAGGATTTTTCTGAGGACACTTATCGCACCCTAACCGCGGTGGACTCGGCGGTGATGGTGATTGACTCCGTCAACGGCGTCGAAGCGCAAACAATTAAGCTATTGAATGTGTGCCGCATGCGGGACACCCCGATTCTTACGTTCATCAATAAGCTGGATCGTGAAGGCAAGCCGCCGATCGAGCTCTTAGACGAGATTGAGTCGGTCCTCAATATGCCCTGCGCGCCCATGACGTGGCCGATTGGCATGGGCAAGGCCTTCCGCGGTGTTTACCAGATTTCCGAAGATCGGGTCATGGCGTTTGACCCCCGTGCCGACAAGGGCACTGGCGAATTTATCACCGGTCTAAACAACCCGACATTGGCGGAACATATCGGCAGCCAAGCGGAGGAGCTGCGTCTGGAAGTGGAATTGGTGCGTGGCGCATCGCACGCGTTTGACCGCGAAGCCTACCTTGCAGGCATGCAAACCCCAGTATTTTTCGGGTCCGCCATCAATAATTTCGGCGTCCAGATGCTGCTTGATGCGATTGTCGATCTTGCTCCTAGTCCTTGGCCTCGTATGACGGAAACACGCGAGGTGCAGCCGGACGAGCCAAAGTTCTCAGGCTTCGTCTTCAAAATTCAGGCCAATATGGATCCTCGGCATCGCGATCGCATTGCGTTCGTGCGTGTTTGCTCGGGCCGCTTCGACCGCGGAATGAAGATCAAGCAGATTTCCACCGCGAAGACACTGGCGGTCAATAATGCCATCACGTTCATGGCGCAGGACAGAAATACGGCCGAAGAGGCTTACGCGGGCGACATCATCGGCATCCCCAACCATGGCACCATCCGGCTGGGTGACGCATTCTCGGAGGGGGAGACACTCAAATTTACGGGGATTCCCTCATTTGCCCCGGAGCTGTTTCGCAAGGCACGGATCAAGAACCCCCTCAAAATGAAACAACTGCAAAAGGGTTTGCAACAACTCGCCGAGGAAGGTGCCACCCAATTGTTCAAGCCGCTCGCCAATAATGACCTAATTCTAGGGGCCGTGGGCGCACTTCAATTCGAGGTCGTTGCGCATCGGTTGGAAAACGAATACGACGTGGACGTGGCTTTCGAGCCGTGTGAATACGCAACGGCGCGCTGGCTCCGCGGCAGCGATGCCGATCTAAAACAGCTTACCGACAAATACGGGCACAATGTCGCCCTCGACGGCGCGGAAGAATATGTTTATCTCGCCCCGAACCGAGTGAACCTCCAGCTTACGCAGGAGCGCTTTCCTGAAGTGCGCTTTCTCGAGACACGCGAGATTTGCTAACTCCCGAGAAAACCTTCCGGGCGCCTCACGCGCATGGCACCGATAATCAGCGTCCACGACGCGCTCCGTAGCTAAGATCTAAACTTGGGTCGACGATTTCGCCGCCGGCTGGAACGGCGACCCATTCCGCGGAATCGTATGACCACTTGATGCGACCAGGGCAGGGCGCCCGTGAGATCGCTCCATTCGACAGGGTTGCGACTACGCGACGCGATGTCGATTCACTTACCGAAAGAATGCGCAACGCCCTCAAACAGGGCCTATCCTTGCACGATGCCGTTGCAATCTCCAACCTCGCGAAGTTCAGGAACTGGCCACGCCATGAATTGAACGACCGTCCCAATGCCAATTTTGTCTACCGGCCGCTCGAGGAAGTGCTTTTTTTAGGGACCCGTCCCAGACCTGACCAGATTTCTGCGCGCCGTGCTTCCCAAGGAAGCCCGGTGCTTAGCATGTCAGCCGACTTCGTTCCTCCGCTGTCCCAACGCCTCCAATATAATACGTCATGCTGTATGAGCTTATCCGCCCACTCCTGTTCATGCTTGAGCCTGAAACCGCTCACCAGCTGAGTCTTTCTGTGTTGGATCAAATCCACAAATTGGGGGTACTCAAGGTGGCCCGGATGGGGCTGCCCAACTGCCCGACGGAGGTTATGGGACTCACCTTTCCCAACCCGGTGGGCCTGGCTGCGGGTCTGGACAAGAATGGCGAGCATATCAGTGCCCTGGCTGATCTGGGATTCGGATTTATCGAGATTGGCACTGTCACGCCACGCCCTCAGTTTGGTAATCCAATGCCTCGGCTATTTCGGGTGCCACAAGCACACGCCATCATTAATCGGATGGGCTTTAACAACCATGGCATCGAAGCAATGGTGGAACACGTAAAAGCGGCCCGATACCAGGGTATCCTCGGTATCAATATTGGCAAGAACGCAGACACGCCCATCGAACGCGCGACCAATGACTACCTCGCCGGGCTGGCGACCGTGTATTCGCATGCCAGCTATGTCGCGGTCAACATCTCCTCGCCGAATACCACGAACCTTCGGGCGCTCCAGGAAGCAGAAGCACTTGAAGTGTTGCTCTCGGAGCTAAAGAACAGTCAAAAGGAATTGGCGCAACTGCATGGTCGCTACGTGCCCATCGCGCTTAAGATCGCTCCTGATCTATCGCCGGTGCAGCTCAGCTCGATTGCGGACCTCTTGCGTCGGTATCGCATCGACGCGGTCATTGCGACCAATACTACCCTTGATCGTGACCGCGTCGCTCACCTTCCGCATGGACAGGAAAGCGGTGGCCTCTCGGGCACACCATTGCTCAACAAATCTAACAACATCATTCGCCAGCTGCATGCCTCACTGAGGGGTGAAGTGCCGATTATCGGCGTTGGTGGCATCTTCTGTGGCAAGGACGCGATGGAAAAAATCGCCGCTGGAGCCAAGCTTGTACAGATATACACTAGCCTGATTTACCGAGGCCCTAAAGTCGTGTCAGACTGCGTACGCAGATTGTGCCCTAACGTTAAGAACAAACCATCATGACAAACGAAAATAGAAGTGGCATGCCTACCCTAGTACTCGGAGCGGTCGGCGTTGTCTTCGGCGACATCGGCACCAGCCCCCTGTACACGGTAAAGGAGATTCTAAACCCAGCCCATGGCATTGGCCTTGACACCATAAACATCCTCGGAATGTTGTCTTTGGTATTTTGGTCCCTGATTATGGTGGTGTCGCTCAAGTATGTGGTCTTTATCATGCGCGCCAACAATCGAGGCGAAGGCGGCATCATGGCGCTGATTGCGCTAACCCAACAGATTGTTCATCGAAATCCCCGCCTCAAATGGGGTTTCCTGTCGCTTGGGGTGTTCGGCGCTGCGTTGTTTTACGGCGATGGGATTATTACACCGGCCATTTCAGTGCTTTCCGCAATCGAGGGCCTACAAATCGCGTCACCTCACCTTGCCGAATACGTGATCCCGCTTTCGCTGGTGGTATTAGTTGGACTGTTTGTGATTCAGCGCTGGGGAACGGCGGGGGTCGGTATTTTTTTCGGCCCAATCATGCTTTTATGGTTTGTCGTCCTTGGCGTCATGGGGTTGACCCAAATAATCCGATCGCCGCACGTGCTTGTGGCCATCAACCCGCTCTATGGATTGACGTTTTTTTCCCATAACGGCGCGGCGGGGTTTCTCGCTCTTGGCTCCGTGGTACTTGCGGTAACTGGGGCAGAGGCTTTGTATGCGGACATGGGCCACTTCGGCAAGCGGGCAATTACGCTCGCGTGGACCTGGCTCGCTTTTCCGGCGCTTCTGCTCAATTACTTCGGCCAAGGAGCGCTGATTCTAAGCAATGCAAAGACCCTCGAGAACCCGTTCTATCTGCTTGCGCCAAGCTGGGGCGTCTTTCCATTAATTGTCCTCTCTACCGCCGCTACGGTCATTGCTTCCCAAGCTGTCATCTCAGGTGCCTTTTCGATCACCCGTCAGTCGATCCAATTAGGTTACTTGCCACGCATGCGAGTCGTCCATACCTCTAGCAAGGAAATTGGCCAAGTCTACGTCCCGTTTGTTAATACTGCCTTGGCAATCGGCGTGGCAGCCCTCGTGGTCTCTCTAAAGACATCGGATAATCTCGCTGCCGCGTATGGCCTTGCGGTGACGGGAACGATGGCAACGACGACTGTCCTCGCGTCACTGGTAGCCTATTCGCTTTGGAAGAAGAACGTCTGGTTGGTCGCGGCTGCGACCTTAGTATTCTTAAGCGTCGACCTAATCTTTCTGGCCGCCAACATTCCCAAGATCCCGAATGGGGGCTGGGTTCCACTGGTCATCGGGTTGACCGCCTTTATCCTACTGTCGTCGTGGAAAAAAGGCCGTGCCCTGCTCCTGGCTAGACAAGCAGAGGACGACTTGGCGCTTGAACCTTTTCTTAAGCAACTCTTGGAATACCCGCCCACCCGCGTTCCCGGCACGGCCGTGTTCCTTACGACGAGCCGCAGCACGGTTCCACATGCCTTGTTTCATAACCTGATCCATAACAAGGTGCTACACGAGCGGGTCGTATTCCTCACGGTACTAACAGAAGAAATCCCCAATATTGCGGATGCCGAGCAGATCGAAATTCATGACCTTGGCCAGGGCGCATGGCGAATCATGGTTCGCTACGGGTTCAAGGACGAACCTGACATTCCCCATGCCCTCGAACTCTGTGGTATCAAGGGCCTGCACTTTAGCATGATGGAAACTTCCTTCTTCCTAAACCGCGAAACCGTCATTCCCGGCAAGCTGCCCGGCATGGCGATTTGGCGCGAAGGGTTATTTGCATGGATGTCGCGGAGCGCCGAATCGGCGATGGAGTTTTTCAAGTTGCCGCCGAATCGGGTAATTGAACTTGGCACACAAATCGAAATCTAGCTAATCAAGTGCCGCTTAGGATCCCTATCGGATGTTAATTCGCTCCCTGTCGATACTCGCCGCCTTCTGGCTTTTGTTTATTTCGCCCACGCTCACCACTCATGCCAGCGAATTGGATGAAGCCGTCGTCGTTTCCATCGACCAGCCTGGACTGAATGCGGATCAGCTTGGCGTAATCGTTAACGACAATGATCCGGAGAGTGTCGCGATTGCCTCCTATTACATGGAAAGGCGCGGCATCCCCGACATAAACCTGATCCATGTGCGCTTCGCGCCGGGCCAACCGAACTTGCCGCATCGGGAGTTTGCGCCTATCAAGCGGATCGTCGACAATGCGGCGTCATCAAAGATTCAGGCCTTGGCGTTGACGTGGGCCCAGCCCTATCGGGTCGATTGCATGTCAATAACCTCGGCATTCGCCTTCGGCTTCGACAAAGCCTATTGTGCGGACGGGTGCAAACCGACCAAGCCCAGCCCGTACTTTGACAGTGCCAGCACGTTGCCCTACAAATCGTACCGAATCAGGCCGACCATGAGCCTGGCGGCATACACGCTCGACGATACAAAGAGGCTGATCGACCGCGGTATTGCCTCAGACGGAAAAAATCCAGATGGCGCCGCCTATCTGGTCAGCACGGATGACGGGGCGCGCAATGTGCGGGCGGTCACATTCGATCAAACCCGCACATTAATGCGCAAGACGATTCCGATCGACATTGTGAAAGCCAACTTTATCGAGCACAAACGCGACGTGATGTTTTATTTCACCGGCGCAATCAATGTTCCCCATATCAAAGACAACGTTTACCTTCCCGGCGCAATGGCGGACCACCTGACGTCGGCAGGAGGCGATCTCTTCGACAACGGGCAGATGAGTATACTCAAATGGATAGAAGCCGGGGCCACCGGCAGTTATGGCGCAGTTGCGGAGCCCTGCAACTTTCTACAGAAGTTTCCGGTTCCCGCAGTAGCCATGGCCCACTACGTTCAGGGCGAAACCTTAATCGAGGCATACTGGAAAAGTGTGTTTATGCCGGGTCAGGGCATCTTCATCGGCGATCCACTCGCCCGGCCATTTTCGGGGTTCTCTTCCAACTACAGTGCAAATGAGCTTCGCGTTGAAGCACGCGTCATCGCCCCTGGCTTTTATTCCGTGGAAGTTGCGCCATCGATGGTTGGCCCGTATCGGGAGGCCGGAAAAATCCGTGTCGGCTGGGGAACCCGTGCAATCAAGCTCGATGGCGTCAAGCCTGGCTTCTTCCGGTTTCAACGCATAACCGTTAAGCACTCGGGATAATCTGATGCGCATCGGCCTCCCCAAGGAAATAAAGAATCACGAGTATCGCGTCGCGGTTACGCCGGCGGGGGCTCGGCAACTGGTTCAGGCGGGTCATACGGTGCGCGTCCAATCCGAAGCTGGTACGCGCATCGGCTACCCGGACAAGGCGTATGTTGCCGCGGGCGCAGAAGTGGTCGCCACGGCGCAATCTGTCTATGAAGCCGACCTGATCGTCAAGGTCAAGGAGCCCCAGCTCGAGGAAATCCCGCTACTGCATGAAGATCAGATCCTCTTCAGCTACCTTCATCTTGCTGCCGAGCCGGAACTCGCCCAGGCCTTGATCAACCGGAGAATTTCGGCCCTTGCGTTCGAGACAGTGATGGACCGCCTAGGCGGCCTGCCCCTGCTCACGCCGATGTCGGCATTGGCAGGACGCATCGCCGTTCAAGCTGGCGCCCAGGCGCTGTCCATGGCTGGGGGTGGGCGTGGTGTATTGCTGTCAGGGGTGCCAGGTGTTGCACCGGGGCACGTGGTCATTATTGGGGGCGGGACCGTCGGCATGAATGCGGCACACGTCGCGGCCGGCATGGGCGCAGACGTCGTGCTGCTCGACCGCAATCCACAGAAGCTGGCCTATATCGATCAAGTGTTTCAGGGGCGCGTCAAGACCATTCTTTCAACGATGGAATCTATCGCCGAGTGGGCGCCAGGCGCGGATCTGCTGATCGGTGCCGTGCTCGTCCCCGGGGCGCGAGCGCCCCGCCTGCTGACGCGCGCCCACCTCGCCGCCATGCCAGACGGCGCAGCTTTTGTCGATGTATCCATCGATCAGGGCGGTATCGCGGAAACTTCCAGGCCAACTACCCATGAACGGCCAACCTACATAGAAGAAGGCGTGGTCCACTACTGCGTCACCAATATGCCTGCGGCATGCGCCCGAACGGCAACACAGGCGCTGGCCCCACTGGTGCTGCCGCATGTGCAAGCGCTTGCAAGCAAAGGCCTTGCAGCGCTGGCCGACGACCCGTGCCTGCTCGCAGGATTGAATGTTTGGCGTGGATCCATTACGCACGCGGCCGTCGCAAACGCACTCAATATTGCAGTTCTCGAGATATCTGAAGTCATTAGGGGCGTGTTGAAAACGTAGTTGAGACGTGGCGGAACAAGGCGGATAATTGACCCGTCTTCGCGGTGGGTTCTGCCTTGGAATATCTACTTATCCTTTTCGGCACGGTGTTTGTAAATAATATCGTCCTGGCCAAAATATTGGGCCTGTGTCCCTTCATGGGGGTTTCAAAAAAAATCGAAACCGCCCTGTCAATGGGGCTGGCCACCGCTTTTGTCCTGACGCTGGGGTCGGGTGCGAGCTACCTTATCAATCAGTACGTGCTCGGTACTGAACTGTTCTATTTGCGCACCCTGTCTTTTATCGTTGTCATCGCTGGCATTGTGCAATTCACCGAAATGGTCGTCCATAAGACCAGCCCGGTGCTCTATCAGGTGCTCGGAATTTACTTGCCGCTCATTACCACCAATTGTGCTGTATTGGGCATACCCCTGCTTAACGTGCAGGCCCGCCACAACTTCGTTGAATCGCTATTCTTCGGGATGGGCGGTGCGCTCGGTTTTACCTTGGCGCTGGTGTTGTTCGCCGGCATCCGCGAGAAGCTGGAGGGCGCGGATATTCCCAAGCCATTCCAGGGAGTGAGCATCGCGATGGTGACCGCTGGGCTGATGAGCCTTGCGTTCATGGGTTTTGCCGGCCTGATCAATCTTAAGTAATGCTTGACGCGATTCTGGTAATGGTTGGGATCAGCGTCGTTGTAGGCGCCGTACTAGGCTTTTCGGCGATACGCTTCAAGGTCGAAGGTGATCCATTGGTCGACAAGATCGATGCGATCCTGCCGCAAACCCAGTGCGGGCAATGCGGCTTCCCGGGTTGCAAGCCCTACGCGACTGCGATTGCAAAAGGCGAGGCCGATATCAATCAGTGCCCGCCAGGCGGCGAGGACGGAATTAGAAAACTGGCTGAGCTACTAGGAGTGGATTTCAAACCACTCAACGCGGAGCATGGTGAACCCAAGCCGAAGAGCGTCGCCACCATTGACGAGAATCTCTGCATCGGCTGCACTCTCTGCAGTCAGGCTTGTCCGGTCGATGCCATTCTCGGCGCGGCCAAGCAGATGCACACCGTGATCCTCAGCGAGTGCACAGGCTGCGAGCTGTGTGTCAGTCCGTGCCCGGTCAATTGCATTGCGATGGTGCCTATCCAAGAAAACCTTGCAAGCTGGAAGTGGAAGTACCCGGTCACGCCGCTGAGGCCTGCCGCGTGAGGGAACTGTTTCGCTTCAATGGCGGAGTCCATCCCCCGGAACATAAGAGCGAGTCTGCAAATAAGCCGATTCACCTTGCGTTCATTCCGAAAAAACTTGTGGTGCCGGTGCGCCAGCATATCGGCCAACCCGCAAAGCCCATCGTGACCGTGGGGGAGCATGTGCTAAAGGGACAAATGATCGGCAAGGCGGAAGGTTACGTGTCCACTGCCGTG
This sequence comes from Thiobacillaceae bacterium, assembly GCA_052145875.1. GTDB lineage: Bacteria > Pseudomonadota > Gammaproteobacteria > Burkholderiales > Thiobacillaceae > DASQBT01. The sequence continues at coordinate 25,946 of JBKQNQ010000477.1, forward strand.
CATGCGCCCAGCTCGGGGACGGTGACCGCAATAGGCATGGAAGTTGTGCCGCACGCTTCGGGCCTTTCCGATCTGTGCATCACGATTGAAACCGATGGCAAGGACGAATGGATCGCACGCGAACCGATCGACTATCACAACCTCGAATCTGATATCTTGCGCAATTGCCTGCGTGACATGGGTCTGGCAGGGCTGGGGGGTGCAGTATTCCCGAGCTACATCAAGCTAAATCCGGGCGTGGAGCAAAAGGTCCATACCCTGATCCTGAACGGCGGCGAATGCGAACCCTGGATTACGTGCGATGACCGACTGATGCGCGAGCGAGCTCCCGAAATCCTCCAGGGTGCGGTGGTGATGCGTCACATGCTCCGGTCCGAAGAAGTCCTCGTGGGAATTGAGGATAACAAGCCGCAGGCCATCGAAGCCATGACTGTCGCCGCACGCGATTTGCCGGTCGCGGTGGAAGTGGTAGCGGTGCCGACCTTGTATCCTGGTGGCGGCGCCAAGCAGCTCACCAAAGTGCTGACCGGAAAAGAAGCGCCTTGGAACGGACGCTCCACTGACATCGGAGTGCAGGTGTTCAACGTGGGCACGGCCTACGCTTTGGCCCGGGCCGTTTTCCACGGCGAACCGATGATATCCCGTTTGGTCACGGTAACCGGTAACGTGCTGCGCCCGCAAAATTTTGAGGTACTGATTGGTACCCCGATGGATCAACTGATCCTGCATGCGGGCGAGCGCGACACCATGACCGGCATCATCATGGGTGGCCCGATGATGGGAATCGAAATGCCGAGCTCGGGGGTACCCGTAGTTAAGGCTACCAACTGTGTGCTTGCAAAGTCTAATGAGCTGTTCCCGGCCAAGCCCAAGCCCATGCCCTGCATCCGTTGCGGCGCCTGTGCCTTGGCTTGCCCGGCCGATTTGCAACCGCAGGATCTCTACTGGTTTGCCAAGTCCCGCAATTTTGGTCGCGCGCAGGAGCTTCATTTATTCGATTGCATTGAGTGTGGCTGCTGCACCTACGTCTGCCCCAGCCATATTCCGCTGGTTGAGTTCTATCGCTTCGCGAAAACCGAGATTTGGGCGCGGGAAAAGGAGAAGCACGCCTCCGACCTGGCGCGCGAACGTCATCAATTTCGACTATTCCGCCAGGAGCGCGAAAAGCTCGAACGCGCCGAAAAACTCGCTGCGCGGTCACAAGCCAACAAAGAAGACTATGTATCTGGCATTCCCAGCACCGATGCCGAAGCGAGGAAGAAAAAGGCGTTGATTGACGCCGCACTGACCCGAGCCAAGGCTAAGAAGGCCACCGCGGCACCGAAAAACACCGACAACCTCACCGAAGAGCAAAAGCGCAAAATCGAGGAGATTGAGTCGCGCCGCGCTAAAATTCGCGAGATCGCAAGACAGCCTGTCGAGCCCGAACAAAAAGTATAACCATGTCATTTATCCTAAAGCAAGACAGCGTATCAATGGTTATGTTCAAGGTGCTGGGCACCTTGTTGCCCGGTGTCGTCGCCTACGCTTGGGTGATCGGACCTGGCATTCTCATCAACCTGGGCGTAGCCAGCGTGGCCGCACTTGGCTTTGAAACCCTGATGCTCAAGCTGCGGCGCCAGCCAATTGCGCCGTTCCTGATGGACTTAAGCGCGATCGTCACGGCGTGGTTATTAAGTCTGTCTCTGCCGCCATTGGCGCCCTGGTGGCTAACCGTGACGGGCGTACTGTTCGCAATCGTCATTGCCAAACACCTCTACGGCGGATTGGGACAAAATGTTTTCAATCCCGCCATGGTGGGCTTCGCGGTGCTACTCATTTCCTTCCCAGTGCAAATGACACAGTGGGCGTCGCCCCTTCAGCTTGCGCATCATCAACTTACCTTAAGCGAAAGCTTCGGCTACATCTTCGGCAACGGCCTGCCCGATAACGTCAAGCTTGACGCAATCGCACAGGCTACGCCGCTTGATACGCTGCGTACCCAATTGATGCAGCAGCATACGCTGGACGAGATCCTGGGCGCATCGATCTTCGGTAAGGTCGGTGGGACCGGGTGGGAATGGATCGCTGCCATGTATTTGGTGGGTGGGCTGGTGCTGTGGGCTATGCGCATCATTACTTGGCAAGTACCCGTGGCGTTTCTCGGTGCAATCTGGCTGACTGCAGGCCTTTTGCACTTTTCCGACACGGGCCGCTACGCGCCACCCTGGTTTCAGATTGCCACCCCCTCAGCCATGCTGGGCGCGTTCTTCATCGCGACAGACCCCGTAACCGGCTCGTCTACGCCGCTGGGCAAGTTCATCTTTGGTGCAGGTGCCGGATTTCTCACGGTGTTAATCCGGGTATTTGGAGGTTATCCGGATGGAGTGGCCTTCTCCATCCTGCTCATGAATATTTGCGCCCCGCTGATTGACACGCATACGCAGCCCCGCGTGTTTGGGGAGAACCGAGCAAAATGACGAGCGCCTTTCAGAACGCGGTGCGTACCGGCGTGATCCTCCTGATCTTTGCGTTGGTTGGCACAGCAGCGCTTGCGTGGACCTTCCACCTCAGTCATCCGGCAATCGAACAGAGCGAGAAGCAGGAAAAGCTCAAGCTGCTCAACCAAGTAATGCCCATCGACCGCTACGACAATAATTTAGTCGGCAACCAGAAGTCGTTGCCCCCCGATGACCTGCTTGGTACGCGTCAATCCTCCGAGGCTTGGATCGCGCGCAAGAATGGACATGTCAGCGGCATTGTGCTGGAGGCCATCGCGCCAGATGGTTACAGCGGAGATATTAATCTGCTTATTGGAATTACGTCGGCCGGAGAAGTGCTCGGCGTGCGCGTGACGTCGCATCATGAAACTCCTGGCCTTGGGGATTACATTGACATTGCCAAGAGCCCATGGATAAAGATATTCGATCATCGCTCCCTGGGCCAGCCAGCAACCAACCTTTGGAAGGTGAAGAAAGACGGTGGGATATTCGATTCAGTCGCCGGCGCAACGATTACCCCTCGCGCGGTGGTGCGAGCTGTACGCAACGCGCTCGAATACTTTGCCAAGCACAAGAATGAACTTTTGGCCTAGCGAAATGCCTCATGGGTGGAGCGAACATCATGAACAAACAGGAATTTATTAAGCTGCTAAGCGACGGCGTATGGAAGAAGAATCCCGGCGTGGTTCAGTTACTTGGGTTGTGCCCAACGCTGGCCATGAGCAATAGTGTCGTCAATGCCTTGGGGCTGGGACTTGCGACCGTATTCGTCATGGCTGGTTCAAATTGTGCAGTCTCAGCGGTTCGTAATGTCGTGCCCAGCGAGATACGAATTCCCGTCTTCATATTTATCATCGCGGCCCTCGTCACAATTGTAGATTTGCTGTTCAACGCATTTGCGCATCCACTATATCTGGTTTTGGGAATTTTCATCCCGCTTATCGTCACTAACTGTATCGTCCTAGCACGCGCTGATGTATTTGCCGCCAAGAACCGGATTATTCCTGCGACCTTAGATGGGGCCTTTATGGGCCTGGGCACGACAACAGTGTTAACCACATTGGGTGCCCTACGCGAATTAGTTGGCAAGGGTACCCTGCTCTCTGGCATTGATCTTGTCTTCGGCCCATCGTCCAAGGCCTGGGTCTTGCACGTACTGCCCGACTATAGAGGCTTCCTGTTGGCCATCCTCCCACCCGGTGCCTTCCTTGGCCTCGGGTTGTTGATTGCGCTGAGAAACTGGCTTGACAGTCGAGCTCAACAACGCGCACGGCGGTTGGCGCACGCGCAAGTAACCTCTGCTCAACTGGCATGAAGTTTCGCACCCGCGCGCCACGCAATCCGCTCGTCGTTCTGGTCAAACAACGCAAGGCGCGGAGCCATGCACCGAATGCCAAGACGCAGTACTTGCGCGACAAACGGAACCTGCGCAAGACCAGTACCCAAAAAGCGTGAAACCGGTTTGAAATGAACGCGACCAAGCGCGCCGAAATCTTTCGCCGGTTTCAGGTGGCAAACCCTCACCCTGAGACGGAGCTCAAGTATTCCACCCCGTTTGAGTTGCTTGTGGCGGTGGTGCTTTCCGCCCAGGCCACCGATAAAGCGGTCAACATGGCGACCCGCAAACTGTTCGCCAAGGCCAATACTCCTGAGGCCATTCTTGCCCTGGGTGAGACGGGGCTCCAGGAATATATAATGACAATCGGGCTCTACAAGAGCAAGGCCAAGCATATCGTCCAAACGTGCAGTCAGCTCATTGAGCGATACCGAAGTGAGGTCCCTGCCAATCGCATCGAGTTGGAGAATCTTCCAGGCGTCGGACGCAAGACCGCCAATGTCATCCTTAATATCGCGTTTGCCCAGCCCACCATCGCCGTGGACACCCACATCTTCCGAGTCAGCAATCGCACCGGCATCGCGCCGGGCAAAACACCACTCGAAGTAGAACGAAAGTTGCTTCGCCATGTCCCGGCCGAGTTCATGCAACACGCTCATCATTGGCTGGTCCTTCATGGACGCTACATATGCCAGGCTCGAAGGCCGCAATGCTTTCGCTGTCCGATTCTGGATTTGTGTGACTACAAAGCCAAGGAGCTGGGTTGATGTTCAGTCCGACCCGCGATCAGGCACGCAAGCTCTTCTTTGACACTTGGACTAAATACCAAGCACAGCAGCACCTGGAGGGCGCGGAGAGCCTCGCGCTCGAAGCCATTCTTGCCCATCCCGAATACCACCATATGCTCGATGACCCCGAGCGCTACTTGGACCAGGATTATCCCCCCGAACTCAACGCGACCAATCCGTTCCTGCATCTGTTCATGCATGTTGCAATCGCAGAGCAACTCTCCATCGATCAACCACCGGGCATTCGCTTACGCTATGAGAGGCTGCTCCGCACATATGGCGATGCGATGACGGCGCAGCACGTGATTATGGAATGTCTGGCCGAGATGATATGGCAGGCCCAGCGTCAACGCGGTGCGTTTGATCCGACGATCTACATGGATTGTCTCGATTCAAACCTCAAGTGAGCGTAACGGAGCTGACGCACTCTTTGGCCGCCATCTTTAGCCGTGATCGAGGGGTCGCGAGACCGTGGGCCCGTACCGTCCGGCGATGTGTAAGAAAGTGTGGGCGGTCAATGGGGCACTCGCGACGGATCCCGGTTGGCGACGAATCCCAATCAACGCTAGAGTGCAAAACCATTTGCATGCGAATAATTGATAGGATAGGGTCCAGTGTGCCGCACAACCTGACGAGGGAGTGTTTGGCCGCAGCACACTGCGCGCAAGCATTGCTGCCAGACCACACCCTATATATGGGGCATGTGGCTGATTGAACCTAAACGTAAAATTCCGCGAGTAAGTCAATGTCAAGGATCTTGCGAATATCGGTCTTGTTGGCTGCGACAGGCGATTGCACAATCTGCCGGTGCGCCTCAAGTGCTTCTGACCCCGTCGGCAAGATTCTGCTATGCGGCTACTTTTAGTCGAAGATGACGCTCAGTTGGCAGAGGGCGTCGCTGCCGCGTTGCGGCAAACTGGCTATGCCGTGGACTGGCTGGCCTATGGAAACGAGGCGGATACCGCTTTACAAGCTCAGGACTACGATGCGGTTATTCTCGATCTAAATCTTCCAGGCTTTGACGGGTTCGAAGTCTTGCGTCGGATGAGAAAGCGGCAGCATCAGGACAGGGGTGGCGCAATTCCCGTTCTTATCCTTTCCGCTCGAGACGAAGCAAGAGATAGGGTGACGGGGCTTGATATGGGGGCAGATGACTACCTGACCAAGCCGTTCGACCTGACCGAATTGGAGGCAAGACTTCGTGCCCTGATACGCCGTAGCCAGGGCCGCTCGAGTGCCAGCGTAGTCTTAAGCAGGTTGACCCTTGACACCATCAGCCGCCAAGTGAAATTCGACGGCGCACTGGTTGAGCTTACGCCCCGGGAATACGGCATTTTGGAAATCCTGATGTTGCGAGCCGGACATGTTGTCTCCAAGCAGCATCTTGCAGAGCGCCTGTGTGAATGGGGTGATGAGTTGTCACATTCAGCGGTGGAGATACACATACACCGCCTGCGTAAGAAGGTGGAAAGAACGGGAATCACCCTGCGCACCGTGCGCGGGTTTGGCTATCTGGTAGAAGTCACCCGTGGCCAATAGCCTGCGTAGCCAGCTGATGCGAAGAATGCTTTGGCCCATGCTGATCGTGAGCCTGGTCGGTGGAGCCATTTCCTATTTCCTGGCACTTACCTTCTCTGAAGAGGCCTATGATCAATCGCTTCTCGACAATGCACGTTCCCTTGCGCGAGAAATAGAACAAGTCCATGGACACGTGCGGCTAAATCTATCGGAACAGGCATCGGATATGTTGCAGTGGGACCCGCAAGATCATGTTTACTATCGAGTCGATGCCGACCGTGATGGGCTGATATCCGGAAATCCAGCGCTGCGGCAAGCAAACGTGAGCGATAAGGGTGAAGCCTATATCTATGGGACCTTGCTTGGCCACGAAATTCGCCTGATAACTGTCGCTGAGCTATTTGGCAATCAGATAGTAAGAGTGACGGTGGCCGAAACGTTGAACAAGCGCAGACGTCTTGCCAGAAAAGTGCTTGTAACAGTCGCCTCCATCGAGTTGCTCATCATTGCGTTATCGCTGCTCTCCGTTCGGTCTGGAGTCCGTCGCGGACTCGCGCCCATCGGCGAACTTGAGCAGGAAGCGCACTTGCGGACCTTTAGCGATTTGGCGCCCTTGCCGGAAGCACGGGTACCTGATGAGATCAGACCGTTCACAAATGCGATTAATAATTTACTCGTTCGGCTGAGTAAGGCAATGGGCGCGCAAAATCGTCTCATTGCGGATGCCGCCCACCAATTGCGCACGCCGTTGGCTGCGATTAAAGTGCACATTGAGCGCGCACTCCGGGAGCCGAATCCGACCGGACATATAGAAGCACTGCAGCAGGCGCTCGTTTCACTTGAGCGAACGAGCCGCCTTTCCAACCAGCTACTGTTAATGGCGAAGGCGGAGTCTGATGCCGATGGTTTAAAGCCGCCCACAACGGTGGATCTGTGCCGCATCGCCATGGAAACGGGCGCCGCATGGGTGCCCAAGGCGATCAGTCAGGACGCCGATCTCGGCTTCGATGGGCCTGAAGAAGGGGTTACCGTGAGGGGTGACTCACTCTTGCTAGCGGAAGTCGTCAATAACCTGATCGACAATGCGCTGAGGTACGCGGGGACCAAGGCACGGGTCACTTTGAGTATCAAACGGCAGCATGGCGTAAATGGTCCAGTCCTAAGCCTGGAGGACAATGGCCCACGGATACCCGAATCACTAAGACAGACCATTTTCGAGCGTTTCTACAGAATACCCGGGAGCCCAGGAACGGGGTCAGGCCTTGGTCTCTCCATTGTGCGAGAAATTGCGCGCGCGCACGGCGCATCAGTATTCGTTGAGGACTCCCCATTAGGCGGCAACAAATTCAACTTCTGTTTTCCGTGGTGGGGGCAGCAGTAGAATATCGCTTGCTCGTTTGCGTCATTGACAGGGACATCGACTCTGGCGCTGGTTTAATTCAATTCATTCACATCGGAAAACGCAATGTCGGAAGATCACTTTCACGTTCACGGTGCCCACGACCATGCGGTCGAACATGCGGCGCATGAAGGACCTGGCTTGGGCCAGCAGGTGGCCATATTCACAGCCCTCATGTCTACCGTTGGTGCCGTTATCAGCTATCAGGGTGGCGCTGCGCAAAACGAGGCGATGTTATACAAGAACGAGGCAGTCCTGCAAAAGTCCCTGGCCTCGGACCAATGGAACTTCTACCAATCCAAGAGCACTAAGGGTCACCTGATGGAAATGGCGGCTAGTCTGGCGCCGCCAGACAAACAAGCCTTCTACCGTGAGGAAGCTGAAAAGTACCGACGCGATAAGGACGTCATCAAGGCCACTGCGGAAGAGCTTGAAAAGAAGTATGAGTCGGCAAATCAAGCCAGCGAAAAGTCGATGCAGCCCCATCACCATCTTGCCCAGGCGATGACCCTAATCCAGATTGCCATATCTCTGGCTTCTGTCACGGCACTTACCCGAGCCCGCTGGCTCTTCTTTGTCGGTGCCGCGGCAGCAGTTGGCGGACTTAGTCTATGGGTGCTCGCTTGGCTTGGCTGAGCCCGCGATGAAGGCAATTTTCTATGATTGGGGTGGACTCAATGTCTGGCTTTTCCACCTCATTAACCGGGTCCACAATGCACCGCTGGATCAACTCATGTTGTGGGGTACCGCCTTGGGCGACCACTCTCATTTCCCAATATATCTGGCCGTGCTGGGTGTTGTTGGCGTAGCTGTGGCGGGACGCAACCCACAACGGCCTACCCTGCCCTGGCTGATTGCAATTGGGGTGTTCGCCGTCGCGTTTAACTTGGACGGCTGGTTACTCGATTGGCTTAAGCCCTATCTGGACTTTCCACGGCCACCCTTGGCGCTGCCTTCGGGTACGGTGCATGTCGTGGGGGTGGTGCAGCTGCACCACAGCTTGCCTAGCGGGCATTCATCTTTTGCAATGCTCTGCGCAGCCAGCGTCTGGCCGCTCCTTAGTCGCCCAGGACGATCTCTTGCGGCAATCGTCGTCATTTGGGTCGGCCTATCGCGCATTAGCCTCGGTGCCCATTTCCCAGCGGATGTTCTAGCAGGCTTTTTATCCAGTCTGATACTCGTCTTGGTATCGCGCTCGCTGCTTCGCCACCTGGTGGAGCGCTAGCGCCTTGTCTTGCTAATTCAGCCCTTCTTCGAGCCGATTGCGTCACCGAGCTCGAATGGTTTCTCAGTAAATGAAGAGTGGACCCGTAGCCCCTGATTTTTCGGCGGTCGCCATTGCACCCCTTGCAGCGAGCGTATCGCATTCGCCAGAGTGTAAAAGGCCGTGCAATAAAAAATTCACTTGAGGCTACTTGTTGCGGCCAGAAATCGTGCCACGCAGCGTCCGCCGGCACCCAACCATGTTTGGCGCTGTACCGGCCTTTTCAGATAGGAATCAACAGCCTAAACAGCGTGGAACTTTCGCGCCGAACATCTCTCAATAAATCACAGTGCCACAAACCGAGTGGACTGCCGTTTATTAAGGAGATGAGTGATGAACCATGTATTAGTGAAGCATTCCTTGCTCGCCTTTGCGCTCGCAACCGTCGCAGGTAGCGTCTGCGCGAAAGACTGCACGTCGGCCCCTGGCCCACAGACCAATTTACAAGGCTCCGCCACTGCGCCGGTGATGGGAACCGTTGTCTATTTCAACCCCGTCCCTGATTTGATCGGCATGCAGGCGGCAATGGACCGCGAATTCAGCGCCCTGAATGCCATGTGGGTGCCCGTGCTGATGGCCCCGCCAGCTAATTTTGCGATTCCGATGCAAACTTCCACGCTGCATCGCACAGCAAATGGCTATGAACTTCGTGTCAATCTACCAGGCTTTCGGCCGGAGGACATTCATGTGCAGCTGAATGGCCGATTCCTGAGCATTACGGCTCACGAATCCACTGAGGGAACCTACAAAGTCGGAAATTCGCCCGGGCAGCGCATGAGTACAAGCAACTTCTCTGAAACGCTGACCCTGCCCGCGTCGGTTGAGGCCAGCGGGATGAAACAGAGCGTAGAGAACGGGGTATTGACCATTACGCTTCCGAGTAGCGAAAAAGTGGGCGCTGGCAAGGCATAAACTGCCATCCATAGCGGAGAGCGCCGGTGTTGCTGGATGAGATGATTGCTGCCTAATGACCGTCTCCTTATTCATCTGTTCGGCGCTCGTCCTCGCCACAGCGTTAATGCATTACGAGTAGTTGCGCGGGTTGTCAGCCACCCTTCCCCAAGGCAGCGCTCGCCGCGCGTCCGCGTGCTCGTGGGGATCTTGGGCTTATTTGTCGCACATACGAGCGAGATCGTGCTTTATGGCGTGGCGTTCTACTACCTTCGCGACCGATTTGGATTAGGAAATGCTGGCGGACATTTCGCAGACACGCTTTTGACGTTCCTCTATTTTTCTGGCGAAACGTATACTTCGTTTGGCTTTGGCGACATTTTCCCTGTCGGTCCGCTGCGTGCAGTGTGCGGCATCGAAACACTCAACGGTCTGCTGCTTATCGGCTGGTCGGCCTCATTCACTTGCGGCTTCATGGAACACTTCTGGAAATTTGACACAGATTCGCCGTAAGGTCCGATCAGGTTAGCGGTTCTAGGAATTCAAGGGGGGACCAACGTATTTGCCAAAGCTGACCCAGCACTGATTCAAGCGCAGGGTTGATGGATTGGATTCTTCATGCGTTGGCCCCCCGTGAGCCTTTTCTAGCCATGCGGGATTGGGGTCCCTTATAGGAAACCGGCGTTTGACGCCGTGGACCAAGTGACGTGCGTTTTTTCACGACGCGCATCATCAATTTACCCATATTGATTTTGGCCCCCGGAGGAATGGCGCGGTTAATGTCGCATTCATGGCTACATACCACACCAGGCATCAAGCGGCAGCCCTAATCGCGCATGACCGCGACCCTATCAGGGTAGCGGATGACCTATTCACCTTATCTTCCCAGCAACCCAGGAAATAGCTGAACAAAGCCACTCGCTATCAACTCCACCGCGATGCCGGCGATGATGAGACCCATCAGCCGTGTGACGACATGTATTCCGGTGGTGCCCATCTTGCGGGCGATGACCGGTGAGAGCCGAAAGCACACCCAGACACTTAGGGCGATCAATAAGATCGAAGGAACAAGGCTCAAATGGCGTAGCCATTCGTCCGAACCTTTCCCACTGCTCGCAACAATCACATGGGTAATCGCGCCCGGTCCCGCGAGAAGCGGCACCCCTAAAGGAACGGCACCTACTGCTTCCTTCTCCATCGCCTCCTGGGCCTCTTCAGGCGTTTGGCGGATGCGACTTACGCGGGCCTGAGCCATGGAAACGGCAAGCATCAGCAGGATAAACCCTCCACCAACCGAAAATGAGGCGAGGCGCACGCCAAAAAAATCAAGAAGCAGCGTCCCGCCGAACGCGAACAACACGAGCACACAGAAAACGGTAAGCGCCGATACCCATGCCGCTGCTTGGCGCTGGTGAACGCTGAACCCATCGGTTGCAGCAAGAAACACGGGAATGATGCCAACCGGATCAACAATTGCAAACAAGCTTAGGGTGAATTTGAGGAGGTCATGAACACTCATAGTTCATCATACACCGCTGCACTGCCCCAGTATTTGGATCCGACGATCAATCTGCCAGTGCGCTTCCGCCGTGTCGGGGGGATATTTGAACCCGCTTGTTATGTCTCGCTCGCCTTCCATCGTGCGCAGTTACGCCGATGTTCCCCGCAGATTACAAGGCGAAAATGCCGGTTGCGGTGGTTACGGCAAGGATGCTACGGACCGCCATCCACGAATGCCTTAACGCCTTCCTCAGCGGCCACGCTGCTGCCGATACGGGTACTGGGGCGACAAAGTGGGTCCCCGGAATAATCCGTGGAAAACTGCGGCGCTCCGATACTCGTCTTCCATCCCGTCGGCGTCGCACGGATCAATACTTTGTCCTCAGAC
>JBKQNQ010000478.1:0-3126 GCA_052145875.1 Thiobacillaceae bacterium
CCGCAGGACGTAAAGATCAAAGACGCTGCGATGAACGGCGTGAAGGCATGCCGAAGGAAGTCATTCAGAGGTAACGTAGCGGGACATTTTTGGGAGCGCCTCAAATACCGGATCTCTCGATTAAACAAACTCGGCACCGATTTGATTGCCGCGACGCCATTTCACCCGGGCGCGGCGGCCTTGGGAGTTCTTTGACAGGTACAGAGCAAACTCCGCCGGGATACTAGGAGCGCTGTCGACCGATATACGGAAACCCGTGTCTGAGAGGTCAATGACGGTGCATGGGCGGGCAGCAAAGCTACCCAGCCGGATATAGGCCGCTGCGCCCATTGGCTTGCGTTTGGTCTGGCGCTTGTCTCTTCGGCTGGAGGTAAGGTCGTGGTTCGACTTCTTGCCAAATGCGGCCATCTCAATACCTACAATGTCGCACCAACCCTTAGAAGGCAGTTTGGGATAGGAAAGTTTACGCAAAGTTCATGCCGGCGAGACGGGACCGGCTACTGCTGCACGCGCCTAACCGGTAGCCGCAGTGCGGCAGTCGGCGGCCGTCGTCGCGCGCCCTGCCCCGTGGCCGGAACGCGTCACGATGAGGTGAACGCAATTCCCGCAACCATTGAGGCTGGCTGCGGTTGCTGTAGCAGCGCCGAGAGAGAAATCCCCTTTGTCTTGGCGCAAGTGGCCCCAGCTAGCACGTCCCCCGATTTCCCCCTAGCTCGGGGCCACGCCAGGGCCAACGGTGACGCCGGTCGCGCACCTGTTGCCCCTTTGGTGTCCGTCAGCTCATCTTATTCGGCTTCATCCGAACCACGCAGCGGTCTTCTAGCCACACCTCAACAATACGGCCATTGAGACGCTGCTTTGCCGTCTCGATTGCCGACGTATCGTCAGGGCAATCGACAACGGCAGGCGCGGAAGCGACATGGTCGTCCGCCGTTAATTCATAGATCCTGTACGCAGACACAGCCACCACCGTCGCTCACCAGCAAACATTCTTACGCCGAGCAACGAAGAAGCAAGCGCACTTTTTGAGCAGTGACAAACCGCTTTTGAGCAGCGGTGGAAACGCGCGGCCCCGACGCGCGGCAGGCAGGGCTGAATTGACTACCGGGTCGGGGCGCACAGCACGGGTACGAACGTACTGCCGCCGGGTTACGAACAGCGCGCCACAACAGATCACCAACGATGAGGCGCGCTGGCTCGGCGGAAAAGGCCTTACCCAATCATCGCCGCCGCGTTCGGGCTATGTTGCCGCGTTCACCGGACATTCCCTGCCCGTTGCCGGGGGAACAACGGACATCGGACCTTGGACCCGCCGCGTCCGTTTGTGACCCACAGCAGCGTTTCGCCACCCTAAATTGCCGCATCGCGAAAGGTTTATTCGATCACCTAAGCGGCGCGGCCGAGTAGCGATGAGAACGGCGGGACCACTCCATTAGTGGAATTGAGCCACAGCGGTAGCTAGGGCAGACCTGGTCCAACAACCGACCGCAAGGCGCAACCCAGCAACGCGAACCCGGCAATCAACAAAAACCCAGCCAAATTTTCCACATTTCGCTTAAATTCCACTGGAGCGAGGTGAGGTGCACGGCTACGATTTCAATCGGATGGTCGTTGAGCTCACGATGGTCGTTCAGGGCAGGGTAATTCCCCGCGCCATCAGCACCGCTGCGATGGACGGACCTCGAAGCCGGCCCTGGCCTGTAGCTAGAGCCGCGTATAGATCATTTATGCGGCTCTGCTAAGTAGTTGAGGAGCGAGCATTGCGCAAGTTCTCCGATGAACAGGTTGAGGGTGATCGACCGATAATTTTACGATCCAATCATTTCCCTCTCCTCCTTGTTCCAGGTCTTCGGGGTGATATTTGGGCTTAGTAGGCCGATTCAGTGTTGAACATGGCGCCTAAGGATCAGACGGCCAAAGTCGTGCTGCCGGCAGAAGTGCCGGAGGACTTGCCTCTGCCCTCAGATCCAAGAGTAATATTCCTTGGTGGTCTATTCGTCCTTGCGATGCTGGCGGCAGCCTACGTCGCGAGCGATATTATCTTGCCATTTGTCTTTGCTATCGTTCTCAAGCTCCTGTTACAGCCTGGCCTGCGCATATTAGTGGGCTTGCACGTACCTAGGACAATCGCGTCATTGCTGCTGATCCTTGTGCTCTTCGGAGCAATCGTCGGCTTGGGCACGGTCATTTCCGGTCCCGCTCGCATCTGGGCCGCCAAGCTTCCGGAGGGCATTCCTCGGCTTGAGGAGCGGCTGAGTTTCATGCGAGCACCTATCAATACACTGCAGGGATTCTTGCAGCAGGTTGAAGATTTTGGAGCAACGGGACCATCCGAAAATGCGGCCCCCCCGGCGCTAGGCTCGACCCTTCTGACGAAGCTATTCACCGGGACCCGAAACTTTGCCAGTGGCTTCTTCACGACAGTGCTATTTCTTTTTTTCCTTCTCGTATCTGGCGATATCTTTCTCCACCGACTTGTCGAAATACTGCCGCGCTTTAGGAGTAAGCGACAGGTTGTCGAAATCTCCCAACAGATCGAACGTGACATCTCCGCCTATCTGGTCACGATCACGATCATGAACGCGGCGGTAGGTATCGCTATGGCATTGGTGATGTGGCTCACGGGAGTGGGCGACCCGATCCTTTGGGGAACGGTGGCCTTTCTGCTGAACTATGTGCCGATCCTGGGCACTGCTTTAGGCGTGCTGATATTTCTTTTCGCAGGTCTTTTGACCCATGACACGCTCTGGCAAGCGCTGCTTCCTGCGGGACTTTATTTTGGAGCTCATTTGATTGAGGGCGAGACTGTAACGCCGATGCTCCTGGCCAGACGGTTCACTCTAAACCCCGTCCTCGTCATCATCTCACTCGTCTTTTGGTTCTGGATGTGGGGTATTCCGGGCGTCATCCTTTCCATGCCCATGCTGGCAATTACCAAGATCATCTGCGACCGACTTCAGCCGCTGGCTGCTTTTGGACACTTTCTTGAAGGGTGAACGATCGGCGGTTTGCCGGTTTCCTTCGCCGGAGGCAACGGGTGCGCGCGTCCGTTCGGACTGCTTTGACGCAACCGCCTTAAGACACGACGGCATGTTGGCCAAGCGCGCTTCAACCTGGCCACGCGAC
>JBKQNQ010000479.1:0-13093 GCA_052145875.1 Thiobacillaceae bacterium
ATCGGCGCGGCAGAGCGGATCCCCTGGGTTCAGGAAAGTTTTGTGTTGCCGTTCATCCTGCTCGCGCCATTCGCCGGCCCGTTTGCTGACGCCTTGCCCAAGAGCTGGGTCATGCTCATTGGCAACACAGTGAAACTTGCCGGTACAGCTCTGATGCTTGCGGGCAGTTACCCGGTGCTTGCCTATCTGCTCGTGGGTACCGGCGCGACCCTCTACTCGCCGGCGAAGTACGGCATCCTCACGCAGTTCTTTGGGCCGGCGAAGCTCGTTCGCGCCAACAGCATGCTCGAAGGTTCCACCATTGCCGCCATCTTGCTGGGCGTCGTCGCCGGCGGCCGGCTCGCCGACGGCTCTCTCACCATTGCACTCACGGTAATCGTAGGGGTGTATGCGGCGGCGACCGTGGCAAACCTGTTCATCCCCCGCCTAGTACCGGAGCATCCCGTCGGTGCGCTGCAACTGCGCGTACTGATGGCTGAATTCTTTGGTGCACTGCGGCTACTCGGATCGGACCCGAAGGCACGCATGAGCCTTGCCGGCACCAGTTTGTTCTGGGGAAGCGGCGCGACGCTACGGCTCATGCTATTTGCGTGGGTGCCGGTTGCACTCTCCATTACCGGTAACGCCACTCCGGCCAATCTCATGGGCGCCGTGTCAATTGGCATCGTTGGCGGCGCGGGCATTGCGGCGGCTTTCATTCATTTGGAAACCGTTCGCCGGGCGTTCATCGGGGGCGTTGCGATCGGGCCCCTGATCCTCCTCCTGGCTGGGCAGAGCCACCTGCTTCCCAGCGCCCTGCTGCTGATGGCACTGGGTATGTGCGGTGGCGCATTCGTCGTGCCACTCAATGCGCTGTTGCAGGAACGTGGCCACGAGACGGTCGGGGCGGGCCGGGCCTTGGCGATCCAGAACCTGTTCGAAAACGGGGCCATGTTGGTGATGGTCGGCGCCTATAGCCTTGCCGAGGCGCTTCCAGTGACGCAGGTGTTAATCGGATTCGGAATACTGATGCTGGCAGGCATCACGTGGCTCGCGTGGTCAAGTCGGCGCTAGGGCGGCAATGGAACCGACCTGCCCGTAAAGACGCGCGGCTCGAATCGAATCAAATTCGATTAAGATATCCAGACCGGTGTCGTGCCCTCTAACGATGGATTCGCGCCTGGGGGGTTGTTTGCGGCCTGCCGATTCAGGGTGGCATCGCGCATGGGTTGAGATCCTGCTGTAGGGCTGCTTGGCGGTTTTGGCCTGGACACCGCGGCTGTCCCGAATCGACGGATCACGAAACCCGTCAGGCGTCAGGGAAGGTTCGCGACGACAGGCGAATCAGGGCCGGCCAGCGGCTTGGCGCCGCGCCCGGGTGGTTGTCACCGCAGCAGGCGTTAAGGATCTTGAACCTCAGCAGCACCTGCCGCGTCTCGCTTTAATCGTCGGCAACGTAAGGTTTTATTGGATTGACATCTTGCATGGACAGCCCCATTTCCCAGAACATCCTGACGATTGACGCGCTTACGCGCCGCTTCGGTGATCTGGTGGCCGTCGATGCGGTGACCGTGTCGATTGAAAGGGGGGGCGTGTTCGGTCTTTTGGGACGCAACGGTGCGGGCAAGAGCACCCTCATCAAGATGCTGACGACGCTTCTGCCGCCCACATCGGGAACGGCGCACATCAATGGGCTAGACATCGTGCGCGACGCTGCAGCGGTACGCCATGCCATAGGCTACGTGCCCCAATCATTATCGGCGGACGGGGAACTCACGGGCTTTGAGAATCTGCTGGTATTCGCAAAACTCTTCGATATCCCCGCAAGTGTTAGGACCGGCCGAATTCACGAGGGGCTGACGCTCATGGGGCTAGAAGATGCCGCACAGAAGCTGGTCAGCAGCTATTCTGGCGGCATGATCCGCCGTCTCGAGATCGCGCGTTCCCTGCTGCACCGACCCCAAGTGCTGTTTCTTGACGAACCGACCGTGGGTCTGGACCCGGTCGCCCGGGATGCAGTGTGGGACCACATCCAGCGACTTCAAGCGACATTTGGTACCACCCTCTTCCTGACCACCCATTACATGGAGGAAGCAGAACGCCTCTGTGCCCGTATCGCGATTATGCGTCGCGGACGTATTGTCACCGAGGGGACCATGAACGATCTGCGACGGACCTATGGCGACCCCGGTGCGAGTCTGGAAGAAATATTTGCACACTTCACCGAAGATAGTGGTCAGGACAACGGATCGTATCGTGAAACAGCGACAACCCGACAAACAGTCAAGCGGCTTGGCTGAGTCGACGGACCAACGCGCCACGCGTTTTCGTCCCGTGATCCGATATTGCGCGAAGGTTTGCGCGATCACGGACATGGAAGTGCGCAAACTCCGACATGATCCGACCGAATTGCTTACCCGCAGCATCCAGCCCATGCTCTGGCTGCTGGTGTTTGGCCAGGTCTTCGCACGAACCCATGCCATCCCCACCGGTAACCTCAATTACATTGATTTCCTCGCGCCCGGCATCCTCGCGCAAAGTGTGCTCTTCGTGGCGATTTTCTATGGGATTTCCGTCATCTGGGAACGCGATATGGGAATCATGCATGTCTTCCTCGTCAGTCCAACACCGCGCACGGCACTCGTTCTAGGCAAGGCCATCGCCGCCGGTATCCGGGCACTTTCGCAAGCGGTCGTGATCTACCTGCTCGCCCTCATGCTCGGTGTCCGGATGCTCTGGAGTCCTGGCGCGCTCATTGGCGTGGTGGGTTTCGTCTTGTTGGGCGCTGCGCTTTTCGCCACCTTCTCGCTAATCATCGCCTGCATTGTCAAGACGCGCGAACGGTTTATGGGTATTGGGCAGGTCCTGACCATGCCGCTTTTCTTTGCCAGCAACGCCATCTATCCGATTAGCATCATGCCACCCTGGCTGCAACAGGTTGCGCATGCCAACCCGCTGACCTACGAGGTGGATGGGCTGCGCACCTTGATGCTCAGTGGCGGGGCCACCGCTGTGGGGCTAAGCGTCGATTTCGCCGTTCTGTCTGCGACCTTGGCGGTCTTGGTCCTGATCGCGGGCTGGATGTATCCCCGAATCATTACGTGAACCGCTGAGAGGTACCCTGATAGGCAGGGAATTGGGCCCGGTGCCGATACGTCAGGATCTCGGCGCAACTCGCGGCCGCACCCAGTCATCTTCTTGGCGGCAGTCGTCATGCTGACCCGGTTCCTGTTGTCCACACCCGATCTTGGCCACCCCGAGATGGCACCGCGCCTCACTGCGTTTCTCAGCCGCGCGCCTGAACGGCGCGCAGTCGCCATTTCAGAGGCGGGTGAGGGGTCAGCCAGGCGGGATGCGGATTCGTGGCGAGGAGCCACTCACGCAACGCGGCACGCGCGTCCCCGCCCACCGCTCTGGCGGCACACCGATCGGCGTCCAGCTCGAAGAACCAGTGCATCATCAGCCACAGAATCAGGAATCCGCCCCCTACGAGCCAGGTGGACACGGACTTCAGATCATCGGGCAACAGGACCGTGAAGACCAGCATGGGCAAAAGTGCCGCGAGCCGATGGCGTAGGGCCGCGTGAACCGCCGCACGTGCCAATAGGAACTTCAGCGCGAGGGGTGTCATTCGACTCACCAAGCCAGTGGAGATAAAGACGGCGCAGCGCTTTGGCACCAGGCCCACCGTCAGCACGAACGGGGCGGCGTGATCAAAGAGAACGATTGGCGGTTCGGCCAGCCCGGCAGCCCGTAGCCCCGCCTGTTCGCGCTCGGTACACGCGTAAAGGGGTCCCATGCGAATTTCGTGGACCATCAACGCCCGGCAGATGGCGGGCCCGAACCAGAAGCCCAGCACGACGAGCGTTCCCTGGTAGAGGTTGGAGAGGACAATGTAGGTCGGGGTGTGCGCCCAGACCGCGGGTACGCACAAATCGGGACCGAAGTAGGCCAGGCTGCTCAGGATCAGGGACCACCAGGTGCGCTTAGGCGAGGAAGGAATCATAGGGAACGTCCGCTGCTTGGAAACACTGCCACGCGCGGGTTCGCTCCGTCGCGTGACCGCAAATTGCGCATATCGCCCTGCGGCAGCGCGCCGGCGTTACCCCAGTAGACGCTGCGCGGGTCATTGCGTCATGGCGAACGCCGGCGACCCCGATCAGCCGCACGCCCGCTGGCCATCTCGGAGGCGGGGCCAGCCGCCTCGCCGGCCGCGACGCCTCCCTCCCACGATTCACCGCCCAAGCCCTAATCGGTGCGGCGCTCCCGAGCCGATGGGCATCACGTGGTGTGCCCCCGAACGGCAGCCGCGTGACAGGGCAAGTGCAGATGCGGCGCGCGCGGGTCCGGCTGGATTACCTTGACGGCTGGCTTCGGGGTCACGGGCTTTGACGACGCACGTGTGTCACGGATGAACCCACGCGATACCGTCGTGCCATCGACGTAATCGGCGTGCCCCCCAATCGCGCTCTCGCGAGCCACTGCAGCGAGACGACGGCAGAGGTGGGACACAGCAGGCGGGGTAGTGGCAGGAAAAAACAAGCGTGGGGCCGTTCATAAAAACGGCTAGTTTAACTGAGCAATGCCGGGCGCGCCGCCCAGATGCGCCCGAGCACTGATGCAGCTGATGGAAGCCGCTCCAGGTGTTCGGCATCAACTGGCAGGGCGCGGGTTTTTGCCTCAATCCAGGCGCTGCCACGTGATACCTAAGGGCGGAGGCGCCGCACCATCCCTATCGCGGGGATGTCCCCGATGAATCGATCATGCATGGGCCCCGGCGTTGCCGTGCAAAGGGGCGTTGCGACCCGGTCATCGCCTAAACCACGACTGGGATATCGGTGCCTCAGCCCAGACCAGATGCAGGCGATTACAAAGGCAGTCGAGGCCTGTGCCCGGGATGCAGAAGGGGGTAAAGACCCTTCATCCGCCGGGGTGAAGCAGCCGAATGCGAGCACAGCATCTATAACATCCTTACGCCTCAACAAAAAATATTCTTCTGGATCCGCGGCGGCACTGCCACGCGGGCGGGGGAAAAATGACCCCGTGGCGTCAATGGTCATATCGGCCCGGGCCAATTACGCCTGAAGCGGGATATGAGGGTAGACTGCACTACGACCCGACCGGACAACGTTGGTCAGCGAGGCGGTGATCACCTTTAAGATGAAGGCGACGCCAATGAATGCGATACCAAGGCAAACAATCGACTGGGCTGCAGGCCCGCAGCACGACGAGGGACAATCGATGCGCGAGATTGGGGTCAACCGCGCATGCCAACGATCCTGCGGCAAGTGCAACGCCACCTGGGGTGGAATCACCCGTGCGCCATGGGTGAATGCCGAAGGCGACTTGACCTGCCACGGCAGCGATCGGCAAGCACACATCGGGAGGCCCCTCGCGAACGCGCTCTCCGGCCTGAAGGCGCGCGGGGCGTGATGGCCAGGACCCGCTGCCCGATTGGATTCGGGCTAATCTCCTCGGGGTAGCGAGCGAAACCACATGGCACAGCGCGTTCTTATCGTTATGGAGGATCCGGCCGGCGCCAAAACCCTGACGGCTGTGCTCGCCTCGCAAGCATCTGGCCGATTTGACACCCAGTGGGTACCGCGGCTCGCTGACGCAAAAGAGCGCTTGCGCACGAATCGCTTCCAAACGATTCTGGTCGCGCTGATACTCCCCGATAGCAAAGGCACTGCCACACTCGATACGCTCGCTGCCCTCGCGCCCGAAATACCGATCATTGCCCTAGGCGAGGTGGACGATGAAAGGCTCGCATCCGAAGCGGCGCAGCACGGCGCGCGCGCTTACCTGTCCAAACCAGACTTTGCGAGCCCGCTGGTACCCCAGTTGGTACGCAATGTCATCCTCCAAAAGACGCGTGAAGAAACGCCACCCGTTGACGGGACGCGCGCCACAGCCGCACTTAACTTGATCAACGACGCCGTCATCGGCACCGATCTGTCCGGCCGTGTCGATTATTTGAATGCCGCAGCACAGGCCATGACCGGATGGCCAGAGGCGGAAGCACGAGGCCGTCCCATCAGCGAGGTGGTGACGATCATTGATCGCGCAACGCACGCACCGATCCGCAATCCGGTCGAGTGGGTTTTGCAACGCGACAAGCAAATGAAATTGGCTACGGGAATGATACTGATCCGGCGCGATGGCTCGGAAGCCATAATCGAAGATTGCGCCACACCGTTACATGATGCAAGCGGAAAGATCAGCGGCGCGTTGATCGTGCTTCACGACATCACAGCGGCCCAAGCAATGTCCGTTAAAATGCTGCATCTGTCGCAACACGACTTCTTGACCAATTTGCCGAACCGCGTGCTGCTAAACGATCGCATTTCACAGGCGATCGCCTTGGCAAAGAGACGCGGCACGCAGCTTGGCGTGCTATTTCTAGACCTGGACAATTTCAAGCACATCAATGATTCACTCGGGCATGAGACCGGCGACAAACTGCTGCAATCCGTTGCACAAGTGCTAACCGGGTGCGTGCGTGAGTCCGACACGGTGGGCCGGCCGGGCGGCGACGAATTCGTGGTACTGGTGAACGAAGACAACCATGCCGAAAGCGCCTCGGTGACTGCCGAAAAAATACTCACTGCGCTCGCCGTGCCTCACTCCATTGCCGGCCAGGAACTGCACGTGGCGGCCAGCATTGGCATCAGCGTTTATCCAGCAGACGGCGAGGACGCGGAAACGCTGATCAAGAATGCGGACACCGCGATGTATCAGGCCAAGGAAAGAGGCCGCAACAACTACCAGTTCTTCAAGAGCGACATGAATGCCCGCGCGGTGGAGCGGCAAGTTGTCGAAGTGAACCTGCGGCGCGCGCTCGATCGGCAGGAATTCGCCTTGCATTATCAGCCGAAGGTCAATTTGAACACCGGCACCATTACCGGCGCCGAGGCCTTGTTGCGCTGGATGCATCCGGAGTGGGGCGTGGTGTTACCCGATCGTTTTGTGCCGATCGCGGAGGATTGCGGCCTGATCGTGCCAATCGGCCGCTGGGTATTGCGGGAGGCATGCGCGCAAGCCAAGCGTTGGGAAGGCACGGGACAAACCGGGCCTTCGGTCGCCGTCAATATCTCTGCGCTGGAATTTCACCACAAGGACTTCGTCGAGGGGGTCCGGGCAATATTGAATGAAACCGAACTGGAACCACGACGCTTACAGCTTGAGATTACCGAAAGCGTCTTGATGCGGGATTTCAAATTCAGCACCGCAATACTTCAGCAGCTCAAGGATATGGGGGTGCAACTGGCGGTAGATGACTTCGGCACCGGCTATTCCAGTTTGAGTTATCTGAATGAATTCCCGATCGATATTCTGAAAATCGACCGGTCATTTGTGCACGACATCGGTTCCGCCAAATCCAATGGCATCATTGTGAGCGCCGTCATCGCCCTGGCCGCGAGCCTCAAGCAGCGGATCGTCGCCGAGGGTGTAGAGGAACTCGGACAGCTCGCCTTTCTTAAAGCGCGGCAGTGCGAAGAGGGTCAAGGCTACCTTTTCAGTCGGCCGCTCATTGCAGCGCAATTCGCTGCGCTGCTTTCCACCGGGATACCCCGAATGAATGGCAACGAATGGGCTTGATGCCGGACTTGTGCCATACGGGTTTCAAATGGCTCCGGGGCGCACTCAGCCTTGGTCCATGGCGCACGGTGATAATTTTCATCAAGTGGATGGCGTGAAGACCATGGAAAAACGTACGCTGCAGTTCATCCAGTTGGCGGCGATGACTATCGTCGCGCTCGGTTGTTATGAGGTGCTTGACCCGTTCATTCCCGCAATCTTGTTCGCTGGGGTGGTCTGCATTTCGACATGGCCACTCTACATCCGGCTGCGCGCCGCGTTATGGCAGAAATCCTCGCTGGCGGCACTGCTTATGGTTGCGTTGGTCATGGTGCTCGTTATCGTCCCGTCGGCGCTACTTGCCACCAGCCTCGCAAGCAACGTGACCGCCATGGTCAGCGCGGCCAAGACGCTTCTCGGGCACGGCCAGATGGAGCCGCCGGCGTGGCTTAGGGAGACGCCGGTGATTGGTGGACGACTTGATGACTATTGGCACAGGCTTGCCTATGGCGGGGAGGAAGCGATGGCGCTGCTCACCGGACTCATTGAGCCGGCCAGGAATTTCCTTCTGGCAGCGGGCAAGGCAATCGGGCAGAGCGTTATACAGATGGTGTTCGCGGCATTCATCGGGTTCTTCTTTTATCGAGATGGCGAAACCCTGACGCAGATGCTACGCAACGCGTTGGCGAAGCTCGCCGGGGGACTGGGTGATGGCCTGCTGACCACCATCCACCAGACTGCCGTGGGCGTGGTGCACGGAATATTCGGGACTGCCCTCGCGCAAGCCATCGTTGCAGTGATCGGTTTTCTCATCGCGGGAGTACCGGGCGCATTCCTGCTCGGCGCGGCGACGTTCTTTCTGTCCATGATCCCTGTCGGCCCCCCGCTGCTTTGGGGTGGCGCCACGGCCTGGCTGCTCTATCAAGGATCCTACGGTTGGGCAATCTTCATGATCTTATGGGGAGTGCTGGTGATCAGCAGCATTGACAGCTTCGTTAAGCCCTATCTCATCAGTCGTAGCAGCAGTTTGCCCTTGCTTCTCATAACGCTTGGCGTGTTCGGCGGCATCATCGCATTTGGCTTTATCGGTATCTTCATTGGACCCCCGATTCTGGCAGTCGGCCTCACTCTGGTCCGGCTGTGGACGGCCGCTCCCGTGGCGGACACCTGAACGCAATGCGGCACACGGCCTGCATGAGACTTCGTCATCGATTCCTCTCGCATGCCCGATGCGGGAAATCCTACGACTTGCGTCCTGGCCCTACGTCTGGTTGTGACGTTGCCAGGGATTTTATTCACATGAAGCGGCGGGTTGCCAGGGCCCGCTGCAAGGCCGTCCCTGCGAATGTGCGGTAGCCGCAACGTGCGAGCAGATATCGGATGGAGCTGATCCGGAGACCCTCGCCTGGTGGCGGGCTTTTGACATGGCTGGCTGCATGATCTATACAGAGCTTGAAGATACATTTGCACGTAGCGGACAAACCGCTAGGGCTGGTGCATTGTTGCACTGGCATCTTAAGGGGTAGGCATAATGAGTACCAAGACTGTACCAGTCGAAGCAGATTTTTCCGATGTGACAAAAGAGCAGCTGATCGCTGATTTTAAGGTGGTGCTTTCAGATGCGGAGGCACTGATCAAGGCCACGGCCAACCAGGGGGGCGAGGCCCTGGCGACGGTGCGCGCCAAGACGCAAGAGTCGCTCGCCATCGCAAAAGAAAAGCTGAGCGATGCGCAGGCCGCGCTGGTCGTTCGCACGAAAGCCGCAGCACAGGCAACGGATGTCTATGTTCACGAGAACCCCTGGCAAGCCATTGGTGTGGCTGCCGGCCTGGGGCTACTCATCGGTTTCCTGATGGGCCGCCGCTAGTCGCCAAGCCATGAGCGAGGAATCGCCGGGCGCGGGCAAGGGGCTATTTGACTCCCTCAAGGGGCTTGTTGCAGGACTGGTTGCCATCGCGCATACCCGACTCGATCTGCTCGCCACCGACCTGGAAGAAGAGCGAGAGCGGCTGACGTCAGTGCTCGTACTGATGTTGGTGGGGTTGTTCTGCATCGGGCTGGGCACGCTGCTGCTCACCCTCCTATTGGTTGTCGCGTTCTGGGATAGCCATCGGCTCTTGGTGTTAGCTGGACTGACCGCAATCTTTTTGGCCGGAGGCGGAACGGCATGGGCAATCGCCTTACATAAAGTGAAAACCAAGCCGAGGTTGTTTGCCGCGAGTCTGGCTGAGTTAGCCAAAGACCGCCAGCAGCTCGCGACACGCTCATGAGCAAAGAATTGGCGCGGCTCGCGGAACGTCGGAACCATCTGGTGGCACAAGCTGCCGAACAGCGAACCGCGTTGGCGCAGAGCCTCGAGCCCTGGCAGGCGCCCCTCGCCTTGGCGGACCAAGGGATCGCGGCGCTTCGTTACATCCGGCGCCATCCTGCCCTTTCGACGGGTGCCGCACTTGTCATGGTGGCACTGCGCCCCAAGCCTACGGGCAAATGGTTAAGACGCCTCTGGCTCGCATGGCAGCTTGGGCGTAAGTTCCTCAGAACGAAGTAACGATCTGGCCCAGGCGCGTGTCGCCACCGATGCTTGATTCGCCGCGGCACGATCGCACCGGACTTCGATACCCGACCTGTCGTCGCCGGCCTTGAGGCGACGATTGCTTCCTTCCCCATAGAGCGATTGCATTCATCACAGCGCTCGGGGAAATACACGATGCCGATCTTCGAAGGCCCGACTCGCACCGAGGAGCGCGGCCACCACCCGGCGCAGCTCCCCCGTTTCATGCGTGAAATCCCCCTCCCCGCGTTTCTCGCGAACCGAGGTTACGTGGCCAGTTGGCTTAGCCCAAATCGCTATCTCATGACGGGTCATGACGAGGTACTGGTTCTTGCACGCAAGGGAGACATCTGGCTGTATTACGATCAGAACCACCCACGCAATAAGGGTACGATCGTCAATTGGATGCAAGGCCACGGCGATGCGAACCTGGGAAGGATTCGCCAAGAGCTACGCTCCTGGCTGGCGCCCGAGCGTCGAGACGCGCTCATGCGGGCCCAGCAAGCCATGGATCAAACCTTCAAACGGGAACAGGCGGCCGAACTGGATCGTTTTGTCCATGAAATTCCGCTGCCGCAGTTCCTAAAAGAACGGGGATATGAGTTTGACCGTCGAGAAAGCGGACGCAACAGCTTCAAATTCCGTGATGGGAAAAACATCCTGATCGTTTCGCAGAAGGACGGGGCCTGGCGCTACTTCAACGCCCTGGATGACAGCGATCACGGCACCGTCATTCAGTTTGTCCAGAATCATGGCATGGCAATGGGCTTGGGTGATGCGCGCCGCTTCCTGCGCCCCTATGTCGGTGCGCAGCGCTCCGCTTGGCGCCTCGCAGCGCTCGAAGCCACTGGAACGGCAAAACCCACCCCCAGCACGGGCGACGTTGCAGCGGCATGGGGCGCCCTGGCTCCCCTTGGGGGCGATGGCATGGCCTATCTCCTGAGCCGCGGGCTGGTCGCGAATACCTTGCGGACCTACGGCCGCGCCATCCGTCTCGAAACAATCAACGGTCACCAAAACATCGCTTTCGTCCACGTACAGCATGACGCCGCCACGAGTTCCTTCATCGTCAGCGGCTGGGAGCGCAAGGGGCCGGGAAGGGATGGACGATCTTTCTCCGGCTTCAATGGCCGCAAGGGGTTAGCCGGCTTTATGCATCCGCAACGAAATCCAGACCGCCCGCTTGACCGGGCGACAGTCTGCGAGTCGTCCATCGATGCGCTGTCGAAGGCTCAAATGGATGGTGCGCACCCACAAGACGCCTATTTATCGTTAGGCGGTGGCTATGGCAAGGAAACCGAGATCGCGCTGCAGGCGTTCTTCCTTAAACATCAACCCAAAGCGGTGATCCTCGGGCTGGACGCCGATCAAGCGGGTCAGCGTCAGGCCCAAGCGCTCAACGCCCTATTGGGACGAAACGGGGCCAAGCCGCATCCCGACTTTGACGTCACGGTTGCGATCCCGGTACTGGGGAAGGACTGGAACGAAATGCTGCAAAGCCGCAATGCCAATAAAGGCATGGAGCGATGAGCGAAGTGACCCGGTACGAGCCCGTCACGCAAGCTGCCGGGGCCCTCAGGAGGGCCGGCATGGCACCGGGTGGAACACTGCGCCATCCGCGTGGCCACTGTGGCACGCCGCCGAGACAGGCAGGGATTGACGACCTCTTGGCGACGCCCTTTACACCGGCCCGCTGACCCAGGACGACACCTCAAGCTGCCCCGTGCAGACGGGAGACATCGCCCACTGGCGCGGCGGCGATAAAGATTAACCCAGATTTCCCATTTAAATCGTCGTACGGACGGGACGACGGTAAATCAAATGGAAGCCATTGGCGTAATGGGTTGATTTTGTTTGGAATCAGGGTTCTTTGTCTAAGTTTTCGGTGTGTAAAGGCAGGGGGTTGGCGGTAAGATTTGAGTGAATCGATTTGGGGCAGATGTCAGGGGGAGAGATGGCGATAGAGCTGGCCTTCACGGACAAGGAAATCACGCCCTGGGGTGGCCTGGCGTTGATGAAGCGGATGTTGGATCGGATGGAGTTCGACACGACGTTGGAGGCGTTGCCTGCGCCCGCTCCGGGGTCGTCCCGCGGCTATCGATGTTCGCAACTGCTGTTGCAGTTCATGCTCAGTGTCTGGTGCGGGGCCAATCGCTTTGAGCATTGCGAGGTGACGCGGCACGATGCGGTGCTGTCGAAGTTATTTGGCTGGTCGAGGATGGCCAATTTCAAGGCGATCCTGCGCATGTTCGGCCGCTTCGATCAATTGAGGAACGACGCAGTATTTGACCAGTGGTTTGGGTGGTTGTTTGGACAGTTGCACGTGGGCAGCCTGACGCTTGACCTGGATTCGACGGTGATGACCCGCTACGGCACGCAACAAGGGGCCGCGAAGGGCTACAACCCGAGAAAGCCGGGACGGCGTAGCCATCATCCGCTGCTGGCTTTTGTGGCTGACACGCAGATGGTAGCGAACTTTTGGCTGCGGCCGGGCAACGCGAGTTCGGCCAACAATGTGGTGAGTTTCATGCAGCGCACGCTGACGCGCTTGGGAGCCCAGCGCGTGGAGCTCGTGCGTGCTGATTCCGGGTTTAGCGATGCGGCGTTCCTGAACGATCTGGAGCAACGGAAGATTCACTACATCACTGCACTGGCACTGCGCCAGCCGCTGCAGCGAGCGCTGGTTCGACAACGAGGCTGGTGGTCGATTGACGAACCGGGGGCACAAGGGATTGAGCTGACGATGTTCGACTACACGCCCCCTGCCTGGGGCAGGCCACGACGCGTCGTCGCGGTGCGCCAACGCATCGACCAGCGCGCTGAACCCAAAGGCAAGACCCTGTCCTTATTCGCCGAAGATGCCGAGGTGGGCCGATATCGCTGGTCAGCTTATGTCACGGATCTGGACCTGCCGGCGCTCGCCATCTGGCGCCTTTATCGCGGACGGGCCAACTGCGAGAACCGCATCAAGGAGTTGAAATA